>CP085695.1:366925-733850 GCA_029715105.1 Wolbachia endosymbiont of Menacanthus eurysternus | reverse complement strand
ATGAACTTTAATAAATTTACTGAAAAAGCAAAAAACTTAATTCAAAGTGCTCAAATAAAAGCATTAGGATTAGGACATCAAACTCTTACAAATGAACATTTACTTAATGTAATGTTAGAAGATGAATCAAATTTAGTACAAGATCTGATAAATGCTTGCGGAGGTAATGTGCAAAATATTTCTAATGCTGTAAATGATGCGATAAAAAGACTTCCAGTAATTGAAGGACCTGATAATACTAATCTCGGCCTCTCAAGAGAAGTTGCAAAAGTTTTCGAAAATTCAGCTAATTTTGCAAAAAAAAATAACGATTCATTTATTACTGTTGAACATCTATTACAAGGTCTTGTTGCACAAAAATATGATACCGTAAGTAAAATTTTAACAGAAAATGGTGTAACCCAGCAAAAATTAAATTCAGCTATCTTAGAAATCAGAAAAGGTTATAATGCAGATTCTCCAAATAGTGAAGAAAAGTTAAATACAATAAAAAAATATACAAAAGATATTACAGAACTAGCTACGCAAGGAAAACTTGATCCGGTAATTGGTCGAGATGAAGAAATAAGAAGAACCATGCAAGTATCACTAAGACGTACAAAAAATAATCCAGTATTAATAGGTGAACCAGGGGTTGGAAAGACTGCAATAGTTGAAGGGCTTGCAAATAGAGTAGTTGCAAATGATGTACCACTTGGTTTACGTGGTGCAAAAGTTTTATCATTAGATCTTGGTGCATTAGTTGCAGGAACAAAATTTAGAGGAGAATTTGAGGAAAGATTAAAAGCAGTTATTAATGAACTTTCAAGAACAAAAAAAAAAATAATATTGTTCATTGATGAATTACACACTTTAGTTGGAGCGGGAGCATCAGATGGTACAATGGATGCTTCAAATTTACTAAAACCTGCTCTTGCGCGCGGAGAAATTCGTTGTATAGGAGCTACAACTTTAGATGAGTATCGTGAGCATATAGAAAAAGAACCTGCATTTGCAAGACGTTTTCAGCCTGTATTCATTTCTCAACCAACTGAAACTGACACCATTTCAATACTTAGAGGTTTAAAAGAAAGATATGAGGTACATCATGGTATTAGAATTACAGATGGTGCAATAATTTCTGCTGTACTGTTATCTAGTAGATATATAACAGATAGATTTTTACCTGATAAGGCAATTGATTTAATTGATGAAGCAGCTAGCAGGGTAAGAATTGAAATGGATAGTAAACCAGAAATTATAGATGAACTTGAGAGAAAAATAATGCAATTAAAAATTGAATCAGAAGTTTTAAAGAAGGAGTTTGATGAAAATTCAAAGCAGCGTTTAAAAAAAATAAACGATGAAATTGAAAATATGAATATTAAATTTGTTGATTTAACAAATAAGTGGCAAATAGAAAAAGATAAAATAGCTAAGATACAAGATACAGCAGAAAAATTAGATAGTGCTAGAAAAGAATTAGAACTGGTTCAACGTAGTGGAGACTTAGGAAAGGCTGGAGAATTAATGTACGGTATAATTCCACAACTCGAAAATGAATTAAAAAGTCAAGAAAAGGTTACTGATAGTTTTTTAAAAAAAGAAGTTACTGAAAATGATATTGCAAATATTGTTTCAAAATGGACTGGGATTCCAGTTAGTAATATGATGTATGATGAAAAAGAAAAGCTTCTTAGTATGGAAAATGAAATAGGAAAAAGAGTAATAGGACAAAAAGATGCAATAGAAGCAATAAGTAATGCAGTAAGGCGATCTCGTTCAGGCGTACAGGACACTAATAGGCCGTTTGGTTCATTTTTATTTTTGGGGCCAACAGGAGTTGGGAAAACAGAGCTTGCAAAAGCTCTTGCTGAGTTTTTATTTAGTGATCAGTTAGCGCTTTTGCGTTTTGATATGTCTGAATATATGGAAAAACATTCTGTTTCGAAGTTAATTGGTGCACCTCCTGGATATGTTGGTTACGAGCAAGGTGGTAGATTAACTGAAGCAATAAGAAGAAGACCGTATCAAGTAATCTTGTTTGATGAAATAGAGAAAGCAGATCCAGATGTGTTTAATTTGTTATTACAAATTTTTGATGAAGGTAGACTGACTGATAGTCGTGGTAAATTAATTGATTTTCGTAATACAATATTGATTTTAACTTCTAATCTCGGTGCTGAGATAATGCTAAAAAGTTCCTTTGATTCTGTAAAAAAGGAAGTAATGAAAATAGTTAAATCTGTATTTCGTCCTGAATTTTTGAATAGGTTAGATGAAATTGTTATATTTCATAATTTAACTAAAAACGATATTTATAAAATAATAGATGTTCAGTTTCTTTATTTGCAGAAAATGCTCGCTAAACGAAAGTTAGATATAAGTCTGTTAGAGAGTGCTAAGGAGTTGATAATGCATACTGGTTATGATTTTGAATATGGAGCAAGACCCTTAAAAAGGGTAATGCAAGAATCTATTCAAAATAATTTAGCTAAATTACTTTTGTCTGGAGAAGTAACTGAAGGCGATAAACTAGTGGTGTACGCCTTTAATGATGAAATTTTAATAAAAAAGATTTAGGGCTATATTATCATCAAATAGTGGTTTGTTTTTATTGGATATTTGGATGTTTTGTATTTTATATAAATTAATGTGTGTGGATTTCTAACAAGTTATAGAAAATTTTTAGTTTTGTGAGTTTAAATTTTAATTTTATTAAAGCTATTTGTTTTATTAAAATAATGTTAATATTATTATATACCTTGTTTATAGGTTTTTATTTGTGTGCTGATAGTTATTTTGGATTGTGACAATCTTTTAATTTTAAATTAAATCATAGAAGTTTTAACTTCATAAAAAGTTTGGATTGTTACTTTTTATAATCAGATTTCTTTTAGAGCTTTGTAAAGGTTTTAATTTTGTTTAATAAATTAGGATTTTTAGTAAAAGGTTTTCTTCAAAATCAAGAGCATTTTTAATGTATAGAAGGCATATCTCATTTATTCTAAAAAAAGGGAGGTTTGTTTAAAGTTGTTTATACTGTTGATTGGCATAGAAAAGAAGTGTTGTTTTATGATATTTCATTTTATTATATTAAGAAATAATCGGATAAATATAAAGTGGTAGAGGTTTTATGTATTGTGATTTTATAATATTTTGTGTTTAAATTTAAATTTTTATTTAATTAAATAGTTTATTGATAATATTTTGTACTGATTAATATGTACTTTTATTCCAAATTTTATTTTTATTTTAATTTTATTAAATATTTTGTTTCTCTAGGGAGAAGATTCTATTTAGTTTAATATATTACAATTTTTATATGTCGTTTTTTTCCTGCAGATAGTTTTATAAATGGGTGATATTTAAAATTATTAAAATTTATTACGTAATTAGTATCATTTACAATGATATCGTTAATTTTACATCCGTTATTTTGTATCAAACGTTTTGCAGCACATTTTGATGGTTCGAGACCTGTATTGTGTAAAATGTTTATTAGAGATATGCCATTCGTGATTTGTTCTTTTGTTATGGTATACTTTGGAAGTAAAGAATTATCTTTGTTATCAAAAGTAGAAACTGCTGTGGATTGTGCAAGTTTTGCTTCTTTTCTGCCATGACATATTTTTGTTACTTCTGTTGCTAAAATTTTTTTTGCTTCATTTATTTCTTGATTTTTCAGGGATTCTAATTTTTTAATTTCATTAATTGGTAGATCAGTAAGTAATCTTAAAAAGCGTCCAACATTTTGATCATTAATGTTGCGAAAATATTGCCAATAGTCGTAGGGTTTTAACATTTTGCTATCAAGCCATATTGTTTTATTTTCAGTTTTGCCCATTTTTTTTCCTTGTGCATTTAGTAAAAGAGGTGTAGTAAGGCCAAATAATTTGGGTAAATTTAATTTTTTGCCGAGTTCAATTCCATTTACTATATTCCCCCATTGATCAGCTCCGCCTATTTGTAAACGACAGCCATATTTTTTATTTAATTTAATAAAGTCATAAGCTTGTAATAGCATGTAGTTAAATTCAAGAAAGCTTAAATTTTGTTTTCTTTTTAGTCTAATCTTTATACTGTCAAAATTTAGCATACGATTTATAGAAAAGTATATTCCTATGCTACGTAGAAAATCTATATATTTTATGTCGTTTAACCAATCTGCGTTGTTTACTATAATAGGGCTAGTTTTTTTATTGTTGAAAGATATTATCTTTTTTAATTTTTTCTTTATATTTGTCATATTTCGATCTATATCATCTGTAGATAAAATATTTCTTGTTTTATCTTTACCGGACGGGTCACCAACTTTTGTTGTTCCACCTCCGAGTAAAATTATTGGTTTATAATTAAATTTTTGTAGATGACGGAGCATCATAATATGTATAAGATGACCGATATGAAAACTTGGAGCTGTACAGTCAAATCCTATATATGCAACAATGTAATTGTTTTGTGTTAGTAATTGATCTAATTCTTCAATATTTGTACATTGGTATAGGTATTCTCTTTCTTTAATAAAATTTAAAAACTCTGATTTATACTTTGTAGTTTGTTGCATTTTAATTAAAATATTCGTGTTCATAAATTCTATAGATATTTTATAAATAAAAGTAGGTTGATTTTATAGTTTTATTTAGATAAGTTTTTATACAATTTTATTGTGTGGATTCTTTATTGTATATTGGGATTATATAAGCTAGTTATCTATTTTAATTTGTTTTAATTTTTATATATGATTTGCTTAATTATTTAGGTTAAAATCGATAAGTATAGTTTATTTTATTGCTACAGTAACAAAAAGTTTTGACTTAGATTGTCAAATATGGTAAACTGTATCCCGCAAGGTAAAACAGATTCTCGTGGGGATTTTATATATATTTAATGGGTTTTAATAATTAGATCCATAATACTGAGAATGTTAAGAAAATTAACAAGGATTTGAGGAACCAAGGATGTTATAATTGTGCTTTTTAAATTAGAGAGAATTCGGTTATGTTTATATTTTATGTAAATTATATTTATAGTTGTTAAAGTTAATTTTCTGAAATAGATTGCTAAATGATAGCAATAGAGAGTTTTTTATATAAAAAAGTTTATGGTTTATCAGGAAGATGATAAATATCGTCCTTGCGTTGGTATAATGTTGTTTAATAAACAGGGACGTATTTTTGTCGGAAAACGTTTTAGTAATGATTCTTATTGGCAAATGCCACAAGGTGGTATTGATGATAGTGAAAAATTAAAAAGTGCTGCGTTACGTGAATTATTAGAGGAAGTTGGAACTAATAAAGTAGAAATTGTAACCAAAAGTAGAAATTGGATATACTATAATTTACCTAGAGGGTTTATACCAACTTATTGGAATAGGAAATATTTTGGACAGAAGCAGATATGGTTTTTAATGAAATTTTGTGGAGAAGATAAAGAAATTAATATTAATTATACTAATTGCCCAGAATTTATAGAATGGCGTTGGCAAAATATAAATGCTTTAATGACGAATGCTATCTTTTTTAGGAAGAAGGTATATAAAATAGTGATAGAAGAGTTTTATTCTCAAATAAAAGCTTTTGCTTTTAATAAATAAATAAAAATAAGAGATAAGAATTATGTTCTATTTTTAGATAGAATATAACGAATATTATATGTGTATTTCATGTAGAAGCATATAATAAATTGTGCAGGACATGAATTTAGTTTTAATGGGTTAGTACTTTTTGTGCGGGATTTCCTTATTTGATAATACTTTTCTCCTCATTCCTTCTTCTCCTCTCTCTTGGGAAGAAAACTTTTTCATTAGTAGTATAGGTTGTAAATAAAATAAACTTTTAATAAATAAATTTTTTAAAGTAGATTCTTTTAATGACAAAAAAAAAGAAGTTTTACTATTGGGTATAAATTAATTTTCAATATTTTCGTTATTATCTTTAGTTGCGTTTTTAGTTATTATTTAAAGTTTTTATTAAGTTTTCTGTTATTTTTACAGATTGATTAAACATTTTTTGTTCATTATCTTCCATTTTAATTTCTAAGATTTTTTCAACTCCATTTTTCCCGATGATTGTAGGAACACCAATAAACAAGTCTTTTACACCATATTCGCCATTTAAGTAGGAAGTGCATGCTAGTATACGTTTTTTATCTTTTAAATATGATTCTAGTATATATATAGCTGAAGATGCAGGAGCATAGTACGCTGATCCGAATTTTAGTAAATCAATTATTTCTTTTCCGCCATTACGAGTACGTTCGATTATTTCATTAACTTTTTTTTGTGTGATAAAACCCATATCAATAATTTGAGTAAGAGGAATACCAGAAATAGAGGTATATTGAACAAGAGGTATCATGGTGTCACCGTGTCCTCCGAGCACAAAAGTAGATATATTTTCGATTGAGATATTTAATTCGTTTGCGAGAAAATAACAAAAACGAGATGAATCAAGTACTCCCGCCATTCCAACAATCATGTGATTTGGAACACCTGAAGATTTATGTATTACTGAAACCATGGCATCTAGGGGGTTTGTGATTACTATTACGAAAGCATTTGGAGAATATTTTTTAATGTTTTTACCAACTTTTTTCATTATTTCAGCATTAGTCTGGAAAAGATCATTTCTATTCATACCAGGTTTTCTTTTAATGCCAGCAGTTATTATAATTGCATCAGAATTTTCTATATCTTTATATTCGCTAGTACCTATTATACTAGTATCGAATTTTTCGATAGAGGATGATTCTGCAATATCAAGTGCCTTGCCTTGTGATATTTCATTATCGATATCAAGCAATATGACATTACCAAGTTCTTTGAGAACAATCATGTGAGCTAAAGTTCCGCCTATATTTCCTGCACCAATTAAAGATATTTTTCTCTGTGCTATCATTTTATTTTTTATGTTTATTTTGTATCTTGCCACCCCATGGAGATAAATTGTCAAATATTCGAAAATCTTGTGGTAAATCAATAGGACTGTATTTAATTTTTTTTGATTTTATATCATATTTAACTTCTTCATAGCCAGTAAGTGGAAAATCTTTTAGCATTGGATGGCCTTTAAAAGTATAATCTGTTAGAATTCTTTGTAAATTTGGGTGATTATAGAATTTTATTCCATACATATCAAAAACTTCACGTTCAAACCATGAAGCTGCGCTAAATATATTTGTTACACTAGAAGGAGTATCACCCTCATGTAACTGGAGTTTTACATGTACTCTAATATTATATACAATACTAAGCAGGTTGTATATTAATTCAAAGCGTTTTTTTCTATTTGGGTAATCAATTCCAAAAATGTCAATCAATAGCTCAAATCTGCATTTTTTATTGTTGCGTAGAAAGAGTAAATGGTTTCTGATATCATCTAGAGTTGAATATATTATAATTGTATTACTATCATTCTGTTGAAAACATTTACATCCGGTTTTTTTTTGTATATATTCGGCAATTTTATTCATATTATATGTTTCGCTTTATTTTATTTTGTAGACACAACATTCCATATAGAAGCGCTTCGGCAGTTGGCGGGCATCCTGGAACATATATATCAACAGGTACAATTTTATCACAACCACGTACTACTGAATAGGAATAATGATAATATCCACCACCGTTTGCGCAACTACCCATAGATACAACATATTTTGGATTTGACATTTGATCGTAAATTTTACGTAATGCAGATGCCATTTTATTGGTTAGTGTGCCTGCAACAATCATAACATCTGCTTGTCTTGGACTTGCGCGGAAAATCATACCATATCTATCGAGATCATATCGACTTGATGCAGTGTGTATCATTTCTACTGCACAACATGCAAGACCAAATGTCATAGGCCATAATGAATTTGATCTTGCCCAATTCATTATGTAATCTATCAAATCACCAAATTTGGTAATAAGAAATCCTTCTTTCTTATATTGGCTCCAATTGTTATTTTTTTTATTAAAAGTACTGTTATGATGATTCATTTCTTATTCTAATTCTAATGCACCTTTACACCATTCGTAGATAAAGCTTATAGTAAGTATTGTAAGAAATATTATCATAGACCAAAAGCCGTAATAACCTATTTTATATAATGAAACGGCCCAAGGGAAAAGAAAAGCAATTTCTAGATCAAATATTATGAATAGTATTGAAATTAAATAAAATTTGATATTAAGGTTTTTTCTTGCTCTTGACAAGGGTTCAAATCCGCATTCATATGTAGAAAGTTTTTCCTTATCGAAACTTTTTATTGTAAATAATACCGGCAATACGCCAAGTACGAAAGATATTATAACTGATATGCAGATGAAAATTATTATAGTTAAGTATTCGCTCATATAAAATGAATGAAAAATTATAAGTTATTTACATGTTTTCCTAATTTTCTACCACCTAGAATATGAATATGAAAGTGTGGTATAATTTGTTCTCCATTTTTACCATAATTAGTAACTAATCTATATCCAGTTTTTTCTAGGTTATGTTTATGTATTATTTTTACTATTCTTTTAAAGAAGTTTATTATTTCTTCTGTGGGAGCATTCAGAATAAAATCATCATATGAGATATACTGATTTTTTGGTATAACTAGAATGTGAATTGGTGCATCAGGATATTTATCGTAAAATGCTAACATGCTATCATTTTCATATACCTTTTTGCAAGATAATTCACCTTTTATTATTTGAGCAAAAATATTATTATTGTCGTATTTTTTTTTATCACTCATATTATTTTATTTTACCTCTTTATTTTATTATTTTGTAGTTGATAGCTTTAGATAAAAGGGACGCCCATCCTCCTTAGGAGAGGGGTAGTATGGCATAAAACAATGCTCTATAAATTTCGCACCAATATTTAGACATAATCTCCTCCCTTCTTGGAATTACTAGAATTTATTTTCATAAACTAAACATTCTTATTTTACTTTATAAAAAGTTTTTTTGCAATATAACTTAGCAGGTTTGATTCTTATAATTTAAAATTATTAGTCTTATTAATTAATTTGGAATGACATTTTATGTTTAGGTTTTTGTATTTTTCTCATTTTGAGAGAATTAATAATTCTATATTAATTTCAATTATAATTTTGTTTGAAAATATCTATTTTATCATATGCATTATATGATATAAAATTGTGTGATAGGATTTTATATAGCTGTTCTAATATTAATTATTAAGGTATACACAGAATGTTCAAGTGGAATACAAAAAATATAATTTATGCTACTGGTGGAAAAAAAATAGGTAATTATGATGAGCGAATATATAGTTCAAATATTTCGATAGATACGAGAACCTTAAAAAGGGGTGATGTGTTTATTGCCCTTAAGGGAGAGAATTTTGATGGGCATGTTTTTTTAGGTGAAGCTTTTTTAAAGGGAGCGGTAATTGCAATAGTAAGAGAATGCAGTAATTATAATACTAGTTTTCCTTTAATTCTTGTTCAAGATACCCTTAAGGCTTTGCATGATATGGCATCATATTATATTAAAAATGTTCTTATTAGGGCTAAAGTTATTGCAATTACAGGTAGTATAGGAAAAACTACCACAAAGGATATGTTGAATATTGTTTTATCGCAATATGGAATATCTCATGCGAATAAAGGGAACTTAAATAATGATATAGGGCTGCCTTTAACGATTTTAAAGGCTTCAGAAAATTGTCAATATTTAATACTTGAAATGGGTATGAGCAAAGCTAACGAAATAAGAAAGTTATCAGAGATCAGTAGTCCTGATATTGCAGTCATTACTAATGTAGAACCCACTCATATTGAGAATTTTTCTTCATTACTTGATATTGCTGAAGCAAAATCAGAAATTTTGTATGGCATGAAGAATGATGGTATTTTAATTATAAATAGAGATAATAGGTATTATAATTATTTTTTGTCATTTTGTAATAAGAGGAAGGTAGTGAGTTTTGGTAAGCACAGAAGTGCTACTGTTCGTTTATTAGACTTGGCAAGGGATGATAATTATGGATTAAGTTTTAAAATTAGGTTTAGTGATAATACAGTTATAAATTGTAATTTACTTGTTCGAGGTGAGCATTTTGTATACTCTGTGTTGATTATTGCAGTAATTTTGCAAAGCCTTAGTCTTGATTTATTGAAATTTCCATTTACGCTTAAGAAATTTAATATAACTAGGGGTAGAGGTAGTTTTCATAAATTAAAATTTAATGGAAAGAATATATATTTAATTGATGATTCTTATAATGCTAGTCCATCTTCGGTAAAAGCTGCAATAAAAACGCTATGTACATATTCTTCTCATAGAAAAGTAGCATTACTTGGTGATATGTTAGAGCTTGGCAATAAGAGTATAAAGTTTCATGTAGGTTTGCTTAATTCTATTGTAGAGTGTTGTGTTAATGGGGTTTATACAGTTGGTAAGTTTATGTTAGAGTTGCAGAGGTTTCTACCAGAAAATATAAGGGGTATGCATTTTGATAATTCTAGCGAGTTAAGAGATTATTTGCCTAATATTATTCAAAACAATGACGTGGTTTTAATTAAAGGTTCACACAAGATGAAAATGGATCTTATAGTACGGAGATTTATGAATGATTGTTAGAGTTTTAACTGCGTAAAATTATTAATTTATAGAGAGTATAATAGAAGTTATAAAAATAATTAGTAGAATTATCGTTTTAATGTGAGAAGGTTATGCTTAATATTTAGGAGAAGAAAGTTCTCTTTCGTCCTTATAAAGGGTGTATTATATTGAAGGTCGATATAACATTATAAATGTTCTCATTTTTAATTAGAAGGTTATTGGTTGATAAATTGTTGAAGTTTTTAATTAGGGTTTTTGGGATATAAGAAATAATATTTAAAATTAATTTAGTTTTTTGGTAAAAGTAAAACAATTTTTGTTCATAAACAACTTTCTTTAAGTTTTAATAAAAGTGATTTAAAGTAAGTCAGAAGAAAGATATATGGCTAGTCTGTTTAAAATAATATGTATAATAAAATATAGAGAGTAGAGTTAGTAACTAATGATTTTGATGCTTAATTTAGCGTATTAAAAAATATTAGCAGAAGATTGCTAAGAATATTTGATATGTTTGAGCTAAAGTAAGATAGATAGTTTCAGTTAAAGATTATGGAGGGATTTGATAGTTTAATTTTAAATGTAGTTATAAGTATATATTTAATTTTTTAAAATTTAGCAGGTAAGAGAATAGTGCTTGTAGGCAGCAGTACCTATTGTAAGTTTTTAAAATTTTGTTGTTTTAATTTCCAAAAAGGATAGAAAATTTTAATATATTTGTATTTTGTGTTATTTTATGTTTTGTTCACCCTTAATAAGGGTGTGTGTAATAATGAACATATAAAAGTAGACCGTATATTTTATATTCTTTAATAGTTTAAATAGTGGATTTTTAAAAGTTTTTCTCTCTACTCTTTAATAAGAGAATATATGAATTAGAAGTTAAAAATTAAAAATTAAGTATTAAAAATTCTTTTATTATTTAAATTTTTAGTAGAGTTAAGAGATAATGGTGGGTTTTAAATATTTAAGTTATTTATAAAAATGTGAAATATTAATTTATGCTTAACATTATTTAAAATTAAATGATAGGTAATTTTTTATATATAAAAGTATTTTGTACTTCATTTATTTCTGGATTTGTTCTTTTTTACTTTTTTGTAAAATTCTTCAAGAAAATATGTAAAGACGGGCAGCCAATTAGATTATTTGGACCAGAAAGTCATTTAATAAAAAAAAAACACGTTCCTACTATGGGTGGGATAGTAATATTAGTTTCTTCCTTATTGTCAATTTTATTGTGGATTCAATTAACTGCGGAGATTTTATTACTTATATTTGTAACTTTGTCTTTTGCTATAATTGGGTTTATTGATGATTTTTTAAAATTAAAGGCAAATAGCTACTTGGGTTTAAGAGTAAAAATTAAAATACTTGCTCAAGTTATTATTACATTAATCGGTATATTAATGTTTAAGTTGTATTTTCCCAAAAGGATTACAGAAGAGACGTTTTTTATTAAAGAAATAGTAATTTATTTTGGTCATTTATATATTCCATTTATTGTGCTTGTAATTGTTAGTTCTTCTAATGCTGTAAATATTACAGATGGTTTAGATGGTCTTGCAGCAACTCAAGTTATTAATTCTTTTATTTTTTTAGGACTAATTGCACACCTTACTCAAGGAGTGAATGATATGGATATCGTTCTGTTCTGTATTGCGCTTGTGGGAGCACTTTTAAGTTTTCTATGGTTTAATATATATCCTGCGAGAGTTTTTATGGGTGATGTTGGAAGTTTATCAATTGGCGCGGCTTTAGGACTAGTTAGCGTTTTTATTAAAAGAGAAATGCTTTTTGCAATTATTGGGATAATTTTTGTAATAGAAACTTTATCTGTGATTATTCAGGTATTATATTTTAGATATACAAGGCTTAAATATGGAAATGGGATAAGGATTTTTCTTATGACTCCAATACATCATCATTTTGAAAAAAGTGGGTGGTCTGAAATTAAAATAGTTGTGAGATTTTTACTAATTTCTATTATTTGTTCGGTATTTACTATAGCTTTTTTATTATGAAGATTTATTGGTGTTTATTTAATTTTATTAGATAAAATTATCAAAAATTTTAGATGAAGAAAAGTATTTAAATTTTTAAAAGTTAGTGGTAGGACAGTAGGTATTTTGTATTTTTTATGTTTATAAATGTAGATTCTGGTGGATAGTTGATTATGGAATTGGGCTATTTCTAGTATTAGAAAATCGGATTTATTAAAATAATTAATTATAAAATATATAAAAAGTGGTGTGATGTATATTTTGAGATTCAGTGATTTATTTACTATCGAATAAAATGTTGTCACAATATAGAAATTTTGTACACTAAGGGTTTGTAATTTTATTTCCTTTTCAAAAGGAAATAAAATATGGATTAATGTATATGTGTAAAACAATTTTTAATAAAGTTTATTTTAAATAAAAAAATGAATGAAACTAAAAATATTACTATTTAGTAGTAGTTGTATTTTTTATTTTATTTAAAAGTAGATTTCTTATGTGAATTGATTTCTGAATTATTTGAACACAGAATGTGTAAAACTTATCAAAGTGGTAATTTTTAGTATGGAAAACTGTAACGAGTTTATGATTTTTCGTTTATATATTTTTTTATTTCATTTTTAATCTTGTCTGATTGACTTTCGTCTGAATTTAGATCAGCTATAAAATGCGTGATATATTTTCCCTTAGGTCCAATGAGGTATATTATTGAAGAGTGATTAATTTCATCTTCTTCAACGATTTTGCTGGAATATACTTTATAATCTGCAATTACTTGACTTATTTTTTCTTTTTCACCTGTTAACATTTGTATTCTGTGATCAAATTGTTGATGAAACTCTTTGAGTTTCTTTACATTATCACGTTCAGGATCAACTGTTATAAAAAATGCTTGTAATTTATTATTAGTTTTTTCGTCTAGTTTTGAAAGCAATTCTGAAATTATTCCAAGATTCATAGGACAAATTTTTTTACAAGAAGAGAATCCGAAGAAAATTATCATATATTTATCTTTAAAGTTATTACTATGTATAATTTGCCCATCTTGATTAATTAGAGAAAAATTTCCTCCTATTTTTATTTCTAAATTTCTAACAACAATAGGATTAGGAGCAAAAATTCCCTTTTTAGTAAAAAAACAGTAACTTAGAAAAATAGATGATAGCATTATTGCTATACTAGATAGTAATTTTATAGAACTTAACATCACTTATTTATATTTATTGTTTTTATATATTTATTTTATAATTTTTTCCAAAGCGGATTATGAATTTTATTTAATAGTTTTTTATGTTCATTGATTTCTTCATCGCTTGGTGAGTATTTTCTATGAGTTATGTTATTATATCTATAATGGTGGATGTCTGTAGAGACATTATTTTGTTTATGTTGTTTATTATTAAATAAAAAAATTTGCAATCCTCCAGTAAGCTCAACGTATACTTTTGCAAGTAATTGAGCATCGACTAGTGCTCCGTGTAGTTCTCTATTCTCTAGTGATATGTTAAAACGTTTGCATAATGCACTTAAAGATGCTGGTGATCCTGTGAATTTTTTTCTTGCAAGTAATAATGTATCTAGGACTCTTTCTTGAGAGATTAATTTAGCATTTAATTTATTTAATTCCATATTTAAAAATTTAATATCAAATTCAGCATTATGAATTATTAAAATGTCATTAGATATAAAATTAAGAAATTCTAGTGCTATATCCGAAAATAATGGTTTGTCTTTTAGGAATTCTTTGCTAATACCATGGATTTTAAATGAGTGATAAGGTATATCCCTTTTCGGATTGATATATCGGTGAAATACCTTGCCAGTTGGAATACGATTGATTAATTCAACACATCCTATTTCAATAATTCGGTGTCCAAATTTAATATCTAGACCAGTAGTCTCAGTATCAAGTACTATTTCACGTAATTTTTTTTCAGCAAAATAATTATTAATGTTCATTATCTTCTTTTTTATATTCTACGGATGTGAGAAGCCATTTTGGATTTGAGAAAGTAATATTTTTTTTAAATTGCCAAATATCTTCAACTTTATTGATAGTAGATGTATTACCAGATATAATTTCTCCTTTGTCGTTTTTAATAAAATTAATTTGATCTGAGAGAAAATATACTACAATGTGTACTGTATCTTTTATTAATTTTATTTCTAAAATTTTTTGTGTGATAATAGAAACAATTATAGATTCTTGTACTTCTTTGCGATATTTGATTTTTTCTACAAAGTTACTATATAATTCCTTATCTAGGAGTGGTTTTAATTTGGGTAAATTTCCTTGGTTGTAGTATTTTATTACTAATTCAAAAACTAAGCTTGAACCTTTCATAAAATTGAAAATTGAGAAATTTTTATTTATTTGTAATATTTGTTCGTAAGTAGCTTTTATTGAGCTACTGTCAGTGTCATTATAAATATAATTTTCAACGTTTTCTACTATATTTTTTTCTTCTTGGTTTGCGTCAATTATATTGGTTAGTTTTTTTATATTAGAACTTGTAGATCTTCCTAAAGAATTATATAATCGTGAAAAAATAAAAGCTGCTAACAAAGCATATATTACGAGTTCTATCATAAATAGTAATATTAATATAATAATTAATTAAACTAATTGTTAACGAAATGGTTTATTTTATTTTATATTCCAAATAATTAACTTCTAATTCTTAGATTTGCTATTTATTTATAAATGGCTATATTGTACAAGAAAGTATAAGTATTTCAAATAAACTTTAATTAAAAATAATAATGGTATATTACAAAGAGTCACGGTTAAAAGTTTATGGTCAATATATTAAAGATTTATCATTCGAAAATCCAAATTCACCATTTTTACCTCGAGAGGTCCCAAATATTAGTGTAATGGTAAGTATTAATTCAGCGAGATTAGAAGGAATCAAAAATAGTGAAGATAATAAAGGAAAACTTTTTCATGAAATTACTTTACACATAGAGGCAAAAGCAACAGTAAATAATAAAAATATCAGTAGTGATATTGCTTTTATTTGTGAAACAAAATATTGTGGTGTTTTTTTAATAGAAAATTTTTTAAAATTAGATATTGAAGAGGCAAGACGAATTTTATTTATAGATGGACCTACTTTTCTTTTTCCATTTGCAAGAGAGGTAATTGCAAGAGTTACAAGTAGTGGAGGGTTTCCTCCTCTTATGCTAGATCCTATAGATTTTGAAGCTATGTATAAGAAGAAGACTAATGTGAAGATATAAAATAATAGTGACAGTGGTTTTGATAAAAGGTTAAAAAGTACTTCACTTGGATTGAATCAAATATGTATAAAATATTAATGTTATAATACGTAAGATTTTATTTTTAATAATAAAATCCTAAGACTTTTGTATTTTTATTGTTTATATTGTTATTTATATATGAGTATGCTAAAAAAAAATTGACAATTTAATCAGTTTAATCCATATCATAGGGATATATTATACGGTGTGTAAACTTTGATTGAAGTATCGGTTCATTATGGTGATATAGATAGGGCATTCCCTGTTTTGAAGAAGACAATTCAGAAGGAAGGAAGAGGTGTAAAGATGAGAAAGCAATATCATGAGAAGAGATCTGAAAAGATAGCTAGAAAAAAAGCTAAGAAGAGAGCTAGGGATAAAAAAAAATGTATCTGATTTCCTTTTAAAGAAATAAAAAGGGGGGTGGAATTAATTAATTATGGTTTATGAACTATGAACGTTTATGAGTATCAAGCAAAGGAAATTTTGTGCAAGTTTGGTGTTCCGATTCCGAGAGGTTTTGTTGTCTCTTCCGTAGAGGAAGTAGAAATCGGAATGGATAAGTTAAAATCTGATGTATTTGTAATTAAAGCTCAAATTCATGCAGGCGGAAGAGGTAAGGTTGGTGGTGTAAAATTTGCAAAGTCCCCCGAGGAAGCTAAGAGGTTTGTTGAGTCTATGCTTGGTATGGCCTTAGTTACTCATCAGACTGGTTCAATGGGATTACAGGTAAAGAAAGTGTACCTTGAGGAAGGTTTAAATATTATAAAAGAATATTATTTGAGCCTAGTAATTGATCCAAAGCTTAGTACTTTAGTATTTATATTTTCTTCAGAAGGTGGGGTTGATATTGAGGAAGTCGCAAAAAATTTTCCTACGAAGCTTGTAAGATTTGTTATTGATTATTCTGTTGGTTTTGTGAATTTTGATAGTAGTAAATTAGGTAGTATTTTTAATTTAAGTTTAAGACAAGTAAGAAGAATAACTGATATTGCTAAAAGCATGTATGATGCATTTATCGCAACTGATGCAAGTCAAATAGAAATTAATCCATTAGCTGAGATAAGTTCAGGAGATTTTATTGCGGTTGATGCAAAAGTTAGTTTTGATGATAATGCTTTATATCGTCATCCTGAAATTATGGAGCTTTACACTTCCGATAAAGTAGAAGAAATGGAAGCCATGAAATATGGTTTTAGTTATATTAAAATGGGTGGAGGTAATATTGGTTGTATGGTAAATGGTGCTGGTCTTGCTATGGCAACAATGGATATAATAAAGTATTATGGTGCAAAACCTGCAAATTTTTTGGATATTGGTGGTAGTGCGAGTAAGGAAGTTATTATTAATGCACTTAGAATTTTGTTATCTGATAGTGATGTAAAGGGAATATTAATCAACATATTTGGAGGTATAATGCGTTGTGATACCATTGCAAGCAGTATAAGTGAGATTTCAAGAGAAATGAATATAAATGTTCCGTTGGTAGTTAGGTTGTCAGGCACTAACTTTGAAGATGGAAATAAAATTTTAAAAAGTTCTGGGTTAGATGTTACTCTTGTAGAAGGATTCGATGATGCTGCACAGGTGATAGTAAAATTAGTAAATAGTTTATCATGTCAATTTTAGTAGATAAGAGTACAAGATTAATATGCCAGGGTTTTACCGGTATGCAGGGTACGTTCCATTCAGAACAGACAATTAGGTATGGAACAAAAATGGTAGGTGGCGTAACCCCCGGCAAGGGGGGAACTTCCCATCTTAATTTGCCGGTTTTTAGTACTGTACTAGAAGCTAGAGATAAAACTAATGCAAATGCTACAGTGATATATGTACCTGCTAAGTTTGCTGCTGATGCAATATTAGAAGCAATAGATGCGGAAATAGAAATAGTAGTTTGCATTACAGAGGGAATCCCTGTACTTGACATGATAAAAGTTAAACGTGCACTTATTGGTTCGAAAAGTAAATTGATTGGTCCTAATTGTCCTGGAATTATAACTCCTGAAGAGTGTAAGATAGGTATTATGCCAGGATATATTCATAAACGTGGACATATAGGGATTATATCTCGCTCTGGGACGTTGACTTACGAAGCGGTAGCACAGATCACTGCTATTGGTCTAGGTCAGTCGACGTGTATAGGAATTGGAGGCGATCCTATTCATGGTGTGACGTTTATTGATTGTGTAGAGCTTTTTTTGAAGGATAATGATACTTATGGTATTGTAATTATTGGTGAAATAGGTGGAAACGAGGAGGAGGATGTGTCACTTTTTTTAAAGACAGAGAAAACTAAGAAGCCAGTTGTTGGGTTTGTAGCCGGTAAGACAGCACCTCCAGGAAAACGCATGGGGCACGCTGGGGCTATCATTTCCTCTAATAGCGGTGGGGATGCTGATTCGAAGTTAGAATTTATGAAGAGTGCTGGCATTGCAATTGCAGAAACTCCTGCTGTAATTGGTAAAAAGGTTTTAGAAAAAATGAATTATTATATTTAAAATTTAAGAATTTTTCTTTTTAAGAAATCCTACATCGCCGGTTATGAATATATTGTTTGATACCCATTGCACCAGTATTTTTCCTCCCTGTGAGTTTATAAATGTTTGTGTACTACTAGTAGGTAGATGTTTAAGAAGAATAGATGCGACAAATACTGCACAAGACGCACTACCACATGAAGAAGTAATACCTGTACCTCTTTCCCAAACTTTCAAGTTTATTTCTCCATGTTTTTTGATTTGAGCAATACTGATATTTATTCCTTCAGGGAAAAGAGCGTGTTTTTCCAGTTTTGGTCCTAAATTTTGCAATGGTATTTTGTCGATATTATCAACAAAAAAAACTATGTGAGGATTACCAATATTTACTGCAATTGGATTTTTTAGCATTTCGATTTTTATTGGTAAGCAGAGAGTATTACATCTAATAGATAGGGGGATTTCGTACCATTTAAATAATGGTTTGCCCATGTTAACTTTTATAGACTTGTTATTAATTTTAAAGCATTCTAAAATGCGTCCGTTTATTAATTCTATAGTTATGTATTTAGTATTTTTTTCTAACATTATTAAGTATCCAACGCATCGCGCTGCGTTTCCACATATTTCTGCCTTACTACCATTAGCATTATATATATGCATAAAGCAGTCCGCTATGTTAGAGTTAGTGATAACTATCACTTGATCGCAATTGTTTTGATAAGCTATTTGTTTATAATCTCGTCTTAAGTTATTTGTTGTACGTGAGTCTATAATAACAAAGTTATTACCAGTACCATGCATTTTTTTTATTACTTCGGCCATTCGTCATAAAAAAGTACTTCTTCTATTGGTTTTCTTATTTTTTTTTTAATGTCAACTCCTTCTTCTTCGTAACCGATTGATATAACTGACATTATATTAAAGTTATTAGGTATGTTAAATTTTTCTATTATTTTATTTTTATTAAATCCACTCATTTGATGTGCCATTAAGTTCATAGATGTGGCTTGTAACATAAGTGCATAGTTTGCTGCTCCAGTATCGTGTTTAGCCCAGGAATTTTTTCCTTTATTTATTTTTTGAAAATTTTTTGCACTTAACGATATAATTAAGACTTGTGCATTTTTTGCCCATTTTTGGTTAGATTTATTAAGACAATTTAATAATTTTTCCCATGAATTTTGATTAATTTGTTTGTTACATACAATATATCTCCAAGGTTCATCGCAAAAGCATGAAGGAGAGAATCTTGCTGCTTCTATTAGAGTAATAATATCTGCCTGGTTTACTAGTTTGTTTGAATCATATAAATATCCGCTATGTCTTGTTTTTATTAACGTTAATAATGAATCTTGTTTATTTGTCATTTATTTTATATTAAAAGCAATACGAATTGTTTTATTGTATCAAAATATACAACAATTTGAATTAGTTAATTTATAAAAAGTTATAGATATACATTTTATCTTTATTAAACTTTTTACTTATTTATATTCTAGGAATTATCGTTGATAACGATGTAATATAAATTTATAATCACGAATATCTAATTTAATTAAAATTAAGTTATATAAATATTTATTTATATAGAAATAAGACACTAAATAAGATTGACTATTGACATATGGTGTTTTATAAAAACTCTTTAAAAAAAGAGGTGTGGGTATAGGATGTAAACAGTGATATAAAATAATATTAGTTGTTATGTAGTTATGAATATAGGTGAATAAAGATTTGTATCTTTTAAGAAGATTAATTGTGTATTTTTTATTTTGAATTTTAGAAATTTTGTAAGATTTTGCCGAAATTATGTTAGTGTTAAAGATCTGTTATAATTAATTTTGTAATTGTACACTACATATTGTAGTGTATATAACTGTTAGGGCTTTGTGAAGACAGGATAGATGGGTTAGAGATAAAACGTAGTAGAATTATTTTTTTAAAATAAAATTAGAAAAGAAAAATGGATTAGAGTTTTATAGTCAGATAGTAATGAGAAATATTAATTATTAATTAGTTGAATTTTCTTTAAAAAGAAAGGAAGAAATAAATTAAAAGTAGAAAGTTTAAAATTTGAAGAAATTGTTTTGATGTTAGTTTTTCTTTTAAGAATTGTAAGATAAATTTGAACGGGTTACTATCTAAATAACAAAAATATATAAAATAAAAGTGTTAATAATGATAGTTATAGAGAGTATTATTTTTCTAAATAGAAAAATAGAGAAAAAGTAAAATTAAAATGGAGATCCTATTTATAAAACAAAGTAGAAATTTAGTTAAAATTTTGAAGATTCTGTATAAGAAATACATTGTTTCATGTATTTTGTATGAGATTGCAGTATTAATTGTTTTAGATAAATTTTAGAATGTTCCTCTAGAATGTTTCTAAATGAGTGGGATCCTTGAAAAGGATAAAGATAATAAAAGTATGGATATATATAAATGTGAGTTTCACCACTTACGTTGGGGATTGGTATGCATTAAATTTATTTAATGATCTCTTATTTAGATCTTTAGGTTCCGATTAAAAATTTGTAATTATTTTATAGATAAAAATTTGAGTTAAGTTTTGTGGAATCATGAAGACATTAATTTTGACAAATTTTATTTAACTTTAAAAATTGGTTTTCTTAGTAAACTTCAAATTTGTTTTATTGAAAATAAAACAGAGAAAATTTTTTGATAAGATGTTTTTAATAAATTAAAAATTTTTATTATTATATATGTAAATAAAATTAAAGTTTTACTGAAATTAATGAAATTAAATAAAAAAAGCTTCAGATAGTTAATACAAAACATAAGATATTAAATACAGATAAGTGAAAATATGGTGAAATGGTTAATAACTGATCAATTAATTGATTACAGTAATGCTGTAAAATTCATGAAAATAAAAAATAAAAGAATTTATAGTAGATTATCTGACGAATTAGTATGGTTACTTCAGCATCCTTCACTTTATACGGCAGGTATTGGTGTAACTGATGAAGAAATGATCGTGAAAAATTTATTTCCTGTGTATAAAACGGATAGAGGTGGCAAGTATACGTATCATGGTCCAGGTCAGCGTATTGTATATTTAATGCTTAATCTTAGAGAAAGAAATAAATGCGATATAAGATTATATATTAGAGATTTGAGTGATTGGATTATTAATGTCTTAAGGTATTTTAACATTATTGGAGAGTTCAGGGGAGATAAAATAGGTATTTGGGTAAGTAACAACGGAATAATGGAAAAGATAGCAGCTATTGGTATACATATAAGGAAATGGGTAACTTATCATGGTATAGCACTTAATGTTTCTCCAGATCTTTCTCACTATAGAGGCATTATTCCTTGTGGATTAAAAGATTGTGGTGTTACATCAATGAAAAAGCTCGGAGTTGAAGTTTCATTTTCTGAATTGGACTTTTTATTAAAAAAAGAATTTTATAAGATATTTTAATGTTTATTATTATTTATATTTTTTACGTTATTGTTTTATGTGTTAATACGAGTAGTATTTATGCAATTGATCAAGTTGATATTATCGCTCCTTCTTCAAAAGGAAGAGAGTCAGATTTAATTTTTATAAAAGAATATGTGGAGGCTTTAGGTTTTTATCCTCATGTTTCGGAAAAAATATATAGTAATGATAATTCATTTTATTCTAATTCTGATGAATTTAGAGCTAATGATTTGATTAATGCTTTAATTGGTAAAAGCAAAATAATTTGGTGTATTAGAGGTGGAACAGGAGCTTCTAGGTTAATTCCTTATCTGGAAAAATTATCAAGCGATCAAAAAGAAAAGATTACTCGAAAAGTTTTTATAGGTTATAGTGATGTAACTGTTTTGCATACGTATTTACAAGCTAAGTATGATTGGCAAACCTTGCATGGTACTATGTTAGAAATGATAGTAAATAATTCTGTTTCGGAGAGTTCCATTGAGAAATTAGAAGGATTAATATTAAATAAACAAGATTTTATTAGATTTGATAACTTGAAGATAATTAATAATAACATTAAGTTAAAAAATGGTAGGTTAGAATCTAAAATTGTTGGTGGTAATATGACATTAGTTGAAAATAGTATAGGAACTGTTTGGCAAGTAAATGCAAAAGGAAAAATTCTATTTTTAGAAGATATAAGAGTTTATCCATATGCAATGGAACGTAGCTTAGATCATTTAAAACAGGCTAATATTTTTGATGGTGTACAAGCGGTGATTTTTGGTAACTTTGTTAATTCTAGCAATAGTAATCTTGTTGAAAGAGTAAAGGAAAGATTTGCAAAAAGTGTCAATTTTCCAGTGTTTACAATTCAGGGGGTAGGGCATGGGTATATAAATGATCCATTACCCCTTAACACTCATACTATAATTGATATAAAGAACGAGAAAAAGGGTTTGTTTTTCATGGATGTTCAGAATTTACAAGTTAGTTCGCCTATACCTACATCTAAGATAAGGGATGGAGACAAAAAAGCATAAATGTGCTAGTGCTAACTTCAAAATTAAGAAATTTAATTCTCTTGAAACTTAAGAATATGAAGGTAACCTGAAAAAGGATTTTTATTTTGTAGTAGAAATTTTTTAAATATAATATTTAAGCATATTAGATTTATAATATGAAAAATTCTTGTGATATGTAATGTAAGTTTACTTTAGTTATATAATCTCCCTTATAAATTTATAAAAGAGCGTAGGAATTTATGTGGTGTTATATTTAAAGGGATTGTATCACCCAATTATCTGAGATCTTAGCTTTATTTTATATGAGTTTATTCAATTCTATAGTATAGTTTTACGGAGGAGAGAATGTAAAATATAAGTGTGGAGTTATTTTAGGATATGGATAAGAAACATTAATAAAAATATTATTTGTATTTTAAGATTATCTTCGAGCTTATTAAATCTAATTTGAGAGGTTTATTTTTTTTTCTATGGATTTTATTACTTTATAAGTAATTTCTTTAATATTTTTACTGTGTATTATAGACTCTATTTTTATAGACAAGAGAGAGATCAGGGTCATCTCATTTAATGAATGAAAATTTTTATCGTTTGAGATTAAAATAGTAGTTTTTATTATTAAAATTTTCCATTTTATATTTGTGGTATATATATTATTTTATTTTGGGTTATTACAAAGAAGAGGTTTTGAACTTTAATTTTATTTAATTAGTGTATAAAAAGAAATTTTCAATTGAATTAGTTTCCTCTATTGATAGAGGAGAGATTTATCAAGATTATTTTGAAAATCTTTGTAAAGAGAGAGAGTTTAGTATTAAAAAGTGCTATTGTATGTTTTCCAATTTAATTGGAGTTTATGGATTTTTGATTATTAGTTTTATATATTATTTATTGATAATTAAGATGATTTGCAGCATACATAGAGATATTTTAATGATCTTTTTATATATATTTTTGTGTTGTATATTTTATGGTATAGCGAGGTATTTTAAGTTTATAAACGTGATTAGTAGTTGGTGTTTTTAGAAAATTTTAGGTATTAGGTCGACTTGATTCTGCAAAAGGGAAAGGGTGTGAACTGAAAATTTTATAGTTACGACCTGTTAGGAAGAAGATATTAGTGTTTTAACTTTTATATTTAAGCGACGTATTTTACGTGCAGCAGTATTTTTGTGAATGATACCTCTACTTGCACATTTTTGTAAATTAGATTCAGCATTTTGAAATGCTACAGCAATATTTTTTTTATTACCAGACTCAATCATATTAACCAATTTTTTAATAGCGGTGCGTGTTTTATTTTTAAACATTTTATTTATTAAATTACGTTTTGCGATGATTTTTATCATTTTTTTAGCATTTTTATGATTTGCCATATGAGATTAAAATCTTAACTGTACTTGTTTCATATTATAGATTTTTTTTATTAATTTGTAAATTATTAGTTTTAGCTATAGTTAATTTTTTACTTTTTTCTTCAATAGTTTTTTCTAAATTTTTTAAGAATTCATTTTTGTTTAATCCTGGATGTATAGGAGGTAATATCTCTATTGTTGCCTTTCCAGAATTTTTTCTTATAGAAAATATATTTTTTGGCCAGAATAATCCTGTATTTAATGCAACTGGTAATACGGGAATAGATAGCGCATTGTACAGTGCCGCAACTCCTGGTTGATATTTTATTTTTTGTGTTATAGATGTTCTAGTACCTTCGGGGAATATTATTATATTTCTATTTTCTTTTATACGGATTTTAGATAAATTAATAATGTGTCTGATAGATTTAATGCCGTTTACACGATTAATAAAAATCATTTTTAGTGCTATAAGATGCAGACCAATGAATGGAATCCATTTTAGTTCGCGTTTTAAAATGAAAACTGCGTTTTTAAATAAAAGTATAAAGATGAATGCTTCGAACGGGGATTGATGTTTAGAAGCAATTATGAACGGTTGTTTTGGTATATTCTCCACTCCTTTAACAGTATATTCAATATTATGCAATAAATAAAGCATGTATAATACAATTCTTATTGAATAGGTAAGAAAAGTATTTATTATACGTATGGGGAGTAGAAGCATTGGAAGTGTAACTGAAGTGTATACTATTTCCCATATTATAAAAAAGAGATTGAACAGTAGCCCATTTAATATCAACGTCATGACTTTAGATATTTTTAAATTTTAAAATACCCTTATCAAGGATAAGTCTGTATATTATTGTTAGAATGTAATGATATAAGTCAACCGAAATTTTATAGAGAGTAATTTTGTTGAAATATATTTGTTTTATGTTGTATGGTAATGAGAGTAAGGGGGGGGGGCTTTATTTAAACATTTTAAAGGATCTTAGCAAAGAATAGAAATATTAAGTTGATAAGTTTTATTTATTAGTGAGTAAAATGTTTTTGTTTTCCTATTTTATATATAGGAAGGAATATGTAGCTTAGTTTTATTTATAAATATGAGAGTTGTTTTCAAAAAAAAATAGTGGTTTTCTATATCTTAAATGGGACTTATAGAGGCTTTTTGATAAAAGTACTTTTTAATTTGTTCTATTTATAGAAATTTTAGAATTTATTCTTTAGTTCTATATCTATTTGTTTAATTATAATTTTGCTGGGAATATGATTTTTATCTAATAAAAGAGATAAGATAAATAAACTATTTATCAATATGGCGAGTACAATAAATTTTCGTTTTGTTTTTTTAAATTTTAGTTTTATTTTTATCATATAATTAGATTATGGTTTAAATTGGTGAAGTTTTATATAAATTTAATTATTGAAATATATTGTATAAAATAATTATGTATAAATTGAAAACCTTTATTTGGTTTATTTTTATTTTAATAAGGGTAAAACATTTTCAATGGATGGGATGCCATTCTTAATATAAGAAGAAAGATATGTAAAAATGATGCAAAGTTTTTACTTGTGTATTTGTTTCTTTTATCTCTCTAAAATTTTAGAGAGATTTCAATTGGTTATTTATTTTTACAATAGATGATTATTTACCTTTATTACACTAACTTTTTTTAGTGAGTAGGTTTCTTTTATTATTTCTGTGTATATATTTGCATATATATGTTTTTTATTATAAGTAAAAATTTAACCGTTTTTATAAAATTTGCTTTTGAGGTATTTATAGATTATACATCTAGTTGAAGCATAGAATACTGCTATTGTTGGAATAAAAAGTAATATACCAATAATTCCAAAGTATGATGTACATATAGTAATTCCAAGAATAATTATAGTTGGATGCATATGGATTTTTTTTCCTATTAATAAAGGAACAAGCAGATTTGTGTCTATTATTTGTTCAATACCAAATAACGTTAAGACAGCGACACTTTCAGACCATCTGTTAAATTGAGCAATAACGCTTAGAACACCAATTATTGTATATAACAATGGTCCTATACAAGGTATAAATGTTAGTGCTCCCGATAAGATTCCGATGGTAATAGAATGTTTTAGTCCTATTAAATCAAGACCTATGGAATAAAAAATCATCATAAAAATGCATATGTTTATTTGTCCTTTTAGATAGTTAGATACAATGAAATCTATTTTTAAAAAAAATTTTACAACTTCCTCTCTGTAGGGAATAGGAATCAATTTATTAACTCTTATTACAATAAAAGGCCAATCACGTAATATATAAAAGAATACTGCAGGAGTAATAGCTATTAGTGATAATGTATGAATTAAATTAAAGCTTGAGTTTAATACTTGAATTAAGAAATTACCTATGATATCAAAGATGCTTATAAAATAAGATATATTATTTTCATAATTTTTTGTTTTT
This sequence comes from Wolbachia endosymbiont of Menacanthus eurysternus, assembly GCA_029715105.1. NCBI lineage: Bacteria > Pseudomonadati > Pseudomonadota > Alphaproteobacteria > Rickettsiales > Anaplasmataceae > Wolbachia > Wolbachia endosymbiont of Menacanthus eurysternus. Next base: position 707,280 of record CP085695.1, on the reverse strand, counting down.
ATTTCGTATAAATAATCAAATAAACAATCTTTTGTTATGTCAAGAAATTTTAGTTTAGATGTAATATTCACTAGATTTAGCGAAGGGACTCTACTAATTAGGAAGTTTAATATTGAAGATATTTGGACGTATATGATAGGCAATATAAATGCAAAGATTAATATAAGAATTATTAGTAAAATTATTGTAATAAAAATTGCAGAATATAAGCGTGGTATTTTATATTTTTCAAATTTTACTACTAGTGGGTTGCATAAGTATGCAACAATGATAGATATCAAACATGGAAAAATCATAGGGCGCATTAGAAATAATGTGCCAGTTGTAAAAAGTAGCATGAAACAAATACCTACATAGTGTTTTTGCATATTTTAGATAAATTTAATTTATTAGATGAAAATATAAATATTAGTTCATTTTGTTTTTCTTGTTAAAGTAAATATTTTAGAATAAGAAGGGTTATAAAAAATAAAGAGTTTTATATCTAAAGAATAAATTTGGCTTGAGTGGAAAATATAGAAATTATCAATAATCATTGATAATCTTATCTTATTCACTAGTGAATCATTAGTGGATTTTATTTGTTGAAGTGGTTTGGAGCGTGGGTGGAGATAAAATCAATATTTATTTTTGTTAGGATAAAACAATTTTTGTATAATTTATTATATTATATATGTAATTTTTACATATATTATATATAACTTATCAAAATATTAATTTTATGTAATTTTATTATATTTCTTATTCTATTTCTATATTTATTAGTAGTACTCTAATCAATTAGAGTGATTTAAAAATCAAGGAAGAAATATAAAATAAGTTAAGTGTAAAAAAATTTTTATGTTTTCCTTTATAGGGATATGCTTTTAATATTAAATTTGTGATTGGGTGGGTTGTGGTTAATTATAGTTTTGTTAGTAAATGTGTAATGATTTACGATGGTACATGGTAGTATTGAGTTTTTACAAAAAGAGGGTGGTGTGATTTTAATCATCTAATGTTAAAGTCAACAAATTATTAATTTTGTGATAAATGTGGATAAAATTAGGTTTTTAAATGGTGAAACAATTTGAAAATTTTTACATTACTACACCTATATATTATGTAAACGATAGACCACATATTGGTCATGTGTATACTTCTCTTTTATGTGATGTGATGGCGAGATTTATGAGACTTGCTGGAAAAGATGTTAAGTTTACTACTGGTACGGATGAACATGGGCAAAAAATTGAGAAAGCGGCTGAAGCATATGGAGTACGACCAAAAGAATTTGTAGATAAAATAAATGTTTCATTTAAGAATTTAACTAAGTTTATGAATTTTCAATATGATGATTTTGTACGTACTACTGAAAAACGTCATGAGAGAGCTGTGGTGGCTTTGTGGAATAGACTTGAAGAAATGGGGCAGGTATATTTTGGTTATTATTCTGGTTGGTATTCGGTTTATGATGAAGCGTTTTATCATGAATCTGAGTTGATAAATGGTAAAACTCCAGCTGGTGGTGAAGTTCAGTGGGTAAGAGAAGAGAGTTGTTTTTTTCGTTTGTCGCATTGGCAGGATAAATTATTAGAATTATATGAAAATCAGCCGAATTTTGTTTTACCTAAAAGTAGAAAAAATGAAGTAGTATCGTTTATAAAATCAGGACTTACTGATCTTTCAATTTCTCGTAGTAGTTTTAGTTGGGGAATAAAAGTACCGGGTAGTAATAAACATATAATCTATGTTTGGATTGATGCACTTACTAATTATTTAACATCAGTAGGTTTTCCAGATGTTGAAGGTCAAGGATATAAAAAGTTTTGGGCAAATAGTAGTTCCTTAAATATTCATGTGATTGGCAAGGATATATTGCGTTTTCACGCAGTATATTGGCCGGCCATTCTTCTAGCTGCAAATTTACCGTTGCCTAAGCAAATTGCGGTTCATGGTTGGTGGCTGAATGATGGAAAGAAAATATCTAAGTCTTTTGGTAATATCATAGATCCGATTAATTTAGTGAAAGAGTTTGGTGTTGATCAATTACGATATTATCTTCTTCGAGAGGTAAAATTTGGTCAAGATGCTAGTTTTAATAGAAAAAATATGATTAATAGAATAAATTCAGAATTAGCGAACAATATAGGAAATTTAATACAAAGAACAATTTCGTTTTTGCATAAACAGTATTTTGGAATTATACCAGTAGTTGATAAAAGTTTGTTAAAAAACGAAGAAAAACTTCCAAATTGTAAAGTTTTATTTAATAAGGTGATAGATCATCTATTAAGGTATGAGTATGATCGGATCATACTTCTAATTATTAGTATCTCTTCTGAAGCTAATGCTTATATAGATAAAAACGCGCCTTGGATATTAATTAAAGTTAATGTAAAAAAGCGTGTAAATTTAGTAATATATAAGTTACTTGAATATATTAGAATAATTGGTATCTTATTGCAGCCAATCGTTCCAAAGTCAGCAGAAATAATATTAGATCAGTTGAAAATTCCGAAAGAAGAACGTGATTTAAAGTCTTTATATAAGGCTTGCATAAGTTCAGGTATTGAGCTACCAAGACCTACTCCTATCTTTTTAAAGATTAAATGATGTTAGAGAAAGAGTTGTTGGGATATTTTTGTAGTAAATTAGGACACTTCGCAAATTTGAAAATCCTTATTACTGTTAATTAGTAATTGTAGTTAATTGGTTTATATACGAAAAGAATAAATTTAAAGATATAAAATAGGAGTAAATTATATAAGTAATTTTTATTGGTTTTTGATCAAAATTTTTAATTGGGTTAGTTTTGATATTTTACTTTATTAACTTCATTTATGAATGTTATTTTAATTAGTTTCTATTTTATTCATAGAAAACTTATTTAGATAAGATTCCTAATCTATACAAGAGTTTTTAGTATTTTATATAAAATTTTCTTAACAAGAAGATCTTAAGGTTGAAAGTTTAAGTTTTTGTTAGGAAGTAAAGATCATTATCTATGGTTTCTGACTTATATGCGGTATAAATACTGTATAATTTATATCTTACTTATTTTCTACCTTAAATATTTTAGTAATAACTATATAATGGAGTAGAATTAAAGTTAGGAGGTCCCCGTAGCATTTTATCTTTTTACTGTTTTAACGCAAGAGATTAGGATCAGTTTTAGATAGTTTATTTTCGTAAACGAAGTAACAATGTATATTGTTAGTAATAAACAAAATAATTTAATATTTTTAAAGGTGTGTTTCTTTTATAAATTTTAATATTAATAATCATATAAAGCTATTGAATAATTTTGTGATATTTATTTTATAGTTTTTATTTAAATAATTTAATGAGAAAGAAGAGAGTGTAATCTCTTTATTGTTATATATATAAAAAAGTATTTTTTATGTAAAACAATTTATAATATTTGTTAATTAAATATGTTCTTCTGTATAGTCTTTAAATGCTCCTCTACTAGAGTCAAAGTATAGTTTTATATTGCCGATTGGTCCATTTCTTTGTTTTGCAATAATGAGTTCTGCAAAATTTCTAATTTTTTCCATTTTTTCTTGCCATTCTCGATGTTTATTGCTTCCTTCATTTGGTTGTTTTCTTAATTCATAATATTCTTCTCTATATAAAAACATTACTACATCTGCGTCTTGTTCTATACTCCCTGAATCTCTTAAATCTGCAAGTTGTGGTTTTTTTTCATCTCTTTGTTCTACAGAACGGGAAAGTTGCGATAATGCAACAACTGGAATATTTAATTCTTTTGCAATTGTTTTTAGACCTTGTGTCACTTCTGTGATTTCTTGTACTCTATTTTCGTTACTTCTTTTTGTTGTTCCTTTAATTAATTGCAGATAATCGATAAATACTACTGCTACATTATATAATTGGCATAGTAGACGTATTCTTGTGTGAAGAGTGCTAATTGATAGCGCTGGAGTATCGTCTATAATAAAAGGTAATTCAGATAATTCTGTACTTGCACTAATAAATGCGTGTAATTCAAAATTACTAATTTTTCCAGTTAATGCTTTATAATAACTAACTTTTGAATCTATAGTAATTAATCTTGCAGTTAATTGTTCTGCTGACATTTCAAGTGAAAAGAACACTACGTAGTGATGTTTATTTGTTTTCTTATATAAGAATTTACAGGCATTAAGTGCAATATTTAGAGCTAATGCTGTTTTGCCCATAGAAGGTCTTGCAGCTAGAATCAATAAATCTGATTTTTGTAGACCACCAAGAATTTGATTTAAATCTTGAAGTCCTGTTGTAATTCCAAGTGCTTCTGGATTATTTTTTAGCATACTTATTTTTTTGACTACATTTTTAATTGAGCTAGCAAGCTCTATATATGTTTTTTCGTTTTGTTTTCTTAATAAGTTAAATAATTTAGTTATTATTTGTTCGATTTGCGCCTGTGCGGGGTTTTCAATATCATATTTATAGCTATTATTAATTATTTCATGTCCTAATTTGATTAAACATCTTCTTAAGTAGGTGTCATGAATTATTCTGATTAGGTTGTAGATATCAAGTGCAATACTTGCTTTTGCTGCAAGTTTTGCAAGATATTTAACACCACCGCATTTAATAAATGTTTTGTCGTTTTCAAAGAACATTTTGAGATTTAATTCATTAGCAATGACACCATGTTTTCTAATTTTTATTATTTGAGTAAAAATATTTTGATGTAATGGGTCATAGAAACTATCTGGTGTAATCATATTTTCAATTGCATCGCAAATTCTATTATCACGAATCATTGCACCGATAAGCATTTGCTCAGCTTCTAAGTTATATGGTAATTTACATATTTCCTTATCTATACTTATAGAAGTAATGGAGTTAATTGGTTTATTCATTTTGATTTTGAAAAGTAATTAATTTATCGATTAGTGTAGGATATTTAATCTTTGTTTAAAAGATATATAGAACAAAAAAATTGACTATTTTTTTATCAACTTATAGCATTTAGGTTCTAATACCCCTGTGGTGGAATTGGAAGACACGGCAGACTCAAAATCTGTTGCTATTAAAAGCATGCTGGTTCAAATCCGGTCAGGGGTAGAGTTAAATGTAAAAATATTTTATATTGTATATGTTGTATAAGTTTTTTTATCGTTTATTTTCTGTTTTGCTTTTTATGGCAAGCAATGTTCAAAAGATAAAAATAGATAAAAGTGGAATATGCTATGTGACAGGATTTAGACGTTATATATCTATATTGCTTGATTTGATTATTATTATTATAGTTTTACAGTTCTGTAATATGATTATGAGTTTGCTCTTAAATTTGAATGAAATAATTTTAGAACATCATGAGGCGATTTTTTCTGAAATAGAGAGTGAAATACGAAGCAAATCCTTTAAGTTGGTAATTTTAAATCAAATGTTTCAGTTCTTTGTGTTATTTAGCTACATTTTATATATGTGGGTTAGATTTGCTGCTACACCTGGAAAATTAGTGTTTGGTCTTAGAGTTGTAGACGGACAAACTTTTAAAAAAATGTCTTTAAAACAGGCAATAAGTAGATTTTTTGCTCTCATGTTATCAGCTATGCCATTATTTTTAGGTTTTATATTGTCAAATTTTGATAAACGTTGTCAGGCTTTACATGATAAGATTTCTGGTACTGTAGTTGTTGCAAATAGCAGTCTCTTCTCTGTAGGTGGAATCAATAGATTCTAATTATGTAAAAGTTTATTATTTGTTGCTTCTTGTATATTTCTGTTTATATAACTTTATATAAGTTATTGAGTTGTTTATGAGGAATTATTTTATATCACTAAATTAGTGTGTACTTGTAAAAATAATATATAAAATAAATAATATAAAGAAATTGTTAATGTTTTAATTTTAATAGGTGATCTTATTAATAAGTTTAAAGAATTTTATTAAATAGTTTTAAAACTGTTAGTAATACTTAAATGTAAAGTTAATGCTTATTAAATGAGATGTTGAAATTTTGTTTTTGGATATAGTGATATTTCGGGTGGGCTTTATTTTAATTAATGATAAAATAGAATATAACTGAGTTTTGTTCTAAGTTAGAAAAATTTTGATAAAAAGTTTTTTAAAATAAAAGGTTTAAATTATTTTAGAATTTATTTAATTTTGGAAATTTTAGTTGTGTTTAGATTATGAAAATAATAGTAGGTAGTGCTAGTAAAGAATTAGGGGAATCTGTAGCCTCTAAATTAAACGTTAAGTCTTCTCTTGTTTATGTATCAAAATTTGCAGATGGCGAGATGGATATCCGTGTAGGAAATGATATTTATAATCAAGAAGACGTATATATAGTACAATCAATTTCTCCACCTGTGAATGATAATCTCATGGAGCTTTTGCTTATAATTGATGCGGTAAAGAGGTTAAGAGCTAAGAAAATAACAGCAATTATACCGTACTATGGATATAGTAGACAAGATAGGGTTATTAAAGATGATAATACTCAATCCGCTTTAAGCGCAAAATTAATTGCGAATCTTATTCAAGTTGCAGGTGTAAGTAGTATTGCAATTATTGATTTACATTCGAATAAAATTGAGGGTTTTTTTGATATACCTATTACTAATTTAAACTGTTTTGAAGTATTTGTTGACTTTGTATGTATGGAAAATTTAGCAATAATCGCACCAGATATCGGAGCTATAAGTAGGGCTCGTGCATTTGCAAAGATTTTAGAAAAAAAATATAAATTTAGCAATAAGATTATTTTAATGGATAAATATAGAGAAAAAGCAGGTATTTCTCAAGTGGTAAATATAATAGGAAGTGTAACAAATAAAAATTGCGTTATTATTGATGATATAGTTGATTCTGGTGGTACATTGTGTAATGCTGCTCTCGTATTGAAAAATCATGGAGCAAAATCTGTTATTTCATGTATTACGCACGGTGTTCTTTCAGAAAAAGCTATTGAAAAAATCTCTTCTTCCTTTTTAGAAAAATTAGTAATTACAGATACAATATTTTATAAATTAAAAAAAAATAGTAAGATAAAGATCGTTTCAGTTGTAGATATTTTAGTTCGTTTTATTAAGGGGGGTATTAGTGTCAGCTAATAAGTCAATAGAGGACGTTATTATATCTCTAGTAGAATTTGCAAAAAAAAGAAAAGTAACAATCTCTAGGAGAGAAATGCTTAAAATTGCACAGCTTGTGAAAATTAAGTTATTATCGGATGACGAAATTGAGTTTTTTTCTAAAGAATTAGCGATATTGAATTGGATACATGATATTTTATCACAAGTTAATACTGAGGGTGTTTTTCCTGTGTATTATGGTAATATAGATAAGAGTACTTATACGCGCGATGATGTTGTAAATTCTCAAAATATTAAAAGGGAAATATTATTTAATGCGAAGTCTGAGCATGGATATTTTGTAGTACCAAGAGCTATTAGACGTTAAAATAGGTAGGATTGTTGTTTATAAACAAACATATTTTGGGGTGTTTATGCAGTTTTATCTTAATAAAAGTTTATTTGTGAATGTTTAATATTTTATAATCGAATTTAATATTATAAATAGAAAAGTTTTATAGAATGAATGAAATAGTTACATTTGGATGTCGTCTGAATCTTTACGAGAGTGAATTAATTAGAGGAATATTGAAAAAAGCGGGGAAAAAGAATGTTGTTGTAGTACACAGCTGTGCTGTTACAAATGAAGCAGAGCGACAAGTAAAACAAAAAATATGTAAAATTCACAAGAACAATCCGAGTAAAGAAATTATTGTAGTTGGGTGCGCAGTTCAATTAAATTCTAGATTATATAGTAATATGCCTGGTGTGAGTAAAGTACTTAATAATCAAGATAAGCTTAAGATTGAAAATTATTTATCAAATGATAACAAAGTGTTAGATAATGATAGTCAAGAAAATAGACATAAATCTATTTTAATTAGTGAATTTCAAGATAAATCAAGAGCATTTATAGGAATTCAAAATGGTTGTAATCATAGTTGTACATTTTGCTCGATTACTAAAGCAAGGGGGGATAGTCGGTCTGTACCAATAAGTAATATTATAGAACAAATTAAGATTTTTATAGCAAATGGATATAAAGAAGTAGTATTTACAGGAGTTGATATTACTGATTTTGGTGTGGATTTATTTGGTAAACCTTCGCTTGGTTTAATGATTAAGAGAGTTTTGAACGATATACCAGAATTGGAGAGACTTAGGCTTTCTTCTATTGATATTGCTGAAGTTGATGATGAATTGGTAGATTTAATAGTTAATGAGTCAAGATTTATGCCACATTTACATTTAAGTTTACAATCTGGTAATAATTTAATCCTTAAAAGGATGAAACGTCGTTATAATAGAGAAAAAGTAATAGAATTTTGTCATAAAATAAGAGAGTTAAGACCTAGTATAGTATTTGGTGCTGATATTATTGTAGGATTTCCAACTGAAACTGATGAAATGTTTCAAGATACTATTGACCTTTTAAAGAAAATAAACATAGTTTATTTGCATGTTTTTCCATATTCAAAAAGAAAAGATACTCCTGCTGCACGAATGCCTCAAGTACCAGAGGATATACGGAGAGAAAGAGTAAAAAGTTTAAGAGAAATAAATAAGAAAATGATAGATGATTTTTATCAGTCTTTGATAGGAACTACACAAAGAGTTTTAGTCGAGAAAAATAATATTGGTAGAGCAGAAAATTTTGCATCAATAAAGCTTCTATCGAGAGTTGACGCTAAAAGCATTGTAGATACCAGTATTATAGGTATGAAGAGTGGTTATTTAATTGGTTTTTAATTTTCTCTTTTTCGTCTATTAACACGTATATTATTTAGTAGTACTAATTTAATTAGTAATGAAAGGATTTATTGTTAAATTAATAATTTTATATATTAGTACATTTTTTATTTACGTTGTTGGTGCGAGTAACATTAGAGATCAGATTTTTATAGATGGATTTATACGTCATGAGTTAAGAAAATGTGATGAAAAGAAGGTTACTCCACTAGAAGATAATAGAGAGCCTAATTTTTACATTAGTACTAATTTTAGTAGAATATATTCTGATAATTTAGAGTTATTTATGAGTTCTGTGAGAGTAATAGGAGAGAAAATTCTTATCCTCATTAAAGGAGGTCATTGCGCTCCTGTAATAAAAAATGTGATTGAAGATGGAATCAGAAATATTGATAAATTTAATGATAAAGTTGATTTTCATTGGATTAATAGTTTATCTTTAGGTTACTATACTACTGCCTTGATAAAAAATAGTTGGATTGATTTTGAAAATGTGTATTTTTGGATTGATACTAATAAAGGTGATAATTCTATAGTAGCATTTGATAGATCAATTAGAATATTTGCATTTTTGTTAAATTTTTATTATAATCCTAATATTATAGATTTGCGATTTACTCCGTATATAGGTTTTGGTATAGGATCAACAGTTTTTGATTTTGAGAGAATTAGTCCTAAATTTAGTAATTTAATACCATTAAATATTGCTTGGTTTATTTATCAATTTAGGCTTGGTGTTAATTATTCAATAGTACCTAGTAGAGTTAAGACCTTTCTAAGTTATCGTTATTTAAGTATTCCAATACCAGTTTTACATAGTATATCAATTCATAATGTTGAGGTTGGTTTAGTGTTTGATTTTTAGTTTTGTTTTGTTCCTATTAATTAGGATCATAATTTTATGAAGTACAAAATAAAAAGAGGAGAATTCTAATTTTTAATAAAGAAATTATAGTTGAAATATTAAATTTTGAAAATCTGTGGTTTTACAAAAAAGATGATCTATAAAGTTATCTTTATTTCTAAAATAAAATAAGAAAAAGTGTTTTTAATATTTGTTTCCTTATAAAAGAAAAAGTTTTGTTTGAGATAAGGGGCTTAAATTATTTAAAAATTTTTATATTATATATGAGAGAGTGTATCTGAAATGAGCTTTTTATTTATATTTTATTTTGATGAAATTTGAATTTGTTTTTCTTTGATTTTTTAAAAAGTTTTGTTATATGTTATAAACATAACCTGTAGTAGAGAAGGTTTTTTATTGAAATATTTATTCGAGTGTAAAACAAATTTTGTTTTAATACTTAAATAAGTATATCAAATTAAATTGATTTTATTGTTACTAATTTTTTTAGCATCAATTCAGCAGCTTTTTGCTCAGCAGCCTTTTTACTAGAGGCGTATGCAGAAATTTTACCGTGATCTTTAATGTAAATTGATATAGTAAATTCAGGATCATGTGCTGGTCCAGTTTTTTTTATAAGTTTATACTCGGGTAGTGGTAATTTGTTTTTTTGAGTCCATTCTTGTAATGATGTTTTAGGATCTTGAGGGGGAATTAGCATGGTTTTAGCTAACTTTTCCCAGTATTTAGTAACGAATTTTTCAACATTTTTAAACCCGCCATCAATATAAATTGCACCTATTAATGCTTCGAGTGCGTTTTCTAATTTTTTTAAGTTATGTTTTTTTTCATTGCAATGTTTATTACTTTTCATAATGATGAAGTTATCTAATTTTATTTTTTTAGCAATATTAGCAATTGTATTACCACAAACTAAGTCTGTTCTTCTTTTTGCTAATGCTCCCTCTTTTTCTTCAGGGAACAGTTTAAATAAGATAGTAGATACAATCATATTTAAAATGCTATCTCCTAGAAATTCCAATCTCTCGTAGTTCTCAGTTTGATTTTTACTATTTTTTTTATTTAAGTTTGGATGGGTTAGTGCTTCTTCTAGAATTGCATCGTTTTTAAATTTATAGTTAATGATTTTAGATATTGTAGTATTATTATTTGTTTTTTTCATTTTATTTTTCAATTTTAAGTTGAAGTATTCGATGGTTTTATAAACAAAATTAGTTCTCTATTTTACTAAAATAAGAGAATCTTATTAAGAGTTACAACCTACTGCTTCACTTATGTTATTTAATCCATCTTTTCTTATTAACTCCGCAAGTTCAAGATTTATTTTATTTATAACCTGAGGTCCTTGGTATATAATGGCAGTGTATAACTGCACTAAAGAAGCTCCTGCTTTTATTTTTTTATATGCATCAGCTCCATTTGAGACTCCACCACATCCCATCAATAGTGTTTTACCTTTAGTAAGCTTATACATATCACTTAATAAGTCAGTTGAGAGTTTAAATAGCAATTTACCACTTAATCCACCAATCTCATTGTGATAAGAATGTAAATTCTTTCTACTGACTGTAGTATTACTTATTATCAAGCCATCTATATTATATTTTAATGTGAGTTCAGCAATGTTTTCTTTTGTTTGTTGGTTTATATCTGGAGATATTTTTAATATTATTGGTGTAAATTTAGAGTTATTAATTGATTGTCTGGTCAAAGTGACAGATTTTAACAATTTTGATAATACATGTTTATTATGTAAGTTACGTAAATTTGGTGTGTTTGGAGATGAAATATTTAGAACTATATAATTACTTTTTCCATATATAATTTTTATTAAATCAATATAATCACCGATTTGATCTTTTGAAGCATTGTTTTTTCCTATATTAATACCGAAAATACAATCATCAAGTTTTGTTTCGTTTATCCGTTTAAGAAAATAATCTATTCCTCTATTATTAAATCCTAATCTATTTATTATTCCTTCATCTTTGATTAGACGGAAAATTCTAGGTTTTTTGTTTCCATACTGAGGGAATTTAGTTACAGTGCCAGCTTCAATAAAGCCAAAACCAAATGATAACATCGGTCTTATGATATCTGCATTTTTATCAAAACCTGCAGCAAGTCCTATAGGACTCCTAAGTTTATTACCAAAGAAATTTATGCTTAAGGATTCTGGTAATTCTATAGGCTTTTTATAAGGTATGTTTTTCAATATGGTAATTATCAAAGAGTGAGCAGTTTCAGGTGAAAGTAGAAATAATAAATTGTGCAGCATTTTACAAAACATTTTCAATTTATTTTTATCATAAAAATGGTGTAGATGTATAACTTTAATGAAAGAAGAAGTTTTAACCTTAGTTTAGTATTGTAAAAATTTTAATAAATTTAACCTTTTATTAAGTAAAATTTTGAGAGAGTGAGTTTTATTAGTTAAAACTTTTATAAAATGGACACGGATTTATTTATGCATTCATTAACTATGTTATAAATTTTATTTTGTATTTTTAATTATATTTAATTATTAATTTAATGTATAAGGATGAGTTTCAACTCTCTTGTATTGTAATTATTATTAGTAGTAACTATAAAATACTAGCTTACCTATTGATTTTTAATTTATGAATTTAAATAATTCAAGTTTATTTTATAAATAAATATGTAAACTTTATAGTTACAAAATATTATTTTAAATATTTATTAGATTTCTACTAAAAGTTTTGGTTTTCTTTTATAGAAGAAAAGATATCTATGTAGCTTCAAGGAGCATTGTTAGAGGATTTTCTATATAATGTTTAAATTCATTTAGGAATTTTGCTCCCAATGTTCCATCTATCAATCTATGATCAATAGAAAGTGTTACTATTATTATTTCTGCTATTTCTATTTTATTATTGATAATAACAGGTTGCTTTTCAGCTGCTCCAATAGCCATAATACATGATTGTGGGGGATTAATTATAGCGCTAAAAGTTTTTATACCAAACATGCCTAAATTAGAAATAGTGAATCCTCCTCCTTGAAATTCTTCAGGTTTTAATTTTCCAGACTTTGCTCTACTTATTAAATCTTTTACTTCTTTTGATATAGATAAAATATTTTTTTTATCAGCATTTTTTATTATTGGAGTGATTAATCCATCTTTAAGAGCTACAGCGATTGAAATATCTATATCTGTATATTTTAAAATTTTATCTCCTATCCAAGAAGAATTCACATCCGGATTTTTTTTTATGCCGAAAGCAACTGCTTTTATGATTAAATCATTAATTGTTACTTTGTTGTTTTTATCTATTGAATTGATTTCGTTTTTAAGTGATATCAATTTATCTACTTGACAGTCTATAGTTAAATAAAAGTGTGGCATATTTTGTTTAGCTTCAACTAGACGTTGTGCTATAGTTCTACGCATATTATTTATTTTAATTATAACATTTTCTCTTAATTTTTCGCGACTTTTAGTTTGTATATTTTTATTTAAAAATTTTAATACATCAGCTTTAATAATACGACCATATGGTCCTGTGCCTTTCAGCTGTTTGATATCTAAGTTTTTATTTTTAGCCATTTTCCTAGCTAGCGGACTTATTTTTATTCTCTCTATTGTTTTAATGTTATTTTTTTCTTTTCCAGATGTTGATGTTATATATTGTGGCGGTATTAGCATTGTTTTGGAGCTGAGTGGTGGTAAAAAATCTGATGATGCTGAAGTATATTTTTCAGTTTTTTTATTAGTCTTAATATCTGTAATATAATCTTGATTAAGTGTACTACTATCTTCTCCGTCTTCTAATATTAGAGCTATTGGCTGATTTACTGGAATATTATTTATTCCCTCTGGTACTAGAATTTTTGCTAAAACTCCTTCATTTATAGATTCGAATTCCATCACAGTTTTATCAGTCTCTATTTCAGCAATTACATCACCTATCTCAACTCTGTCTTGTTCTTTTTTACACCACCTTACAATTTTTCCACCAATTTTACTCATTGTTGGAGAAAGAGAAGGCATTAATATTTCTATTGGCATCTATTATGTAATTAGGAATCTGCTAATTCTGACTTGTTTTTTATTTTATGTCAAATCTAATAATTAAAAATTATTGGTAATTAGAGATTGCTAATAAGATTATTTGTATAAATACTAATTTTTAGAACTGATAATTTCTAATAAGAATGAGTAAAAGGAGCTGAAGTCAATAATTTTATTGTACAATAAAATTATAAATTATTTTAGACTATTATACGTATAATTGGAGTTGGATTATAAAAAGGTTTTAAGAAGAAGGTTTTTAATAAAAGAGAGTAATTTTGGTATCTAAGAATTAAAGAAAAGTTTTAATAAAAGGGGCTTTATTTAAAAAAAGAATTCTTCTCTATTAAAAATGTGGTTTTAAAAGATAGTAAAAAAGGTGGCAAGAAGAAGAGAATTATAAAGAATAATTATTAGATTTTTTGCTAAAAACTTTTTTAAAACTATTTAGTGGGAGTGTTCTTTTAGGTAAACTCTCCTCCCATATTAAATGGGGTAAATTGTAGGTTATGCAGTAATTTTGTTTTATATAAAATTATTTGTTGTTTTGATAAAGTTTTCGTTTTATTTAAAATTTTGTTCTTTTATATATTTTCCTATAGGAATAATATATTAGTAATATTATAATATTAGTTTTCATTGATTTTGTGTTTTATTTTTTTGTTACGTTGCATTTTAATTATTAAATTGTCTTGTAGTTAAAAACTGGGCTTAAATATAATTTAATATAGGTGTTTTATTGGAGTTTCTTTGTTGATAAAAATATATTTGTCGTATATTTTGTTGTCTTGTTCATAGTAACAGTTGGTATTCACGTTTATTTAGATTATTTTGTTTAATTTTGGTAGATTAATTTTTTTATTCATAAGATTTTATAAATTTTAATTTCCTATAGGATTTTTATATGGATTAATAAAATTAATTTTTATTTTATAGATTTGTTTTTCATTTTATTTGTTTTGTTTAAAAAATTTTGTTTTATAGGTTCATTAATTCTAATAACTCTAAAGCATCATTGATGTTAATAAAATTTAAAGATTTTAAAAGTTTATTGCTAACTAAAGTTTAGTGTGTATTTTATACATGTAAATAACTAGAATTTAAAGTTGTAATACAAAAATTACATCTAAAGAAAAGTAATTAAAATAAAACTATGCTTCACATTTCTCATAAAATGCTGGTAACCATTTATTTATTTCTTTACCTTTTTCTTTTATTGTTTTATGCATGCATTTTATAGTATTTTTATTTGCTGAAAGTATATGTATTTCCCTCATATCTTTTAAGTTTAAATTTAAAGTTACTAACTCTTTATACTGTTTTATTAAAAATAAACCTTCTTGTATTGGTGTTTGTAAGATTGTATTTAATTCATCTTTTGATAAAGAAAATGCCTTCATATATAATCTATTTGCATTTAAATTTGGCATTAATATTTTAGTATCGATATGCTTATCAAGATATTGGGTAAATTTACTAGCAAATGCTAAATTTAAGTTTTCAGTACTTAAAATTACCACAACATTTAATTTTGTCATTTTATTCATCCAAATATCAAATTCTTTTTCTGTAGAAAAAATATTACTTATTTCCCATGCTTCATCTAGAACAAGTATTGTTGGTGAGCCATCACATTTTGTTTCGAAAGAGTATAATAAATAGTAAAGTACAACATGCATACATTCTTTTTGTTTTATGAGATTTGACGTGTTAATAGATATAATTTTTGTTTTCCAGTCTATATTAGATTCATTGCCATCTTGAAGCAAATAAGAAAATTCGCCATGACACCATTTACTTATTTCACCACCTAACGGTAAGAGCATTTTAGAAATTCGAGAAATAGAGCGATATTTTCTTGGTATAGAAAATATATAATTTACAGTTTTTTTTATTTTTTTTTCTAGATCTAGAGAATCTATATTATTAGCTATCATTCTTTTAATTAATTCAATTAGCATATTACGATTAGAAATGTTATCTTCGATATTTAGTGGATTAAATTTTAGACTTTTATTTTTGTGTTTTGGATCAATTGTATAATATTTGCCATTTACTACTTTAGTAAAAATTGTTGATTTTCCTGTATTATCTAGAATTACAATTCTAGGGTCAAATTTTCTTGATTCTGATAATAGAAAATTAATTAGAGAAGTTCTGCCTGAATTTTGAGTACCAAGTATAGTAGTATGACCGTTATTTTTTCTTGCATGGAAGTTAAAAAAGTAAGGATTTCCTTTTTTTGAAAAAAAGATAGTTATTGCCTCCTTCCATTTTCCTCCTTTTAATGTACCTGATGTAAAATCATGTAGCATTGCAAAACTGCAAGTGTATTTTTTTAGCATATTTTTCGGTTGTTTAATAAAAACAAAGTTGCCTGGAAGTTGTGCCCAAAAATGATCTTCCATGTGTAAATCAGTTCTAAACATCATTAGACCTACTAGTGACATTATAGTAGATAGATTGTTAATGTTTTTAATTAGTTTTTTTTTATCGTTAGCAAAAATTGTAAAAATAATTTTTTGTTGGCAAAAATTTGCAGAGGAAATTTTTTCTAGTTTTATTGTTTCTTTAATTTCTGAATTTTTAAGTAAAACGTTATCTTCACTAATTTGAAGGATATTGATTTGTTTTTTAAATTCTTTAATTGCCTTATTATTATTGGTGAATATTATTATTTCTGTAATAATAAATTCAGAATCAAGTTGTAAACATTTATTTATATTTTCTAAGGGGATTTCTCGGTACTCTTTTATGCAAAAGATAGAACCAAATTTTTTTTGGTTTTCAAAAACTATTTGAAAAGTATTAAAACCAAAAGCTATTTTCATATTTTTAATGTACTGTGATAGGTCTTTTTCATGTATTAAATAGTTCTTATGAGTTAATGTAGTAATATAATGAAGAAATTCTATCATTTCAGAGTAAATTTTTTTAGATTTACTAATAAATCTCATACCGAGCTTTTTAGCTCCGAAAGGCTTTAAATCATTTTGAATTAAATCAGTTACAATTTGTAATTTTTGGTAGTTTTCTTGTAAAAATAATTTGTGTTGATTTTTAATTCTATTTAAAAAAAATAAGTTGTTAGTTTCTTTGTAAAAATTGCTAAGTAATATTACTATATACAGTTCATTTATATATAGTAGCTTACTATTTAGTTTGTTAAGCCATTCTAGATGTAATTTATCAGAAAAATCTCCAGTTTTGTTCCATTTTAAGTTTAATTTATTAAGTTTTCTGATAGTGTGAATCCAAACTGTGAAGTATAAATTATCATTAATATTTTTTGATATACTATTTCTAATTTCTGTCCTGAGGTCACTACAATTATTAACATAGGAGTAATTTTCTAATTTAATTATTTTTAATAATTCTCCTTGTTTTGTTAGTATAGTTTCTTTGTCGTAATGACAGGCATATGGAATGAAATCTAAATCAATTTTTTCTAAAGTTGCTAGATGGTTGTTAGATTTTTCAAATCTAATGTTAGTTATTGGTGTTTTTTGTTGCATTTTAAGCAAGAGAGTATGGTTTTCTATTATTTTTTCTCTTGTTCAAGTTTTATTTTTATAAAAGCGAATTTTTCTTTTAAGAAATCAGTTGCCTTTTCTGTGTTACCAAATATCATAACTAGTATACTAAATATCATCACCAAAAAGATTAAACTTCTAAATAATATTACAAGTATTACTAAGGTAATACAAATCCTTATGATTGTAGAGGGGTTTATTTCCCTAAAAGTTTCCTCAATTAAAAATGTGGGAATAAGATTTTTTATAGTTACATCATTAACTAGTTCACTTTTAGTTAAATCTGCTTTATTTGAATACGATAGAACTAAGCTCAGTAACATTATAAAAATCAACACTTTATTTAATTGAACACGCATTCAACTAAGCACTTAAACAATAATACGAAAATTATAACAACTTTGATGTTAATAACAAGGAAATTTATTTTGTTTTATTAAAATGAAATACATATATAAAAAGATTTTGGTACTCAATTTGAGTTTCTAAGTGTTAGATTTTTTTAATCTGAGAGTGTAATAAGTAGCTAATTTATAGTTTAATAAAACTATTATTAATTTATTTCATTAAAATTAGTAAAACCGTGTTAAGTATTATGATTTTAATAGATAAACATAGAGAAAAATAATTTTTCCATAGTAGTATTCTATAGAGATTTTTAATTGGATATTTGTTTACAATTTATGATTTATTTTGCTATTTGATGTAGTTGATTATATGTATTTTGTTTAGTTTTATTATAATTATTTGATAAATTGTTTATTTAAGATACTTCGTAGTGTGACAATTTTATAGCTAGTGTATAGGAAATTGGATTTGTTAAAAAGTAATTTGTCTTAATAAATAAGAGAAGATTATTTTAGATTATTACGCCAGGGTTTTTGCTAGTTTTGAGTTTGTATTATTAGATGTTAAGTGTTTTTATTTCTATACCCATTTTTAATGTAGCTGTTTGCTTGTTGAATTAGCATATCTATTACCTCTTTTACAGATTTTTCTCTATCAATCATACCAACACTTTGGCCAGCCATTAAAGATCCTGTTTCAACATCTCCCTCGATGACCGCCCTTCTTAAAGCGCCTGCCCAGAATTTTTCTATTTCAAGTTGTCCATTTTTTTTAGAAATTTGTCCTCTTTGATATTTATCAATAATTTCTTTTTGATGTTTTATAAAATTATCACTAGCCTTATTAACTATTGCTCTTACTGGAAGTACAGGAAAATCAGTACTTATTTGTACAGAAGAACATGCATTACGTGCAACTGATTTAATAAATACCTCCTTAAAATTTTTATGAGCAATTGATTCATTTGTACAGACAAATAAAGTACCTATCTGACAACCGCTTGCTCCCATCTCTAAGTAATTTACTATCATTTCACCCCTTCCTATTCCACCAGCAACAAATACTGGTGTTTTTTCTCTTTTAAAAAAGGGTAATATTTCTTGTGCAAGTACAGAGGTACTGACTGGACCTATATGTCCACCAGCCTCCATTCCTTCTATGATTAGCGCTCCTACTCCTATTTTTACTAATCTTTTTGCAAGGTTTAATGATGGTGCGAAACATATAACTTCAGAGCCTACATTCTTAATTTTTTCTATGTTATCCTTTATTGGTAATCCACCTGCAAAAACTATATGGCTTACTTTTGATTCAATACATACATCTATTAATTGATTTAGATTTGGATGTATAGTGATTAAATTTACGCCGAATGGTTTTTTAGTTAATTTTTGTGTTTCTATAATTTCTTTTTTTAGTAATTCTGGCGACATGGCGCCGCATGCAATTACACCAAAACCGCCAGAGTTTGAAATTGCTGAAACTAAGCTTCTTTCTGAAACCCAGCTCATAGCACCACCCATTATTGCAAATTCACTACCAAGAAAATCTGTTCCTTTTTTCCAGAGATTACTTAACATATATTTATATAATGCATATTTTAAATATTTTTACTATCTATTTAGAATAGCAAAACGCTCTATTGAGAGAAGTTTATAGTCAAAATTTATATATAGATAATTTCTAATAGGATTAAAATTATTCTCCTTTTGTGTATTTTGTTTTGTATTGAAGATATAAAGGCAAAATAAGAATATTAAGATAGGAATTTATGCACCAAATATCAAAATTTAAAATTATAAAGTGTAGTATTATTTTGATTGATTTTAAGAATTGAAAAATTTATTTAAATTTTAAAAGTGAGTAAAAGAGATTTATAAGATAAAAATTTTTAATTATAAGTTTATATTAAGTACTTTGGTTAGATATTTTTTAATTTTCATTAAAAATTGGAATGTACCAATGAAAGTGCTAATGAGTAAGATTTTGAGTCGGATTTTATTTATTCTATAAATTTTATTGCAATCTTATTGTCGACAGTGGTGTAGAAAGTTTTTTAATGGGGGATTGATTATAAAATCAATATCTTTTTACTAAAAGTATGAAGTAATAGTTTATATGAATTATCTAGATTAGATTATTGAGTGTTCAATAATCGATAAAAGTGAAATTTGGAGGTCTATATATTTAGATTAAGATAGCTTTAAGAAGAAAGTGAAATTATAAAAAGTATTAACTTTTTTGTTTACATTATTTCATTAGTTATTTGCTTTTTTTGATTGAATTACTTTTTTACTAATTTCTTCAATTTTTAATATCAATGAATCTGGTATATACATGTTAATTATGTTTTCTATAGATAGAAATACCTGGTAGGAATAGGAGTTTGTTATCCAAGTAGGCAGTGTAGCGCTTAGATCTTCTATTTTTTCAAATTCTTCGTTTCTTTTGTCATATATGGTATAACAATATAAATGTACAGCAAAGAATAGTATGTAGGAAAGCAATATTCCCTTAAAAGCTCCGATAAGAATTCCTGTAGTTCTATCAATCAGATTTAATCTTATTGGTAGTAACATATACATTAAAAAATTGTTTATTATCATAAATATAAGGTTGAGCACGATAAATACGGAAATTGTAGAAAATACATTTTGTGTGATTTTATAGTCAAAGTACTTGCTATAGTTTATAGCAAAAAAATCATAATGATTAAATGTAAAAAAAATAGATAGAGATAAAAATATTAATGCGCATAACTCTTTTATAAATCCTCTAGATATCGATATTATTACGAATATAATAACGATAAAAACAATTATATAATCAAAGATCATATACTAATGTGATTATTTCTCTCTGGGATTTTAGCTACAAATAGTAAATTTGTAAAATTTAATTATGCATAAATATTATTGACATATTAATTGATTTAAATATTTAGAAATCATATCAACTTCTAAATTTAGATAGTCGTTTATTTTTTTATATTGGAATGTCGTATTTTGCCATGTATAAGGAATGATGTTAACGGTGAATTCATAGTTTATAACTGAATTTATTGTTAGAGATACGCCATCTAAAGCTACAGATCCTTTTTCTGCGATAAACTTAATTAGTTTTCGTGGACAAGATAGTTTTATTTCATGAGAATCAGAACTCTGATTTATTGTGAGGATTTGCACTGTTTCGTCGATGTGACCTTGTATTAAATGGCCATCAATTCTATCACTCATTTTTATTGCTTGTTCTAAGTTTATTTTTTCTCCTATTTTCCAACAATTATTTAAATTAGTAATCTTCACAGTGCTTTTGGAAATTTGAGTTATAAATATATCATTAATTACATCGATAACGGTCAGACATATACCAGAACAGGATATTGAATCTCCTTTATATATGGGAGACAAACTTTTTGTTTTAATATAAAAGATCCAATCAGAGTTAGAACAAATCTTAGTATCAACTATAATTCCGATATCTGTAATAATTCCCTTAAACATGGGTTTTAATGAGCAATTTTATCATAGGGATATCTTTTTAAAAGCGATTATTCATTTTAACAAAAGTATAAAGGAAATTTATTCTTGTTCAATAGAATTTTTAATGAGTATAAATAAATATTAATTTAATTAAATACAAATAATGAAAATTTAGATTATTTGTTGTTTTATTAAGTTAGTTTTATGGAATTTTATTCTGATGTAGTTTTGGTTTTAAAATTAATGTGAGAATTATTTATTATTTAATAAACTTTTGTAATTAGAAGTTAAATAAAACGGGAAGTGGTACAAATTTTTAGTAAAAATGTCTCCCCCTCTTTATAGGAATGTTCAAAATATTGAAATAAATTTAAAAATATTAATATCAAAATTTGTGTAATTTGACTATTAAAATGTTTTATCTTAAAATAATATAAGTTATTCAAGAAATTGAAGTTTTATGTACTTTTAAAAGTAATTTAACTAGGATTTTTGTAAATTTGTGTTTATAAAATTTTATAATGTTATATTTATAGGCATCTCTTTAGTAGATTTTAGTATTTTTCAGTTTTTTAATTATTTCTAAATATTTTCATATTTTAGCTCATAAAAGCTAAGTTTGATAATTTAAGCTGTTTTGTTTAAGTTTGAGATTTTATAATATCATTTGTTTATTTTGCATCACCTTAGGTGGTTTGTAGTGTTTATTTTACAAGTTTAATGTTTAGTATTTGAGTACTGAAGTTTTTATAATTAAGATTTAATTTTAATTTTTATAGGAAAATCTTGTAAGTTTATGTAGAATTTTTAGTTTTGCATTAAATCTTAAGGAGAGAGAAATTCTATAAAGAAGTATTAAAATTTAAAGATTTCCTGTTGTTATATCTTTCTATTTTATTTATTTAATAATTGATTTTAATCTAAACTTGTTATATTTTTATTTCTATTATAAAAATAGTTCGTTCCTTTTGAGGAGATAGTGTGTTTTATAAATTTTCTTGTATTTTATTTATATGATGTAAAACATGAAATGTGTAATTAAACGAATGTGATAATTAAAGTAGCTCATATTTATTATATTATTTAAGTGAATAAGGAACAATTTGATAAAATATTCTCAATTGAAGATAAAGCGATTTCTGAGATTAAAAGTGTTTCTTCTTTGAAAGATTTAGAAATAGTTAGATTAGCATATCTTGGAAAGAAAGGTGTTTTTAAAGTTTATTTTGATTATTTAAAAAAAATAGATGATATAAAAAGAAAACGCGATTTAGGTAAAATTATTAATGCTTTATATTTTAAATTAAATCAACTTATAATAGATAAAACAGCTGTATTAAAAGCTGAAAAGATTAATTTTAAGCTCCAGAATGAGTTTGTTGATATTACACTACCATGCAGACCAGAGAGAATTGGTAAAATTCATCCATTGAGTAAGGTTATAAGTGAAGTGAAGCTTATCTTTTCGCATATGGCTTTTAAGGCAGTTGATGGCCCTGAAATTGAAGATGAATTTCATGTGTTTGATGCATTGAATACTCCAAGTTATCATCCTGCACGTGAAAAGCAGGATACTTTTTATTTAAAAAATAAAATAAATGATAAAAGAATGGTATTGCGCACTCATACTTCTTCTGTTCAAATTAGAATTATGGAAAAGACTAAGATTTTTCCTATTAAGATAATAGCTGTGGGTAGAGCATATAGGAATGATTTTGATGCAGTTCATACTCCTATGTTTCATCAGATAGAAGGATTATACATAAATGAGAATGTTAATATGGGTCAGTTAAAGTTTACTATTCATCATTTTCTTAAAAGATTTTTCGAAGATAAAGAATTAAAAATACGTTTTCGTAATAGTTTTTTTCCCTTTACTGAACCTTCTGTAGAGATAGATATAAGTTATAAGGGTAGTAAGTGGATAGAAGTGCTTGGATGTGGTATGGTACACCCAAATGTGTTTCGGAATACTGGTATAGATCATAATAAATATAATGGTTTTGCATTTGGTATTGGTATAGAAAGACTCGCAATGTTGAAATATCAGATTGGTGATTTAAGGAATTTTTATGATAATAAGATTAGTTGGCTTGATCAATATGGTTTTCGTTTTTCGTGTTTAAGGTGAAATTGTTGAATAAAGTTTACTTATTTTACTTATACGTTGATTATGTGGAAGGTTAGAATTTATATAAAATATGAGATATCGCTATCAGGTGGTAATAATTATTTACTATAAAAGTAGCTATTATAATTTTAGTTTATTTCTATTTTATTCATTTCTAATGTTATATTTTATCAAAAGGAATATAGCCTCTCTAAGAGGAGGAATCTTATACGGAAAAAGACCAATAAGTAAGGGTGTAAGATTTTATATTAGAAAATATAATAAAATTATTAGATTAAGAGAATTTTGCAGGAAATAAAATTAATTAAATGGTAAACAAGGAATTTTCCCGCTAAGAACGAAGTAAGTAATATTTTATATAAGGAATTCGTTGTATTAAAATGGATAATGATTTTATTGTTAAATTTTAAGATGTAATAATTGGTGATATCTGAAATTTATTTGAAATAATAATGGTAAGTCATAAATTGACCTTAAAGAGAAATTTTTAAAATATTTAAAATTATTGAATTATTTAGTAAAATGGATTTTAAGAAGCGATATCTTTTTATGGCATAAAAATTAAGATAAGTAACTAAAATTGTTGAATGGTGGTAAATATTATGATGGAAGATTTGTGATTTATAATTTATCTGGCATGGTAAAATATTATAAAAATGAAGAAGGTTCTCCTATAACCGCGGAAATAGCACCTTATCTTGAAATAAGATAGTGAGGTTTTTAGAATAATAAATTTTTCTGAAAAGAAAATATATGAATAGTAAGTTAAGTTAATAAATTTAATTAGTACATGACATAATTTAATATTAGTACATTATTATTAAAAGTATTATTTTGACCAAAATCAATTATTGATTAAGTTTCTCTTTTTATGTTTTTTCATCATGATATAGTTCTATAAATTTATTTATTTTGTGTATTGGTTTCTATTATAAAAAATTTAGGAGATATTAGATTTGAAGGTTGAATTGAAGAGCTAGCAATCAAAATAATACCTTTTGTACTTTATAGTGAAAATTCGTAAAGAGGGATTACGGTAATATGGTATTAAATTAGTAAATTTAAAGAAATTTGTAGTAAGGTTTTTGTAGATTTGTTTGCTTTTAGCATTGAAGAGATAGTAATATAAAAGTAATAGTTTATGGTGTTAAAAATTAAATCTTAATTAAATTAAATAAATTTCTATTTTAATTTAATAAAAGGATATAGAATAAATAAAGGATCCCGTAGCTCAGTTGGTAGAGCAACTGACTTTTAATCAGTGGGTCGCGCGTTCAATTCGCGCCGGGATCATCCTATATTTTGTTTTATATATTTTCTTTTAAATTTTATTGGATTTCTCTCGAGGGGTTCGTGTACTATATAAGTTAGAGTTACTAATTTTATTAGTTATTTTTATTTTAAATTTTTATAAATTGTTAGTTGAAGTTCTCTTTAAAGAAATAAGTTAGCAAGTTTAAGTGTATCTTTATAAAGTAAGTAATTTGTTTTTTAAATTCAATTAGATCAAAATTTAAGAGATAGATTTCTATGTATTTCTGTTTTATTAGAAGTTATATTTTATATATATTGGATATAATTATTTTACGATTGATCGTATAAGTGTACTTGGTAAAATTTTGGTGAGTGTCTTATTAATTTTCTTTTTATAAATACTTCTATTTTTATAATATAAAAATAAATTTTTATGTATTTTAGCAGTAAATTTTACAATTATATTGTTGGTTTTGTGTTGATTTTGACTCTTTTTGTCTATGACAGTTCTTTTACACATATAAATAAAAGGTTCTTTTATTTAAATAGAAGTTTTATTTATAATGAAATTAACATATAACACTTCGGGATTATATTTTATTGATAAATAATCTTAATTGTGATTTTACTAAACAAGTAATATGAATTATCTATACGATGATATCGTGGCACAAGATATAGTCTCTAATTTTTTTTAAATCTTCCCAAGCTAAGCGTTTTTGTGATGGTTGACGAAGTAAATAAGATGGATGAAATATAATGGCTGTAGTAATTGAACGAGATAAATATTGGTTGTTATATGTGTAAAACTTACCACGTAGACTTGATATAGTTTTTGTCTTATCTAACAGACTATAACATGCGATTCCGCCAACTAGAATTAGAATTTGCGGTGAAATTAGCGCAATATGTTTTTCGACGAATGGTTTACAGACATCAAGTTCGAAGTTAGTAGGTTTTCTATTACCAGGTGGACGCCAAAATACCGTGTTACTTATATAAACTTTAGTGCGATCAAGGTTAATTGCATTAAGCATTTTGTCTAACAGCATACCACTTACACCGCAAAATGGTATACCTTGTAGATCTTCATTTATTCCTGGTGCTTCGCCAATGAGCATAATTTTCGCATTTGGATTGCCGTCAGAAAAAATAGTGTTAGTTGCAGTTTTTTTAATTTCACATCCATTAAAAGATAAAATTACATTTTTTAGTTCATCAATACTATTGCATCTACTCGCAAGTTTTTTTGCCTCAATTATCCAATCATTTGATATAACTTGTTGTTTTTTATCTTTTATTTCACTTAGATATGTAGTGTAATCTAATTTTTTTTCGGTATTTATTGTTTGGATATCAATGCTTTTTTTATTTTTTTTTTCTTCTTTATCTTCTATTAGAACAGAATCGATACCCATTTCATGATAAAATTTCAATAATTCTAAATCTTTATTGTTTATGTTCATAGTATTTTTTAAGTTTTTGTGCCTTTTTTATAGCTATATCATATTTTAATTTAGATAAATGTTTAATATATAAGATACCATTTAGGTGGTCTATTTCATGTTGAATACATCTTGCAAGCCAACCGCTAGCCTTTAATGTATGTTCTTTATTATTTAAATCTCTATATTTTACAGTTAAATAATTTAAACGTTTAATTTCGTAGCTTTGTTTTGGTATTGAAAGACATCCTTCTTCAAGAATTACTTGCTCATCAGATGATTCAATAATTCTAGGATTAATCATACAAAATTTTCCGCTTGATTTATATCCTGTCGGAGTGTGTGTAGTAGACTTCAGATGAACAACGTCCATAACAAAAATTCTTTTCAATACCCCAACTTGAACCGCAGCAAGACCGAGACCGTTTGTGTGGTACATAGTATCGAACATATCATTTACTAATTTTTTGATTTCATTGTTTATAATTGTTACTTCATTTGCGCGTGTATTTAATCTTTTATCTGGAGCAATTAAGATCGATAATTTAGACATAAAATTATAACTTTAAGTTTTATTTTTTTTTTTGTCTAGTGTTTAGAAATATAATATTAAAATGTTATTATTTTCTTTGTCTTTAATAAAGAATAAGAAATTATTGAGAGTTATTAAAAATGCTGCAATTTTTATAAATGAGGAGTTAATAATTATGCATTCTGCAGTAATAGTGAAACCAAAAAGAAATGTTTTTGCTGTTTTAGATATAGGAACAACAAAGATTATTTGTTTAGTTGTCAAGATTATTGGGAGTATTAATTATAAAATAGTAGGAATTGGTTACAAAATTTCAGAAGGTATAAATGGGGGGTCAATAACCGATGCGAAATATGCGAATTATTCTGTTCTATCAACTATAGATTTAGCTGAACGAGTTTCAGAAGAAACTATAGATCAGGTGTACATTAATATTGCTGGATGTGGAATTTCATCTTTTTATGTGCACAATGAAGTTATTGCATCTAGTCATGAGATTTCTAATCGGGATATAAAGCGTGTAGTTTTTCAAACTTTTGAAAAATATATTGAGAAAAATGTCATTATTCACAATATACCCATAAAATATCATTTAGATGATATGACAGATATAAAAGAAGTTAGTGGATTGTATGGAAGAAAATTGTCTGTTGATGTTAATGTTGTTACTGCTTCTCGTCCTGCACTTATTAATATTGAAAATTGCATAATTAATAATAGTGGGTTAAGTATGGGAGGTTGTATTGCTTCCTCATATTCTGCAGGTCTTGCTTGTTTAAGTGAAGATGAGAAGGAATTTGGAACTGCTATTGTTGATATAGGGGGTGGTTCTACTGCGATTGGAATTTTTAAAAGAGGAAAACTTATATATGCGGATAGTATTCCAATTGGTGGTATTTATATCACTCGAGATATTGCTTATGGACTTTGTATAAATATAGAACATGCAGAGCGTATGAAAATATTATATGGTAATACTATTATAACTTCAATAGATAAAGACGAATATATTGCAATTCAAAGTAATGAAAGCAATGAGTCTATACAAGTACTTAAATCTGAACTTGTTAACATTATAAGACCTAGAATTGAGGAAATACTTGAGCTAGTAAAAGAGCAATTTTATGAGCAAAAAGACACAATTAATAAGGTAGTAATAACGGGAGGAACTAGTCAGCTTTTAAGTATGAAGGAGATTGCAAGCTATGTATTTAACAAGCAAGTTCGTATTGGATATCCTAAATCATGTAATGGCCTTGATACTGAATACAGCAAGAATCCTGTGTTTTCTGCTGTTATAGGTTCTATAAGATTAATAATTGATACTTTTTATGGGAAAAGCTCTGAAGTGTTTGGTCAGGATAGCAAATTAAGTAAGTTATATCATTGGGTGAAATCAAAAGTTTTAACTTAAAATGAGTTCTATAGTTTTGGTTATATATCAGGTTATTATATATAATAATATTATTATTTGGCAAGATTATTTATTTTGTTTCGTTTTAAAATGCATGACTTATTTGTAGTATATTCTATAATATAGAGTCTATAAAACTAAAATTATTTATTTTATATTTTTGTTTACAATGAGTAATGTTTCTCACAAAATCTTACATTTTTGATATTTAGGAAATTATTTGATTCTTAATTTTTATTAACAATTATTTTATAATTTAAAATAGATTTTATTACTTTTTACTTTACATTTTGTTAAATGCTTGTTAACTTTTGATGTTTTAATTTTAAATTCTTAAATTACATTCAAGATTAAAGTGTTTTAAACTTTTTATTTATTTGCACTTTGTAAAAGTGTTCTAGAGTTTGATCTGATTTTTGTCTATATTTTACTTTAATTTCGTTTAATTTTATTGTAGTAATTTGCTCATAAGTGCATATGAATTTTCTAGTATTTTTAATTTACTATCATATTTTACACGATCATTAGAAGAGGTTAGTGATTGTAATTGAATAATCTTTTTATCAATTTTCACGATTAAGCCTTATTAAGATTTGTTTTATATTTTATATTTTATTCTTATCTTTACGTAAGGTTTTGTCTAGATTTTTTTAGTTAAAATAGCATAATATTATAATAGAAGATGATAGTTTGTTTATTATATATAAAAAGTTAAGGGGTTAAAAATAATATTTATGGTTTTAACTGTTAGTGAGACTTTGATAGACAGATATAATTATAGTAAAAGTAAATTAGGTTATAATTTAGGAGATTTTATAAAACTATAAAAATAAAACAGTTCATTATGTATTTTATATATTTCGTGTGTTAGGTTATTTCTCTTTTTCTTTTACGATTTTCTAAATTTTTTTTAAGTAAAATAAGTAAAGATATTATGGGTAAAGTATCAGGATTTTTTGCCGATTATTACAATGTTTTCATTTAAAAAGAAATAGTCAGGTATAGCCATATTTTTTGGTGCTGGTCCTCCAATAACTCGTCCCGATGCATCATAATATGATCCGTGACAAGGACAAAACCAACCGTTGCCGTCTTTTGTAACATAATTAACTGGTACACATCCAAGGTGAGTACATATTCCAATCATAATTAACCATTCTTCTTTTCCCTTATGCACTCTTTGTTCGTCTGATTGAGGATCTCGTAAATTTTTTATATCGATTGCTCTTGATGTTTCAATTTCTTGTTTTGTACGTTTACGAATGAATACTGGCTTACCACGCCATTTTACTTTTTTTGCTTGTCCTTCTTGGATATCAGTTAGATTAACTTCAACGGTGGATGCCGCTAAAATTTCAGCGGAAGGACTCATAGATTTAATTAGTGGCCAAAGTCCACCTATGACTCCTATACCAGTCATAGCGCACGTAGTTAACGTTATGAAATCCCTCCTACTTTTATTTTTAGTGGTATCCTTATTTTGAGATTTTCTTTTAGTTTTTTTAGCTATTAAAAGTTTTTTATTCATTTTTCTGTTTTGTTATGAGTGCATTGTAATTAGAATAGTGTAAATTATCAACAAAAACTTGTATCAATTATTGGTATTTTAAGATGGAATACTTTTTTTACAAGGATTGGCATGATCCTCAATTTTTGCAGCTGATACCACTTTTTCTTTACTTTTTGTTTTAAATAAAGTGACTCCTTGAGTGCTTCGTCCTGTAATTCTAATATCATTTACTGGAATGCGGATTAATTTTCCTTTATCTGTAATTAGCATTACATTGTCATTATGTTCAACTGGAAAACTAGCGATAACATTACCATTTCTATTGGTAGTGAGAATATTTGTGATACCGACACCACCTCTATTTGTTACCCTATATTCGTATGCGGAAGTTCTTTTACCAAATCCATTTTCGGTAATAGTTAGTATAAATTCTTCATTTATTGCAAGTTTTAAGAAAAGTTCGCTATTTATTCCTAAGTTATTTAAAATTTTTTTTAATTTAGAGTTAACTGTATTATTAACAGCGGCTTCTAATCTCTTTATAAGCGGGATTTTTAGGTAAAGTTCTTTTATTTCTGCTGCTATATTTATACCGTTTAGCATGGTAATAGATATTACGCTGTCATTTTTTATAAGTTTAATTCCCCTTACACCATCTGAATTACGACTTTTAAATTGGCGAACATCACTTACGATAAATCTAATGCTTTTTCCAAGTATTGTTGAAAGTAAAACATGATTAGTTTCGTTGCATACTTTGACTGATACTAGTTTATCTCCTTTATTAAGTTTAATTGCTATCTTTCCATTACTTGGTATGTAGAGAAAATCTGATAAAGAGTTACGTCTTATACTTCCATAAGATGTAGCAAAGATTATATTTTGATTTTTATCATTTTCACTTGGAAGTGGCATGATATTAGTAATGGTTTCACCTTCAATAAGAGGAAATATATTAATTAATGCTCTTCCGCGCGCTGTTGGTTCTGCAAGAGGTAATTTGTAGACTTTCAATCTATAAACTTTACCAATATTTGAGAAGAATAAAAGATTAGTGTGAGTGTTTTCAACAAATAATTTTGTAATTACATCTTTTTCCTTCAATCCTTGTCCCAATTTTCCTTTCCCGCCCCGGCGTTGAATTTTATAATGAGAAAGTTTTACACGTTTAATATAACCATTCATAGTTACGGTTATTACCATATCTTCTTGTGGAATAAGGCTTTCGGCTTCGATATTTATGTCTGATTCCTTTATTGAGGTTTTTCGTGGTACTGCAAACTTATTTTTTATTTCTTGTAAGTTATTTTTGATTTCTTTCATTAATTTTTCTTCTGAATTAAGGAAAGTAGTATAATCTTTTATTAGATTAATCATTGAATTTAATTCAGTTTCCAATTTAATTTTTTCAAGTCCTGTTAGGCGCTGCAATTTTATGTCAAGAATAGCTTTAATTTGTGACTCAGTTAATTTGTAAACTCCATTTTTAAAAAAATTTTCATTATTTGAAATTAGGTTAATGATTGTATTTATTTTTTTTGAAATTTTCCATTTTCCATTTGAAAGTTTTTTGCTCGCTTTTTCATAATTTTTTGCAATAAGTATAATTTTTATTATTTCATCTATATTTAAGATTGCGATATAGAGCCCAATATGTATATGGGCTTTTTCCCTTGTTTTTTTTAGACGAAATTCTATTTTCCTAATTAGTACTTCTTTTCTAAAGTTAATAAAAGCGGCAATCATTTCTTTTAGTGACATTAGAACTGGTTTTTTTTTGTCAAGAACTAAAGTATTGATATTAAAACTACTTCTTAGTGGAGTAAGAACTAGTATTTGATTCAGTATAAAATCTGCTGCAGTATTCTTTCTAAGATCGATTACTATTCTAATTCCGGATTTATCTGATTCGTCTCGAATCTCAGTTATGCCGTTGATTTTTTTTTCTTTTATTAGTTCTCCTATTTTTTCGATTAGTTTTATTTTATTTACTTGATAAGGTATTTCATCAATAACTACTGCTTGTCTATCTTGTGGAAGATCTTCTATATGAGTTCTGCCCTGTATAACAATTGAGCCCCGTCCTGTAGCGAATGCTGATTTTATTCCAGATTTGCCTAGAATTATTCCTCCAGTTGGAAAATCTGGTCCTGGTATTATCTTGAGTAGTTCATCTAATGTTACTTTTGGGTTGTCTATATATAATATGCAAGCATCAATTACTTCTCCGAGGTTATGAGAAGGAATATTTGTTGCCATACCCACCGCAACGCCGCTAGCACCATTTACCAAAAGATTTGGAAATTCTACGGGAAGAACAACTGGTTCTATTTCATTCCCATCATAATTTGGTTTAAAATCAACTGTATCTTCATCGATATCATTTAATAAAAAATGCGAAACATTATGAAGTCTTGCTTCTGTATATCGCATTGAGGCTGGTGGATCTCCATCTATTGAACCAAAATTACCTTGCCCATCAATGAGTGGTAGAAGAAGAGAAAAGTTTTGGGCCATTCTAACTAAAGAATTGTAGATAGCCATATCACCATGCGGATGATATTTGCCCATTACGTCTCCGACTATACGAGCTGCTTTCTTATATGGTTTATTAGCATCATATCCAGCTTTAAACATTGCATATAATATTCGTCTGTGTACTGGTTTAAACCCATCACGTACGTCAGGTATAGCTCTACTTATTATTACGCTCATTGCATAAGATAAATAAGAGTTTTCTAATTCTTTTACTATTGAAACTGGTACTATATTATTTTGCATCATACTTTTGAGAAGTAGAAATAGTTTTTAATACTAACATTTAGTTAAATGAGTGGTCAATTAGAAATTGTAAAATTATAAAGTCTTAATTTTTATTTACAAAAATAGTATTGAGTTTTAGAATTTATTTGGGCAATTAGCTTAGCTGGTAGAGCATCTCGTTTACACCGAGGAGGTCGTCAGTTCGAATCTGTCATTGCCCATTGCGTTTGATTTTTAAAAAATTATATATTTTAGAGAGGATATAAATTGAGTATAAGTGTAGGAATAATAAATAAATTCTCCGCTATAAAAAGGAAGAATTTGATAGCGTGTGTATATAGGGGTGTTTCTGTTAGTAGGTTAGGTAAAGATGAGAAGGTCACATTAGCAATCGGGAGTTTTTTTGCTTATATATTTTCTTTTATGATCATCTAAAATGAGATTGTGTTCATTTATAAAGAGGTGTTTGTATGTTTTATATAAATCCATGTTAAAGAAGATTATGATAAAGTTAGAGAATTTTTTGTAATTTATAACCATTCAAAATGGTTATAAGTTGAGTTAGTGAGGAGAATCCCATTTTACAGTATTTAAATCTATTCCTTCTTGGACCATTTCCCATAGCGGGCTCATTTCTCTTAGTCGTCCAATATTTTTAGTAATAAGGTTTGCTGCATATAAGATTTCATCTTTAGTTGTAAATCTACCAAGACCAAATCTGATTGATGAGTGTTCAAGGTCGTGGTTATTATTTAGTGATCTTATAACATAAGAAGGTTCAAGAGATGCAGATGTACATGCAGAACCTGAACTTACCGCTAAGTCTTTAATTGCCATAATAAGAGATTCGCCTTCAATATATGGAAAACTTAGGTTTAAATTTCCAGAAACTCTGTTTTCATAATCACCATTTAAAATAACATCGGGAAATGTTTTTTTTATTTCGTTATATAAGATATCCCTTAATTCTTTTAATTTAATTGCTTCTGTTTCCATTTCTTCTCTAGCAATACGTGCTGCTTCACCAAAACCAACTGCAAGTGGAGTTGGAACTGTTCCTGATCGTATACCTCTTTCCTGTCCACCACCATTAATTAGTGGTATTAATCTAACACGAGGGTTTTTTCTTCGTATATATAATGCACCTATTCCCATAGGTCCGTAAATTTTATGACTAGAAATACTCATAAGATCAATATTCATTTCATTAACATCGATTGGTATTTTTCCAAAGCTTTGAGCTGCATCTGTATGAAAAAATATGTTATATTTTTTACATATTACGCCAATTTCTTTTATTGGTTGTACTACACCTATTTCGTTATTTACCATCATTATTGAAACGAGAATTGTTTTATTGTTAATCGCATTTTCAAGGTTTGATAAATCTATAATTCCATTTTGTTTAACAGGTAAGTATGTAACTTTAAAGCCTTCGTTTTCTAGCTGTCGACAAGAATCTAAGACACATTTATGTTCTGTATAGACTGTTATTATATGATCTTTTTTATTTCTATAAAAGTGAGCAACACCTTTTATTGCGGTATTATTTGATTCAGTTGCACCTGAGGTAAAAATAATTTCTTTGCTATCAGCATTAACTAGATTAGCAATATATTTTCTTGCTTTTTCTAATGCTTCTTCAGCTGCCCATCCAAATGAATGACTACGAGAATGTGCATTACTAAACTTACTGAAATAAGGTATCATTTTTTCTAAAACACGAGGATCTACTTTAGTAGTAGATTGATAATCGAGAAATATTGGTAATTTTACCTTGGAATTATATGCTTTCTTATTTTTTACACTCATAGTATAAATATATAGAAATCTATGATAGATAGATAGCATCAAAATTTTATCTTTTCAAGATAATAAATTTTGCTAAGATATGGAATTTTATAATCTATTTTGCCAGATGGAAGCTAATGGCAATAGATAGAGAAGATTTTTAGATATAAAGAAGATCTGTTGGTTATTTTATAATATATAAGTCATCACGTTGTTTGTCTGAAATTAGGTACACTGCTTTTTATATGGTTTATATAATTAATATTGTATACAATTTTATATGTCGTGCACAATTGATATGCTCAGGTTATCTTCAGTAAATATGTCAATTAGAATATTAGGTATTCTGCTATTAACTATATGAGCAGTTCCAGAACATTCTTCTACCATTTTAGCACACGTCATAAGCTTTTTGATAAGTTTTTCCTCTTTAATTTTACCGCAATTAATCGATGCATTTAGATTTTTAACAGATATTTTTTTACTACCAATTTTATCTATTTTTTCATATACATCACTAAAGGTTATCATTTTAGATGCAGAGATAGCAATCGCTACGGCACTTGCTGTACTGTTTGCATCAAGATGATATGTTTCTTTATTTATACCATAACCAATAGATGCGATAACTGGTATAAAATCTGATTCTTCAAAAAAAAACAATATATCAGGATTGATTTCAGTTGGTATTCCAATGAATCCCATATCTAATATTTTTTCAATATTGCTTGATTCATTTTCTTTGAAAAAGATACTCGCTTTTTCTGCTTTTATTAGGCTACCATCTTTTCCAGATAATCCAATTGCTGAACCACCAGCATTATTTATGTGATGAACAATTTTTTTATTAACTGAGCCACATAGTGCCATTTCAATGATTTTTATGGTATCTTTATCTGTAAGTCTAGTATTGTTTATAATTTTATTATTCATGCCTAAAGCTTTTAATACAGAATTAATTTCATATTCTCCATCATGAATTACAACTGGATTTATACCAAGTTGTTTTAATAAGATAACATTATGTACAAAAGAGTTAAGTAGTGTTTTGTCTGAAATTGTTATGTTACTACATTTAATAACGAAAGTTTCGCCAACGAAAGTTGGTATATTAGAAAGTACTTCGAGCAATATTTCTGCTTTTTGTTTAAAATGTATCTTATTTCTTGAAAATTTATTATTTTTCATTTTTCTTTTTATTTAATGTTTCATATTAATTAGTGCGTTTATTAAGTGATGAGTTGATGTATTTTTATCATTAATCTATTTTTGAATTTTTCTTAGAGAGGAATTAAGATTTTTTTGATTTTTATTAAAGCATGCATTAAGTTAATTTTATTACACGTAATCAACAAATTTTGTCTATTATTTTTAATTTAAGTTTTGTTTTTATTATTTTTATAAATACAAAACTTATCTTAAGTTTCGAGTTAAATATAATCCATAATATTATTTTTTATAAGTTGTGTTGTTTTACTTTGTAAAATGGTTACTTCATGATTAAAATGAGAGCAAAAGATTAATTCTCATATTTAGGCATATGTTTAGGTATGTGAATATAAATATGAAGTGTGTAATTCACTCCCTTAATTGAGGAGTAGTAAGAGTTGTTCTAATAGCATTTGGATTCCTTTACATTATGTTTAAGATAAGTTTATTTAGTGGTAATTTTATAGAAAAATGGGGATCTTATAATTTGAATTCGATTAAATATAAAAATTTAAAAAATGTTGAGGTATTGGTCACTAATGTATATTTTATATATTTATTTAGTTGTTTTTGTCGAAGGTTTTGTTTAAGTGTATTTGTATTATGTCACGCTCAATTCATACTGATATAGAAAATAATTTACAAGATTTAAAAAAAAAATTTAACAATATAGGGAAGAGATTAGAGAATTTTATCACCGATTTAAATCATAAAGAATTTATTAATCTTTCAAGAGAATATTCTGAGCTTAAGCCAATTATTGAAATAATTGATGAGTATAATTCTTTAAAAGAAGAAGTTTTAGATTTAGAGGAGATCATTAGAGATGAAAGTAGCGAAAATGATATAAAAGAATTAGCAAGAGAAGAACTCTTTGAGAGGCAAAGATTATTGCTAAAAATAAAATCTAAATTAGAATTAGCACTCTTGTCTAAAGATGAAGATGATTCAAAAAATGTAATATTAGAGATTAGAGCTGGTACTGGCGGAGAAGAGGCAGCATTATTTGCGGCAATGTTATTTCGTATGTATCAAAAATATTCTGAGAGGAAAAATTGGAAATTTGAACCAATAAGTATTTCAAGTACAGGTATGGGTGGACACAAGGAAGCTTCTGCACTTATTAATGGAACAGAGGTTTTTGCAAGATTAAAATTTGAATCAGGGGTACATAGGGTGCAAAGAGTACCGGAAACTGAATCTTCAGGGAGACTACATACTTCAGCAGCTACTATTGCAGTATTGCCAGAAGTTGAAGAAATTGATTTTAAAATAGAAGAAAAAGATTTACGGATAGATGTTTATAGGTCTAGTGGTCCAGGAGGGCAATCAGTAAATACAACTGATAGTGCGGTAAGAATTACTCACCTTCCAAGTGGGATAGTTGTAGTACAGCAAGATGAAAAATCGCAACATAAAAATAAAGCTAAGGCCCTTAAAGTATTGAGAGCAAGATTATATGAAATTAGAAGACAAAAAAAAGAGAAAGAAAGATCAACTATGAGGAAAAATCAAATAGGTTCTGGAGATCGTTCTGAGCGTATAAGAACTTATAATTTTCCACAATCAAGAATAACAGATCATAGAATTAATTTTACTTCACACAGGTTAGAACAAGTTATAAAGGAAGGTGAATTAGATGAGTTTATTGATGTATTAATTTCAAGAAGTGAAGCAGAGAAACTTGCAGGAGGAGTAAATGGTTAATGTTAATAATAGGAATTAGTGAGGGTTGTTTATGTTCTCTTTAGGTAGGGGAATTGATTTTTATAACTGCTAAAATAATAATTGGTCATTTTATTTTTATTGATTTCTTTGTAGAAATTTATAGTAATTAATGCTGAGTAATGATAGTAAAAAAATGCGTAATGGTGGCAATAATGTATATGATAAAATAGTAAGAGATTTGAATAGATTAGTTCATAGAGGACAGATAAATAAATTTAGAGAGGTATTTTATGAGCTCGGTTATCATTACAAGCAACATTACCTCCGTACAACGATAATGAAATGTAATGCTAAGGCTATGTATTGTATATTGAGTTCAATAAAGAGAGATGAAGCGCTTAGTGTATTATATGATTTATTTAGGGAGAGAAATGGGTTTGCATTTAATACGCTCGATGTTATTGCTAGTCAATCTACTTTTTTATTTAGGACTTTATTTAATCAGTTGAATTCTCAACAAAAGGAGGACTATAAAAAATATTTAAAGATAAAATCTACGGTTGGAGCTAAGCATATTTTAGAGCGTTTTTATTCAAAAAGTAATGCTAGTAATGCTTTTGAAGCAGAAAGTTCTTCCGTTGTGAGGCATTCTAATACAGATAGCAGGCAGTTAAGGCAGAGGAAAAAGCCTACAGATGAATTTTCAGCATTAAATAGTTTTGCTAGTTTACTTCCAAATTCTGCGATTTTAGAAAAAAAGGATAATCAGCAACATGTGGTAGGAACTTTTGCGGTTAATTGTGCTTTAATGTTGGAAGAATGTTATGATAATATGTTATTAGAAACAGATCTAGAATCAAGTAGTTTGTCATTTGATGAGTTGATTTATTGGGTAACTGGTGAACAATTATCAAATAATCTTCAAGCTTCAATACTAGAGGAGTTTCATAAACTAGAAGAAGTAACTGTAGAGCCAGTGGTGAAGTTTCAACGTGATAATGATGGTGTTAGAGTTAAAAATTTATAATTAGAAAGATTTTGATAATTTTATATATATGCCATTTATTTATGATGTCTTGCATTTTAATGCAAAGAACCTTAATGGAATAAGGAACTTAAATGTGTTAAGATTTTTGAAAATTTGAAATATAAATTAAATAAATGTTAATGATGGATGGGGAATTGAAGATTATTGTTATAATTTTAAATATAATTAACAAAATAACGAAATAAAAAGTATATATAAGTAAGTATAAAGATTATATGGGTAGTTTTTGGTTAAAATATATTAGAATTTGATTCCTCTCTTAGAGGAGATAGATATAAAATATTGGTTTTGTTATTTTAATGAATTAATAGAACTAGAATGTTGGGATTTTTATCATTTGATAGAGTTGTTTATATTTGAATTATCAAAAATCATCTTTATTAACTTAAAGTTAGCGAGAGTGGTTAATTTTGTAAAATTACAATGAATATTTTGCAATTGAATAATATATCTTCTATCAATGTAATGAAATAAATTACAGGGATTGAATAAAATTATTGTAATATTTTTATTAGAATTTCAAAGATTTGAACCATGTTTAATGCCGCACCCTTACGTAAGTTATCAGTTACTATCCACATATTCAATCCATTTTTAATGGTATTATCTTTTCTAATGCGTGATACATACACAGCATTTTCTTGTACAACATCAATTTGAGTTGCGTACTTTTCATTTTCTCGTCTATCATATACTAAAACTCCGTTATTTTCTGTTTCTTCAGATAGTACTTTATAAATTTGCTCTTCAGTTATAGCTCGATGAAATTCTACATTTACTGTCATAGCATGACCAATAAAAACTGGAACTCTTACACAAGTTGCAGTAACTTTTATATTTTCTTCTAAAATTTTTTTTGTTTCTTCTCGCATTTTCCATTCTTCTATTGTAGAACCATCTCTCATAAATTCTCCGATATGAGGGATACAGTTAAACGCTATTTGCTTAGGAAATATTTCTGGTTTTTTACTTTCGTTCATAAAGATCTTTTTTGTTTGATAATAAAGTTCATCCATTGCTGCCTTACCTGCACCTGAAGTTGATTGATAAGTTGAAGCAACAATTCTTTTTATTTTTGCTTTTTGATGCAGTAGGTGTAATGCTAACAGCATTTGTATTACAGTGCAATTTGGACTAGATATTATATTGTGATTTTTATATCCTATGATTTTTTTTTTGTTAATTTCTGGAATAATTAATGGTACGCCACTTTTCATTCTAAAATAAGAACTGTTATCTATTACAATACATCCTGTTTTAGTTGCAATTGGTACATATTTTTTAGAAACATCTGCTTCAGAACAAAAAATTGCTATGTCAGTTTTAGAAAAATTATAATTTTCAAGACATAAGACATTTAATTCTCTTTCACCAAAGCTTATTTTTTTTCCATCTGACTCTTTTGATGCGAGTGCGACAATAGAATCTATTGAAATTTTTTCCTCATTTTGGAATTCAGAAAGTATATTTAGTACTTCACGTCCTACTTTTCCTGTTGCTCCAACAACAGCAATTTTATATCTCATATATGCAGGAATATAGGTCAAAATTTATAATTTTGCAATAGAGATTTTATTGTTATTGGAAAAACTTTCAATTTAATTAGAGTATTTAATTTAGGTATTAATTAAATGTTGTTTAAAGTGAGAAATGCTATTTCAATTATTATTGATTCAATCGAGGGAATTGATAAAAATTTATCTTTTAATTTTATTTTGTAAATGAGTATGTGAAATATTTAATCAATTAAAAAAGGTTTTTATAAGTTTTATTTTAAATATGTGATTCTGGTAGAAAGGATAAGGTAAGTTTATTCTATAGATAATTGAAGTTCTAATGAAAGGTTTTTATTAGTATAATGTGTGTTATAATAATTTTATATTAAGATAGATAATTTCTGAAATACAAATTAGTAAATGTGTAAATGCAATGAAAAGTGTGTTTTAAAAGAATTGTTTTGTTTATATGTTATTTTTGATTTTAAAATTAATTATTAATATATATTAAGTTTTATTTGCTGAACCTTAGAAAATGTTTCTGTCTGTAAGAGGTGTATTTATTTTAATAAATGAATTTTAGAAGATTAAAATTATAAAAAGTAAGTGAGAGAGTTTGTAAAGATTAGTTGATTTTACTCAAATTTTTAGTGTTTATATGTGTATGTAAAACTTTTTAAGTTTTGATTTTTTGTTGTTCTATTATAATATAGAAAGTTTTCACGATTAGTTTTGATTTGTAGATTTAATTGTATTTATATATCTGAGATATAAATAGTATTATTTTGCAGCATGTAAAAGTTGTAATGTTTTGAAAGAATGATTTATAAAAATTTTATTTAATTTTATAACTAAATTAATTAGTATTGATTTTTATTTATTTGTTTTATTAATTAGGTTTTGTAGATTTCATAAAATTATGAATTTAATCATAAGTTTATAAAATTTTATATTATATTATTTTATTTGTTTTTAAAAATTTCTCTGAAGAGAAATAAGTTAGCTTATGTGGATTACTTCTTTATTATAAAAAAGTTTCTAGCTATAACTTAATTTGGTATGGTTAATTTATATAGGAGACTTTGAGGTTTTAAGACTTTGTAATTGTTGCAACAGTGAACAATTAGTGCTTATTATTAAGTGTTTTTATTTTGTAAAGTTTTTGTAATTTTATTTTACTTTACTAAAATGATTTACTTTAATTATAGCGCCGCTTTTATTTATAATTTACTCTTACGCAATATTTATTATTTTTAAAAAGTAATCTAACATTTTTTATTCCTTGACTACGAAGTTTTGATGCAACAGACTTAGCAATCTGAGCTTTTTCAAAAAACGCAATATATCCTATGTTTTCTGTACCGTTTTGCTTTGTAAGGTATTTTTGCATTTCTTTTTTATATTGCATTTTATAATGTGGGGCTTTTTGTATTAATCGTTCTGACATTTTTTTTAGATATTGAATTTTTACTTTCGCAAGTCCAGATTTATGAAATCCTAAGATTTTTGCTGCTTTTTCTGAGAGGTCTATTATTCTTCCATCAATAAATGGTCCCCTGTCATTAATCCTTACTATGAGTTTTTTTCCATTTTCTAGATTAGTAACTAGAACAAAACATGGCATTGGTAAGGTTTTATGTGCTGCAGAAATTGAATTGCGATCAAATATTTCACCATTTGCTGTAAGAGTACCATGATCTTCTATTCCATACCATGATGCTACTCCTATTTCTTCATATTGATTGCAGTACTTAGGATGGTAAGTTATTCCATTTATAGTATAGCTGTTTCCAATTTTATAATAACCTAAAGTACTGTTACATTTATTTCTAGAATTACAACTATTTATTAGAGCAAATATTAAGCATAAAAAAGTTAGATTTTTTCTCATTTATTTTGGAGAAAGGGTTTATTCAAAACTATGAGGATTTCAGATTTTACTATAATAAATTTAGTAGTTAGTATCTACTGTAAATATGAATGATATTAAAAAAAAAATAATACATATAATTGGTATAGGTGGAATTGGAATGAGTGCAATTGCCGAAATTCTTCATAATTTAAATTATAAAGTTCAAGGTAGTGATATACAATCAAACGATAATATAGATAGACTGAAAAAGTTAGGTATAGAAATATACATCGGTCATAGTGCTGATAATGTTAAGCAAGCTAAAGTAGTTGTATATTCTTCGGCAATAAAATCTGATAATGTAGAATTAATTGCTGCAAGGGATAATAGAAAAATCATTCTACATAGATCAGGAATATTATCTGAGATTATGAGAGATAAATATGTAATAGCAGTTTCTGGTTCAAGCGGAAAGACTACAACAACTGCAATAATTTCTTCTATTTTTGATTATTCTGGAATTAATGCAACTGTAATTGTGGGTGGGGTATTAAATTCTTATCGTAATAATTCAAAATTTGGTAAGAGTGATATTTTTTTAGTTGAAGCAGATGAATCTGATGGAACTATGTTAAAAATTCCTACAAATATTGCCGTTATAACAAGTATTAATAATGATCATATAGATTACTATGGTACGTTTGATAATATCAAAGATGCATTTTTTCAATTTGTGAATAAGGCAGATTTCGCTATAACACCTCATTCTACGAGTATTAATTATAATGGTTTGACATTTGGGTTTAAGAATGGTGATATAAGAGCTAGTAATATAGAACAGTACAGTGATAGTATAAGGTTTGATGTATCAATTAATTTTGATGAAAATAGTTGGATTACATTATCCAATCTAAAAATAACAAAGAGAGAGAAATATAGTAATTATTTATTACGACGAAATGTTTCATTATTATCTCATCGTTTAATTTTAAGAACTAGAATTATGAAAAATGTGATACTATCAAATGCAGTTGGTATTCATAAGATTAGTAATGCTTTAGCTGCAATATCTGTAGCGATAAAGCTTGGGATTAGTGATTCTGATATTAGAAGAGGTCTATTGGGATTTAAGGGGGTAGCAAGGAGATTTTCTCTAATTGCTTTTATTAAAGGAGGTATTAGATTAATCGAAGATTATGCTCATCATCCGAACGAAATATATGCAACTCTGAAAGCGGCACGCTCTATTTCTAAAAAGAAAGTGATAGGGATTATTGAGCCACTGCGTTTTATTCGTATTCGTAGTTTTTTTTATGAATTTATACGAGTTTTTATGATGTTTGATTACATTATTCTTACTTCTGTTCATCCCCCAGATGATAGGCCGATTCCTGGTTGCGGAGTTTATGATATGAAAAAAGCTTTAGTTAACAATGGGTTTAATAAAGTTGAGATTATGAATAGTGCTTTGCTTATTTCACATTTTATTGATGACTTTACGAGCCCAGATGATATAGTATTGTTTATTGGTGCTGGTAGTAATATAGTTAAGTTGGCAAAAGAGACTGCAGCTTTTTATATTAAATAAAAAGGGTTTTGTTTATGGTAAAACAGATAATTAATAGTGTATTTGCAAGAGAAATTTTGGATAGCAGAGGTTATCCAACTATTGAAGTAGAAATTGAACTAAGTGATGGAGCAATAGGTAGGGCATCTGTACCTTCTGGGACTTCAGTTAGTAAAAGGGAAGCGTTAGAATTGAGAGATCACGATGAAAAAAGGTATTTTGGCAAGGGAATACTTAAGGCTGTTCAGCTTGTAAATAAAGTAATAGCGAATAGAATTATTGGTATGGATGCAACGAATCAGACCATGATTGATAATGTTTTAATAGAGTTAGATGGGACAAAAAATAAATCAAAACTTGGAGCAAATACAATTTTAGGCGTATCTCTAGCTACCGCAAAAGCGGTAGCGAATAGTTTTAAAATACCATTATACAGGTATTTAGGAGGAGAGCAGGCAAATGTTATG
This sequence comes from Wolbachia endosymbiont of Menacanthus eurysternus, assembly GCA_029715105.1. Taxonomy (NCBI): domain Bacteria; kingdom Pseudomonadati; phylum Pseudomonadota; class Alphaproteobacteria; order Rickettsiales; family Anaplasmataceae; genus Wolbachia; species Wolbachia endosymbiont of Menacanthus eurysternus. The sequence goes on along the minus strand of CP085695.1, from coordinate 664,103 downwards.
CCGATTCCATTTTTTAATATAATTAATGGCGGAGTGCATGCGGATAATAAATTAGATTTTCAAGAATTTATGATTATTCCTATTGGGGCTGAGACTTTTAGCGAAGGAATTAGAATGTCTGCAGAAGTGTTTCATAATTTACGTAATATTCTAAAAAAGAATGGTTACAGTGTAAATGTAGGAGATGAAGGAGGCTTTGCGCCTAATATTGAGAATGTTGAGGAGGTTTTTGATTTGATAATTTATGCCATAGAGTCTGTGGGTTATTCGATAAAGGATCATTTTGCATTAGGTCTTGATGTAGCTTCGTCAACCTTTTGTAAAAATGGAGTTTATAAATTTAGAAATAAAGAGCTTTCTTCAGAAGAGGTAGTTAAATATTATTGTGATCTTGTGGAAAAATATCCTCTAATTTCTATAGAAGATCCAATAAGTGAAGATAGTTATGAGTATTGGAGTTTACTTACTATAAGACTTGGAGATAAGATTCAACTAATCGGTGATGATTTGTTTGCTACAAATTGCGAGTTAATAAGTAAAGGAATAAAAAGAAAAATTGCAAATGCTGTATTAATCAAGCCAAATCAGGTAGGTACATTGACGGAAACTTTCGCTGCTATTGAGATAGCGAAATCAAATTGTTATAAAGTAATTATTTCTCATAGATCAGGTGAAACAGAAGATACAACGATATCTCATATAGCAGTTGCTTCGAACTGTGGACAAATAAAAGCTGGGTCATTATCACGCTCTGATAGGCTTGCAAAATATAATGAGTTGTTAAGAATAGAGAGCGCGCTGGGAAGAAATGCTAAGTATTGTAATGGTTTGTATGAATTTTGTAGATGAAGTCAAATTATATCTAAAGGCTGGTAATGGGGGTGATGGTTGTGTAAGTTTTCGTCGGGAAAAGTTTGTTGAATTTGGTGGTCCAAATGGTGGTAATGGGGGGAGGGGCGGGAATATAGTTTTTATCAGTGATATAAATCTTAATACTTTGCTTGATTTTCGTTATAGAAAATATATTAAAGCAAGTAATGGAAAAAGAGGAGCAAATAGGAATAAGTCCGGTATAGCTGGGAAAGATATTGTACTTAAAATTCCAGTTGGGACACAAATAATCAATATGGAAAGCGGGAAAGTTATAGTAGATCTTAATAAATCTGGAATGAAATTTCAAATAGTACAAGGTGGAAGAGGTGGACTTGGGAATATGAATTTTAAGTCTTCTACTAATAGAGCGCCAAGGCGTTTTACTTACGGTCAGCCTGGTGAGGAAAAGTATGTGTTATTAAAGTTAAAAGTTTTAGCCGATGTTGGTATTGTTGGTATGCCAAATGCTGGTAAGTCAAAATTTTTAACTCGTTGCTCGAATGCTGATACGAAGGTAGGCGATTATCCATTTACTACAATAAGGCCATATTTAGGTGTAGCAAAAGTAAGTGATGGGGAAATTATAATAGCAGATATTCCAGGAATAATTCCCAATGCTCATCGTGGAGCTGGACTTGGATATAAATTTTTGAAACATATAGAAAGATGCAAAATCTTGTTTCATTTAATTGATATATCTCAAGATGATGTTATTTCTGCATATAATTGTATTCATAATGAGCTTAGGTATTACAATATTGATCTTATCAGGAAAGAGGAGGTTGTAGCATTAAATAAGTGTGATTTATATGAAGAATTAGAAATTCTCGAAAAGAAGAATTATTTAGCTAGTTATCTTAATAAAGAAGTGATTTGTTTATCGAGCAATAGTAATTTATATTCAACTTTAGAACTTTTAAATAAAAAATTAAAAAAAGAATATAGTCTTAGGAAGAATTAACAAGTTATGTTTAATCCCTTAAAAATTAAATAGAATGATTTTATGCTTTTGTTTTAAGTATGGGGGGTTACTTATTTTTAATTTTAAAATATTAAAATAAGATGTCATTCTTTTGTATAAAAGTAATTTTATATTGTTTTTATGGAATAGAAAAGACTTATTTTATAGTATAAAGTCATTCATGCAAGATTTTGGAGTCTTTTAATATTTTTGGTACTTCAATTTTATATTGAACATTTTGTTTTTGCATAGAATACTGCTTTTTAAGAGAACTAAATTTTAATACAATTTGTTTTTGGACTTTTAAGTCTGAGGATCCGTTCCCTTATAAAAGACTTATAGGTGAAATATATGAGTCGGTTGATTTTTTTATGTGTTAAAAAGCGTGTATTTTAGTGATCCAGATTGTATTAAATTTTGTTGTTTGTTTTAAATTTTTGAAATTTATTTAAATATAAACGCCCATAAATCTCCACTTAAGGAGATATATTATTTATTATAATTTTTATTTACTTTTATTTTATACAAAATATTTTACAATAAAATAAAATACGTATAAGCGCATATAAGAAGATGATTGAACTTAAGGGTCCAGAAATTTGTAATAGTAGAAATAAAAGCAGTTTAATTGTTTGTTTGCATGGATGGGGGTCAAGTGGGGATAATTTTATTCATCTTGCTAAAATTATGAGTAAGTCTTTACCTGATTCATGCTTTATAGCACCAAACGCTCCATTTAAAAGGGAAGATAACGGTTATCAATGGTTTAGTTTAGAGGATCGTAGTGAAGATGTACTATATCATGGAGTGAAAAATGCTGCATTAATAATAAATCATTTTGTTGATATGAAATTAAAGAAACTCAATTTAAATGATGGACAACTTTCTTTTATTGGGTTTTCACAAGGTGCAATGCTTGCAATACACGCTTCTCTTGTTCGTCCTCAATCTTGTGCATCGGTTGTTGCGTATTCTGGTAGATTTCTTTCACCTTCAAGGGTTTCACAAGAGATTAGATCAAGGCCAAATATGTGTATTATTCATGGTGATGCTGATAATATAGTACATTTTTCTTTCTTTAATTTAGCAGTCAAATTTTTAAGAAAAAATGGAGTAAATGTCGAGAGTCATAAAATTCATGCATTAGGCCATATTATTAATGAAGAAGGCATAAAGATAGGTGTAGAGTTTATTAAGAGAAATTTAGGGTGTTGAGAGTTGTGGCTAATATAAGGTGTTGTAGTGGTAATATTGTGTTATTTTTATAGAATTTAAAAAGGGAATGTTTGGAAAAGAATTAATGCTGTATAGTTTTTCGTTTGAAAATTGAGTGTGATAGTTTTCTTCAAGGAAGAGAGATGATAGACGGCAAATTTTGTTTTCAAAAGTGTAGAGGTTTCATTTTAATATCTTCTTTTACATGGTTCACTAAATAGTTATTATTTTAATTTATTTCAAATGTTTTTGGCTCTTTAATCCTATAGATAAAATGATATATATAATAAATTTATAGCGGGGTTTATCTTTCATCATAAAATGGGTATGTTTGTCTTTGGGTGTATGGAGATATTATTTTTAATAATTTTACTATAAATTGACCAATTAAAAATATAGGATAAAGAGAGGAAATATATTTAAAAAATATATAAGTATTATGGGAGGGTGGTGAAATTTTATAATTATATAATGTCATATATCTTATCAAGATGAGTTTTTAGAATTGTTTTAATAAAATAATAAGAAAATTAAATTCTTACACCCATTATTGTTTGAGTTTAACTCCCTTATTATTAGTAGAGAGATGTTTCTTGACTTGTGTATTTTATGCTCATAAAATTCTTATTTTTTATTCTGTAGTAATGTCAATAACAATACTGAGTATTTTTCAAATAATATTAGTTATTATTTTAGTGGTTTTAGTGCTTTTTCAACCTCCTGGGAGTAGTTCATTGAGTGGTTTTAATTCGCAACATGGGAGATTTAGTTCAATTGTTCAAATGAAATCTTCTGTAAATTCGCTTAATAAAATAACTGTTATGGTTGCGGGGCTATTTATTATAAATACATTATTATTATCTGGATTATACGCAAAAGGTGCGCATAAAAAATCAATCGCAGAGAGAATCTTGTTAGAAAAAAAACAAGAATATGAACATACCTCTGTTCCTTTTGAAAATAATTGATGAGGAAAGCTAAGTTTATTTTTATAACAGGAGGAGTGGTTTCTTCTCTTGGTAAAGGTTTAGTTGCTTCGAGTATTGGTGCGCTTTTGCAATCTTATAGCTTTAAAGTTCGTATTAGAAAACTTGATCCATATTTAAATATTGACCCTGGAACAATGGATCCAATTCAACATGGTGAGGTATTTGTTACTGAAGATGGTGCTGAGACTGATTTAGATCTTGGACATTATGAGCGCTTTACAGGAATTAATGCAACAAGAGATGATAATATAACGACTGGTAAGATATATTATGAGCTTCTTAGAAAAGAAAGGCATGGTGATTATCTAGGCAAAACCGTACAAGTTATTCCGCATGTTACAGATTTAATTAAATCTTTTATTTTCAATAATACTGAGGATCTAGATTTTATGATATGTGAAATTGGCGGAACTGTAGGTGATATCGAGAGTCAGCCTTTTTTAGAGGCTATACGTCAAATTAATTTTATGCTTGGAAAACAAATGGTTATTCTTATCCATTTAACATTGGTACCATATCTTACCGCAGCCCAAGAATTAAAAACAAAACCTACACAGCATTCAATTCGAGAATTAAATTTCGCTGGATTGCAACCAGATATTATATTGTGTCGTAGTGAGAGAGAAATTTTTGATAATCAAAGAAAAAAGATAGCAAATCTTTGTAATGTTTCATTATCTAATGTAATGTCAGTTCCTGATGTAAGTCATATATATGAGTTACCAATTTTGTATAATCAACGTGGACTTGGTATACAAGTTTTGAAACATTTTAATTTAAATAAACCAAAACCGAGATTAACTGAATGGAATCAAATAGTGCTTTCTATGAAAGATATAACGCGTGAGATTATTGTGTCTGTAGTAGGAAAATATATTGAATTTCCGGATGCATATAAATCATTAGTTGAAGCGTTAAATCATGGTGCAATTAGTAATAAAGTTAAGATGAAAATTAATTGGATTAATTCAAGGGATAAAAATGAAAGATTTTTTGATAAGAAATTTATAGAAGAAAAATTATATAATTCTAATGCGATTCTTGTTCCGGGGGGGTTTGGTGATAATGGAGTAGAGGGTAAAATATTGGCAATAAATTATGCGCGTGTGCGCAATATACCATTTCTTGGAATATGTCTTGGCATGCAACTTGCTGTTATTGAATTTGCTCGCAATGTTATTAAGCTTGAAGATGTACATTCCGAGGAATTTTGTAACTGCAAGCATCCTGTTGTTAAGTTAGTTTATAATGAAAAAATTGGACTTGGTGGAACTATGAGACTCGGAGCATATGGATGTAATATAAGACCAAGTTCAAAGGTAGCAGATGTATATAATGGTAAGACTATTATTTTTGAGAGGCACAGACATAGATACATAGTTAATTCAGATTATAGAAATGATTTAGAAAAAAATGGATTAATATGTAGTGGATTATCAGAAGATGGAATGTATATAGAAGCGGTGGAGTTAAGAAAGCATCCGTGGTTTATTGGTGTACAATTTCATCCAGAGTTTCAATCGAAACCGTTTTCTCCTCATTCTCTTTTTGTATCTTTTATTAAAGCAGCAATTGATACAGTGGTATAAAAATGTTTAAATATCGATATATGGAGTTTGCAATAGAGCAAGCAAGGATTGCTAGGAAAAATGATGAAGTTCCGATAGGTGCTGTATTGGTAAGTAGAAGTGATGATATTATTTCTTTTGCTCATAATATGTCTGATGACCCAACCGCACATGCGGAGATGTTAGTAATTAGACAGGCTTGTAGATCGTTTTCAAAATCTATATTTTATGAATCTGATATATACGTAACGTTAGAACCATGTCCAATGTGCATTCAAGCTATTTCTTTTGCAAAAATTAGACGATTATACTTTGGAGCTTATTATAACCCTAGTGGTAGAACTGAAAGTGGTATTAAGATATTGCAACATTGTAGTTATATGCCTGAAATTTATGGTGGGATATTAGAGACAAAGTGTTCTCTTTTATTAAAAGATTTTTTCGAAGAATTGAGAACTTGATTATGTTTTGATTATTTGGACAAATTTAATTGAGCAAGTATTTTATATTTTGTATTTTTGATATTTTCTATAAAAATATTTTGAACGTATTAATTGTATAGTTGTTACATATGGAGATGAAGACATTTATCTTGGGGTTTTATCTGTAGTATTGCTATTAAACTTAATAACAAACAGAAGATCACATATAATCCAGCAGCGAAATTTATTTTAGGAAATATTATGGTAAACCAAGTACATATCATTGGAGTAAATCCTCCGTGCAAAGCATAAGAGATATTGCGGGATAAGCTTACTCCGCTGAATCTAATGTTGGCAGGAAAAAGTTTAGATGCCACTATCCCTATAGGATTTATACCCCTTTCTATTATTGATAGAATCATAACATTAAGCATAATTATAGGATAACTTTTGTAATAGTGTGCGATAAACAACATAGGACAACATAGCACTATAGTAATTACTATAAATAGGATTGCAGTGCGCTCTTTTCCTATTCTATCAGCTAATATTCCAAATGCTATGGAAAATACTGGTATTAGTACGCTGGTAGCAATAAGCATAATCTCATTGAGATATGTTATCACATATGTTTCAACTAATATTATTTCTTTTGCAATTGTTCTAAGAAATATAGTAAATCCAACTACAACATTAACTGGTATAGATATTAAAATTGCAAGTATAAGGGCTCTTTTATAATGTCCTATAAGTTCTAATATTGGTAAATTAGATAAATTTTTTTGTTTTTGATTTTTTTTATATTCTGGAGTTTCTCCCAATGCATATATACTGTATGCACTGGTTAATCCACAAATAGCCGAAAAAACAAACGGTATTCTCCATCCCCAAGCGTTAAAATCAGTGATTTTTTTGCAAATTATAACTGTTATTACAGAAAGTAACACTCCAATGGAACGACCGAAACTTATTATTCCGAAAAACATTCCTAATTTTTTTTTATTAGATAAATGTTCTATTAAATAAACTGAACTGCCTCCTTGTTCAGCGCCAAGTGCAATTCCCTGTATTAGATGAATTATAAGAAGTAATATAGTGGATGTTATTCCTATTTTATTGTAACTTGGAATAATTGCAATAAAACTAGATGGAACTGATATTAGTAGGATTGCGATTGTTAATGTTATTTTTCTTCCATGTCTATCGCCAATATGACCAAATATTGATGCACCAAGTGGTCTTATCATAGCGCCAAGTCCTGTAATTCCGAACAATTGTAATATTTTATAGTAAATATTTTGTGCATAACAAAATTCTCTACTAATTATATTGACTAGATCAATAAAAAGCATATGATCGTACCATATTGCTATTCTACAGAGTATTGTAGATATTAATGCTTTTGTTTGTTGATTACGCCACATTAAGTAAATGTTTTCTTTTATTTTAGCTAAGTTTTGGAATTTAGTAAAGTTATGTTAACTAGGGTGAGATTTGTTTTTATTACGAAAGACTGATGAATTTACTAGTGTGAAGTGTTTGTGACGGAAAATAAACAATTTTACGTTACTCTCTTTAGAGGAGTTGTAGAATTAATTTGTGATTAAAAGATCTGGTAAGTTTAATAAATATATAACTTTTTGTTTATGTTAAATATGTCTTTTGTAAAGATAGGATTGCTTCTTATTGGTTATATATTTGCAAAATGAATTTATTTTAATAATAGAAAATTTAGATATTAATAATCTATTAATCAAGTTTTGTTTATGTGTTCAAATTTATTTCATTTTAAATGATTCTTTGTTAAGATAATATTAATAAATAGTAATTAATAATTAAATTTGTTAATTTTAGTTATTGCTTAATTTAAGTAGTAATATTGCAAAATTGATTAAAGTTTTAGTATGACTACTATTTTATAGTTTTATAATTTTATTGATTTTTGTTTTAATTTCTTGCAAATTTTTAATTTTATAGTGCGTATGACTTGTATAGAGGAGGGGTTATTTTTATATTGTTATAAAACAATCAATAATAGATGTGAGTAGTATCTATGTTTGATGTTAGTTATATTCCATGGTAAAGAGATATAATGGAAAAGCAGAATAGAATATTTACCAACCTGGATGGCGAGGAAACTCCCTTGCTTAGGGGAGCAAAGAAGAGGGGTAGTTGGCGAAAAACAAAGGTTTTATTGGATTTAGGATCAGAAAAAATTATTGATGAGGTAAAAAAATCAGGTTTAAGAGGTAGAGGAGGTGCAGGTTTTCTTACAGGTCTAAAATGGAGTTTTATGCCTAAAAATCCATTGAGAGAACATCCAACGTATTTAGTAGTTAATGCAGACGAGTCGGAGCCAGGTACTTGTAAGGATAGGGATATACTGCGGTATGAGCCGCATAAATTACTTGAAGGTGTTCTTTTAGCTGGGAGGGCAATTCAGTCTTCTACTGCGTATATTTATATTAGGGGTGAGTTTTATGATGAATATTTGGTTTTAAGAGAAGCACTTGAGGAAGCTTATAAAGAAGGTTTTCTCGGGAAAGATGCTTGTAAATCTGGTTATGATTTTAATGTATTTATACATAGAGGAGCTGGGGCTTATATATGTGGAGAAGAAACTGCTCAGCTTGAATCGATTGAGGGGAAAAAGGGTTTTCCTCGTATAAAACCACCGTTTCCTGCGACTGTCGGTCTTTTTGGTTGTCCAACTATGATAAATAACGTTGAGACTATAGCTATGATTCCGGATATTTTGTATCGTGGAGGAGAATGGTTTGCATCTCTCGGAAAACCGAATAATACTGGTACTAAAATATTTTGTATTTCAGGACATGTAAATAATCCGTGTAATGTTGAAGAGGAACTTGGAATTCCGTTACGTGAATTGATTGAAAAATATGCTGGTGGAGTACGGGGTGGCTGGAATAACTTACTTGCTGTTATACCTGGAGGGTCTTCAATGCCGCTTATTCCGAAATCTGTATGTGATGTTGTTGAAATGGATTTTGATTCATTGAGAGCTGTACAATCGGGTCTTGGTACTGCTGGTGTTATAGTAATGGATAAGTCTACTGATATAATAGCTGCGATAGAGAGATTATCATATTTTTATATGCATGAATCATGTGGGCAGTGTGCTCCGTGTCGTGAAGGTACCGGATGGATATGGAGAATTATGAAAAGGATGGTTAAAGGGGATATTAGGTTTGATGAAATAGATAAAATATTAGATATTACATCTCAAATAGAAGGGCATACGATTTGTGCATTTGGTGATGCTGCAGTTTGGCCAGTTCAGGGAATGATTAGGCATTTTCGTTATATTATTGAAGAAAGAGTGAGGCTTTTTATTAATAAAGATTGTTAGTAAATCTGTATAGATAATTATAATTATCATATATGATGTAAGTTTACTTTAAATAATTTTTTAAAACCTATTTTGATTTTATAGTTTAATTATACAGTGACGTTATTTAGTATTTTGATTAGTATAAAATGTCTATTATGTTTTCGTAAAATTCTTTAGGGAATTAACTTTAATTTATTTAATTATGTTTTATAATTTTTGTAAATTTATTTCTATATTATATAGATGAAGACTAATTAAAATTAAATACCTTTAATAATAAGATATTTATAAATGTTCCTAAAAGGAAATCGGTTTCTATGTTTTTTAGAAAAATTTGTGGAAATTATGAAAAATTTTATGTTATCTTGTTTGTGTTGCATAATTCATTTTACTTTAATAAAGTTATACTATTAATGAAGTTATATAAATAATATAAATTAGTGTTAACAAGATTTGCTCCGAGTCCAACTGGTCATCTTCATATAGGAAATATTCGTACTGCACTTATCTGTTGGATGTATGCGCGTAATAAAAAGGGAAAATTTATACTTCGTTTTGATGATACTGATATTTGTCGTTCGGATATTAAATATATAGATAGCATTGTACAAGATTTGAGATGGATGGGTATAAATTGGGATTTTAATTTTAGGCAGTCAGAGCGTTTTGAGCGTTACAATGAGATATTTTTACAATTAGTAAAAGATGGATATATTTATGCATGCTATGAAACGAGGGAAGAGTTAGATATTAAGCGTAAATTACAGTTAAAATGTGGATTACCACCTATATATGATAGGAGCGCGTTGTTTCTTACTGAGCAAGAAAAAATTCTTTATAAGAAAGAAGGACGAAAACCGCATTTTAGATTTAAGCTGAATAGAAATGAGATTATTAGTTGGAATGATGAAATTAAAGGAATTATAAATATTGCAATGAATCATATCAGTGATCCAATAGTAAAGAGGGAGGATGGAATATATACGTATATGTTACCTTCCGTTATTGACGATATTGACTTCAATATAACGCATGTTGTACGTGGAGAAGACCATATAACTAATACTGCGATACAAATACAAATAATTCGAGCGCTAAAAGCAAAGATTTATACGTTTGCTCATCTTCCTTTATTATATTTTAATAATGATAAGAAAATGTCAAAACGTAAAATTGGATTGAACATAAGATCGATTAAAGAAGATGAAATTGAACCAATAACGCTTATTACTTATTTATCAAATCTTGGAACTTCAGATCCGATTAAATCATATAACATTCAATTTCTAATTGATTCATTTGATATTGAAAAATTTGGTTCAGCACCTATAAAGTTTAATTTTACTGAAATATATAAACTAAATAGTAAAATTTTAAGGCAAATGTCATTTGCAATGATGAAGGAGCGTTTAAATCGAATTGGAGTAAATTCTCCAGAATTTTGGTACTTTATAAGAAGTAATATAAAAAGATTTTCTGAGACAGTTAAATGGTGGAAAATATGTAAATACAACAATATAGTAGTAAAACCTATAATTCTCGATAAAGAACTTGTAAAAATTGCTCTTGATGCGTTACATTATGGTGATTTTAATGAGAATACATTATTAGAATGGGTTAAGAATATTCAGCAAAAAGTAGATATAAAAATAAAAGATTTGTTTATGCAGTTACGTTTAGTATTAACAGGTGTAAAAACTGGACCAGAACTTGCTAAGTTATTAGTTTTTATTGGTAGAGAAAATACTATTGAAAGATTAAAGAAAGTAAGCACAATTTAATATTGTGTATTTCTTTATCATTTTAAAATTTGAAGTACGGTAATTTTATAGTGCAGGAGAGATAATCTGTGTTATTTTAAAATATTTTCTAATTTGAGATTGAGTCACTAGGGTCACTATTGAGGGTTTTTTAAATATTAGTTGAGAAATTTTGCTGTTTACATTATTGTTATATTGCTTTTTAATTCTGTATAAGTTTATTTAAACTAGTGTGGAGGCAAGCGGCATCGAACCGCTGACCTTCTGTGTGCAAGACAGATGCTCTACCAACTGAGCTACGCCCCCAGTTTTAACTTTATTTTAATAATACAGAGATTAGACTAACTAAATTTGAAATACAAGAAATATTTACTATATATCTGTTTTATATTTAAAAATAAGAAGGTTTGGGATTTACATTTTAGAATTATATTCTATTTTATTATGTTTTACATATTTTAATATTTTTATTTTATTTTACATTTTATGTGTTTTTGGGCTACATTATAATATAATAGTAAGAGGAGTGTTTTATAGCACAGAGAGTATAGTTTTTATATACAACATTCTTTTACTTGAGAGCAATATTTATATATTTTGCGGTTTCTTATTTTAAGAATAAGATTTTATCTTAATAAAACTTATTTATTTTGTATTTTTGAATTTATTTAACGTGGTTTTGCTTGCGTTTTAGTTACATTTTGTTAATATATTTATCTATTTTTTAGATTAGTTTTATTTACTTTTTAAAGTAAGATTATGAGACTGTTGTTTATATTTATATAAAAGAATATATGTTACTGAACAAAATGCAAGATGATATAAGAGATATTTGGGAAAATAAACATAGACTTAGTGAACGAAGTATAAAAGAATCGGCAAAAGTAGCAGTAAGAGAGGTAATTGAACTTTTAGATAATGGTAAGATTAGAGTGACAGAAAAGTTATCAAGTGGGGAGTGGGTGGTGCATGCATGGATAAAACAGGCAATATTGTTACATTTTCTCATTGAAGAAAATAGAATAATAGGTGAAAATAATTGGTCGTATGATAAGATTAGTAGTAAATTTGATAAGTGGGATGAGGAAAGATTCCGTAGGTCAAAGATTAGAGCAATACCTGGGTGTTTTGTTCGTCACTCTGCCTATATAGGTACAAACGTTGTTCTTATGCCGAGTTTTATTAATGTTGGTGCATATGTTGATTCGAATACAATGATAGATACTTGGTCAACGGTTGGTAGTTGTGCACAAATAGGGAAAAATTGTCATATTTCCGGAGGAGTGGGAATTGGAGGAGTTTTAGAGCCTATTCGGGCTTTTCCAGTTATTATAGAAGATAATTGTTTTATTGGAGCGCGTAGTGAAGTAGTTGAGGGTGTTATAATAAGGGAAGGAGCAGTTTTGGGTATGGGTGTTTTTATTGGAGCATCGACTAAAATTATCGACAGAGAAACGAATGAAGTATTTTATGGTGAAGTGCCTTCTTATTCTGTAGTTGTACCGGGATCATTTTTATCAAAAAACAATATCTCGATTTATTGTGCAATTATAATAAAAAGGGTGGATAAGAGTACAAGATTAAAGGTTTCTATAAATGAAATTTTAAGGGGTTAAAGCTAAAAAATTTTCTATGAGTTGTTTTTATTATGTTTAATATTAAGTATGTTAATGGCATATGCGCATAGTTCTGAGAACGGAATTCCATTTTGTTGGGATAATCTATATAGTTTTTGTAAGCTTTCTTTTACTTTATTGGGAATACTGCCTCTACGTTCTCTTGCAAGCCAGAAATCTTGATGATGAATTGGATGAGTATTATTTCTTGGGTTTCCTATGTGAATCACAAAAGGTGACCTTTGTCCATTAAAATCACACTGCACAGTAATTTTTTTTATAAAATTAGTCATTTAAAAAAGAAAGTGGATAAATTTTTATTTCTTTTTATTTATATTTGGTAAAATATACAAGTTTTTTATGAAGTTTTGTTTTGCAAAATCTCTTTTGCCTTTAAAAGCTTTTGGTTAATTTATTTGTTTAATTGCGGTTCTTCTCTCGTATTATTCTATGTAATAGCTGCATAAATATCAGCGTGGCAACATTTTTGTTAATCTTAAATTATTATTAATATTTTGAACTAAAGTTTGAAAATTTGATGAATTTTTAGGGTCACACTCAGTGTTATTGCGATCTCTTTAGTGAGAGAAGTATTTTAATTATTTATTTTGTTTTAAGACATTATAATATAATATCAAATTTTGAAATTTATGATTTTTGTAATTTACAAAGTAATTGTAGTAATGGTCATATTTGCAGTTTATATTCATAATCATGATACTTACTTATTTGCACAGGCTAATTGATAAAAATCAAGGGTCAATATCAATTAGTGATTTTATGAGAATCGCTCTGTATCATAATGAGTACGGTTATTATATGAGTAAATTATCGTTTGGTAAAGACGGTGATTTTATCACAGCACCTGAAATAAGTCAATTGTTTGGTGAAATAATTGCAGTGTGGGTAATATGTATATGGGAAAAGTTAGGAAGACCATCTAAATTTTCCTTGGTTGAACTTGGACCAGGAAGAGGAACGCTTATTCTTGATATAATAAGAGTTACTAGGAGGTATAGTGATTTTTTTAATTCAATGTCAATTCATTTAATTGAGATAAGCCCAATTTTACAAAAAATACAAAAGCAAAAATTGAAAAGTTTAGATGTTAGCTGGCATGAAAATATTAATAGTTTACCAAAACAAGCAACTATTTTTTTGGCAAATGAATTTTTTGATGCTCTTCCAATAAATCAGTTTGTTTACTACAATGAGAGATGGTATGAGAATAGAGTAACAAAACGAGACAATGGGTCATTATTTATAATTGCTGATCGATTTTCTGTTAAAAAAGAAATTATGTATTTCAATACTGCTTTGAATAGCAAACTTTTTTATGGTGCGGTAGTAGAGGTATCTTCATTTAGAATTGATATATTAAAAAAGCTTGAGGAGAAGATTTACAATAATAAAGGAGCTGCTTTAATTATAGATTATGGATATATATATCCTGAATACAGAAGTACTTTACAGTCGTTAAAACAGCATAAATATGTTAGTATATTTGAAGATATTGGTAGTAGCGATATCACTGCACTTGTAAATTTTCAAGAATTAATAGATTCACTAAGATATGTTGATTATGAGATTTTAACTCAAAGAGAATTTTTATATATTTTTGGTATAAAAGAGAGAGTACAAGCTTTGATGAAAAATTTGAATAGTACGCAAAAAAATAAAATTTTTTGTGAGTATTTAAGATTAACTAAAAATATGGGTACTCTTTTTAAAGTAATGATGATTTATTGTTTGTAAAATTGTTTTATGATTAGTTTTATAGTTCTCTAATTAAGAGAGAACGAGATTGATTTTATTATTTATTGATCTTCCATTTAATGGATATTAATGCATAGAGAATGGTTCCTTTAGAAAAGGAGAACATTTTAGCATTTTTCGGTATTTTTTATATGGTTATTATGTAAAATAATTTTTATAGCCTCATCTAATTGCATATTTAGTATTTTTTTAGAATTTCCTTTCAGGGGAAAGTATTTGTTTTCATAAAGAATATAGTATCCAAATTTTCCAAGGCCTATTTTCATTTCCTTTTTAGTTTTTGGATGTTTTCCTATTTTTTTAGGTAGGGAGAGTAATTGAGTTGCTATATTTAAATCAATATCATCGATATTTATGTCTTTCGGTATAGAAACGGTTTTTTTTTCTTTTAATAACTCATTATTTAATTCTAAATAAAACCCAAAAGGACCTTTTTTAATTATTACTCTTTCTCCAGTAATATTATCTATACCTAGATTTTTTAGATATTTTAAGTTATGATTATTATCATTGCCTACAATTTCTTTTGAATGATTACATGTCGGGTATGTAGAGCATCCAAGAAATATTCCAGATTTTCCAAAGTTTAATTTTAATATTCCATTGGAACAATTAGGACATTTTTTGCCTATTTCTTCTTTTTTTTCTTCTAAACAAAACCAATCGATTACCAGATTACGAATACCATTAAAAATTTCATCATGGGTCATTTGTTTGACAGAGTTTACGAGTTTAGCGAATGGTATCCAAAAATGGCTTAGCTCTTTTTTCCAGTTTGCATGTCCATTTGAGATTAAATCAAGTTTTTTTTCTATATGTGCTGTAAAATTATATTTTACACAATGTTGAAAGAAAGTTTCTAGAAATATTGTAACGATTTTACCACGACTACTTGGGATAAATTTTTTATTGTCTAATGTAACGTATTTGCGATCTAGTAGTACTGAAATAATTGTTGCATAGGTTGAGGGACGGCCTATACCGATTTTTTCCATTTTTTTAACAATGCTAGCTTCACTATAACGTGGCGGTGGTTGAGTAAGATGCTTCTCTATTTCTATAGAGATCAGTTTACATGTTTCACCTTCTTTTATAGCTGATGGTAGTATTATATTTTTATTTTCTTTGTTATTTATATCATTTTCATATGCTTTATAGAATCCATCGAAAAATATTCTTGATCCGCTTGTCTTTAAAATTATTTTTTGATCAGTAGAACTAGTTTTGATTGTTACTTGATTGAAGATTGCTGGTTTCATTTGGCTTGCGATGGTTCTTTTCCAAATTAGATCGTATAATTTAAATTGTTCTAGTGTTAAGTAACATTTAATGTTATTTGGAGTTTTATTTATATCAGTTGGACGAATTGCTTCATGTGCTTCTTGAGCATTTTTTATGCTTTTTGCATATCGATGAGGAAGTTTAGGTAAGTATTTATTACCATATAATAATTTGATTGATTTTCTGATTGAATTTATAGCTTCATTTGTAATATAAAATCCATCTGTACGTATATATGTTATTAAACCAACAGTTTCGCCACCAATATTAATACCTTCATAAAGGTTTTGTGCTATGCGCATGATATTTTTTATATTAAAAAAAAGTTTGTTTACTGCTTCTTGTTGAAGACTCGAAGTAATAAATGGAGGGGGGGGGTTTTTTTCGATTTGTTTGTGTTCTATAGAACTTATTTTATATTTTTTAGATTTAATTTCTTTAATTAAGTTATTTACTTCTTCTTCATTTTTGATATCTAATTTTCCTAATTTTTTATTATTAAAGTGATTAAGTACAGTAGAAAACACTTCATTTTTATTATTTTGCATTTTTGTTTTTATACTCCAATATTTTTGTGTTATGAATTTTATAATTTCGCTTTCTCGCTCACATATGAGCTTTAGTACAACGGATTGTACTCGTCCTGCAGATTTACTTCCTGATAATTTTGTCCATAAGAGTGGTGATAAATTAAATCCTACTAAGTAGTCTAAAACTCTGCGTGTTTGTTGAGCGTGTACTAAATTCATATTAATTTCTCGTGGATTTTTTATAGCTTCTTGTACTGCTTTTTTTGTTATTTCGTTGAAGACTATTCTGTGAATGTGGATTTTATCATTGATTGCTTTTTTTTCTTTTAAAGCTTCTATTATATTCCACGCTATTGCTTCTCCTTCTCTATCTGGATCTGTTGCAAGGTATATATCCGATGTTTTACTTGCTTCTTCTGCTAATTTTTTTATGCATTTTTCTGCTTTTTTAAGAATTTCATATTTTATAGCAAAATCATTGTCTGGATCGACAGAACCGTTTTTTACTGGCAGATCCCTTACGTGTCCAAAAGATGCAGCTATTTTAAATTCTTTACTTAGATATTTACTTATTGTTTTTGCTTTTGCAGGAGATTCAACTATCAATAGAGCCATAGTATTTTAGAATAAACGCGAGAAACAAACGAAAGTATTAAGAATATTTTAACGTGTACTGTGAATTTTACAAAATAAATTAAAGGAGAGTATATTTTAGCTAAAAAATTTTATAAGGCTATTTGAAATACTTGCTCAATGAATGAAATTTCACTAGCAATATAAGAGTTTTATTTATTAGTTAAATAATTTTATATTTTTATCTATTTTTATTTATTAGGTGAAATTACAGAATTATTTTATAAGTTACAGAATGAAAGTTTGTGAAGGAGAATTTAATGAGAATTAAAAGCTTCTTTTATTAAAGAGTGGGGTTATTGAATTTTATAGTAGTAAGTTTATAGCTTTAATATAACTTTTGTTATCAACTAGAGGCGATAACTATTTGTCTAAGTAGGTTTAGAATAACTTCTATTAGTAGATTTCTTTTTTTTTGGTTCATTTTAAAGTAAAGTAACATTTTCTTTTGAAGAATGAATTTAGAATATTTTATATTGTCCTCTTATTTATTTTAATAAGTAAAATTTTATGGTATAATTTCGTTATTTAGAAATATTTAGATTTATCAAATGAAATTTGTTTCTTTCTTTACGTAAGAGGATGTATCTTCTGTGAGAGAGTCCGTGTTTGATGGATATTTTTATTATTTTGAAAATTATATTTTATTTTGTTTAGAGTTTTGGTTAGTAAGATTAAAATAATATGATGAATATATATATAGTAGGTCTCATATAACAGACCTGAATATTGAAATTTGTTTTAGAAAATAGTGTTTTATAGAGTGGAAGGTGTTTATTTAATATTTTGATATCTTTGGAAGATTTTTGGGCTATCTTATTTACGATCATTATGTGAATTTAATAGTTAAGGATTTATTTTCGATTGATGCCTTTTATTTAAATTTTATTTCTCTTGAGAGATAAAGAAGAGAAGAGGTTTGTAATTTTTGTGACTTATAATTATATATACGGCCCTGTAGGCGCTCATAAAATTTTAATTTATAATTTTAAATTTAATTATTTAAATAGTTAAATATTTAGATTTTAACTTTGATTCATTTATATATAAAAGCATTGAATATTAAAAGTCTTTAAAGTATACCAATGAGAAGAGTTAATTAGTAATTTTATATTATTTATATGCATGATATAGAATATATACGCAAAAATCCTGAGCAATTCAAGAGAGCAATGGAGAATAGAGGAATTAAAAATTTTGTTGTAGAGGAAATATTAAAAATAGATCACGAGAAAAGATTGTTGACTACTAAGTTACAAGATTTAAATAAGAAGCGTAATGAGGTTACGGAAGAAATAAAGAAGTTAAAGATGAGTAGAAGTTTTTGCGAGAATGAAGTAGAAGCATCAAAAAATATAATAAGCGAGATAAAGGCAATTAGTTTAAAAGAACAAATAAAGAAGAATAGTTTAATAAGTATTTTATCTAATTTGCCAAATACTCTTGCAAAGGATGTACCAATAGGTGGAAATGAAAGCTTTAATGTAGAGATTAAAAAATATGGGGAAAGGAGGAAATTTGATTTTACACCGAAATCTCATTACGAACTTGGGGAGAGATTGGGTTTAATGGATTTCGAACGGGTAACAAAAATTTGTGGGTCAAGATTTGTAATATTGAAAGGACAATTGGCTAAACTTGGGCGAGCATTAATAAATTTTATGCTTGAAGTTCATGTTAATGAGTTTGGTTATGTTGAAGTATATCATCCTGTTTTAGTAAAAAATAGAGCAATGTATAATGTCGGTCAAATGCCAAAGTTTTCTAATGATTCATATTTGACTACTGATGAGTTGAGATTAATTCCAACAGGTGAAGTGGTTTTGGCGAATTTAGTTGCTGATAAAATAATAAAAGAAAATGAATTACCAATTCGTTTTACTGCATATTCTGAGTGTTTTCGTAAAGAAGCTGGTAGTGCAGGAAAAGATACGAAGGGCATGATAAGGCAGCATCAATTTGGTAAGGTAGAGTTGGTGAGTATCACAACTGAGAATCAATCAGATAACGAATTTGAGCGTATGATAAGTGTAGTTGAAGAAGTGTTGAAACAATTAGAATTACCATATAGAGTGATGATGTTATGTAGTGGTGATATCGGTTTTGCTGCACAGAAAACCTATGATATAGAGGTATGGTTTCCTGAACAAAAAAAATATAGAGAAGTATCAAGTTGTTCAGATTGTGGTGCATTTCAAGCAAGAAGGATGAATGCTAAATATTCTTTAGAAGTTAATAAAAAGGTGAAAAAGTATGTTCATATTTTAAATGGTTCTGCATTAGCTATAGGGAGAACAATTATTGCTGTAATAGAAAATTATCAAAATAATGATGGATCGATTGCGATACCGAATGTGTTGCAGAAGTATATGAGCAATGATACCATTATAAGAAATAGATTGTAATTCTGATAATAAAAATTAATAAAGATAATAGAGTTTTGTGGAATGAGGGTTTTAGTTATAGGTTCTGGTGGACGTGAACATGCTTTGCTTTGGGCTTTAAAGAAGTCTTCTATTTTGACTAGATTATATATTGCTCCTGGTAGACAAGCCATGGAAGATCTTGGAGTTCTTGTTAACTTAAATATTCAGAATTCGGTTGATGTTTTACGGTTTTGTAAGAGAGAAAATATAAAATTAGTTGTTATTGGTCCAGAGCAACCAATAGTTAATGGACTTGCTGATGATTTATCTTTAGGGGGAGTAAATGTTTTTGCTCCAAATCGAGCAGCTGCAAGGCTTGAAGCTTCAAAAGCTTTTACCAAGGGTTTATGTAAGCAATATGGTATACCGACTGCTAAGTACAAATGTTTTGTCAATGCTGAATTAGCTAGAAGTTTTATACGCAATAATAATAAGATAAAGTTTCCACTTGTAATAAAAGCGAGTGGAATTGCAGAAGGAAAGGGTACATTAATTTGTAATACAAAAAGTGAAGCTTTTTTAGCTATAAATTCGATGTTAGTGGAGAAGAAGTTCGGCGAATCAGGTAAGGAGATAGTTATAGAAGAATTTTTAAGAGGGGAAGAAGTAAGTTTTTTTGTTTTTATCGATGGTACAAGAATAATAACATTTGGATGCGCAAAAGATTATAAAAGAGTTAATAAAAACAATAATAGTCAAAATACAGGGGGTATGGGGGCTTATTCATCGCCTTTAATCATAAGTCATGATATGGAAAATAAGATTATTCAAGGGATAATATATCCAACAGTTCAGGCATTGATTAATATGAAAACTCCTTATAAAGGGGTGCTTTTTGCTGGTTTAATTCTCTGTGATGGTAATCCCAAGCTTCTCGAATATAATGTTAGATTTGGTGATCCTGAGGTACAATCTATTTTACCTAGGCTTGATAAAGATTGTGATTTATTGGAATTAATGTTTCTAACTTCAGAAGGAAATTTAAATACTAAAACTGTAAAGCTTACTAATAGATCTACAGTTTGTGTTGTTGTTGCAAGTGATGGCTATCCGGGTGATTATAAAACAGGAGAAGTAATTAAAGGATTAGGTAAAATTGAAAATATACCAGGAATACTTGTTTTTCATGCTGGTACTAGATTGGATAAAAGTGGTAATTTGATTTCTGATGGTGGGAGGGTAATTAATATAGTAGGAGAAGGAAGTGGAGTGGAAGATGCTAAAGATAAAGTATATTCAGCATTAAATTTTTTAGAATGGCCAGGAGGTTTTTTTAGGTATGATATTGGCGATTGATGTTTTAATTTTCTTTTGATGCTTGAAATTTAAGTAGGTTGTTTTAAGTGATGTAATATTTATGGTTTATAAATTGTAAGCGAAGAGGTTAAAATGCATAAAATGTAGAAATATTTTGTCATTACTTTTAAATTTTAGTGAAACTTTTGGTGAATTGTATATAGCGTGAGTATAGAGATAAATATTTAGAAATAATAAATAATATAAATTTAAGGAGTTAGTTATTAGAGGGTTGGGTATAAGGTTGATATGAGAAATAAAGTAAATCTTGGTATTTTATACATAATGATAAAGTCATGGTAATTATTTATATATGTATTAATGGAGATATGTATATCGGGAGTCTTTGTATTTGTAGAAGGATGTTGCTAAAAGTTAAAGGGGTGTGGAAATAAGATTTATGGATAATGTGGATTATAAAAATAGATTTATGTTCTGTTATTTAGTGGGGTTGGTAATATGTTTTGGTTATATTTGTTTATGAGAAATGGTATAAATTTATCTTTATGGGGGGAGTTTATTGATTTTAATTATGTCTTATAAAGAAGGTTTTTACTGTATAGTGGTTATCATTATTTATGATTTTATAAAAGAAAAGATTTGCTTATCTTTTTTAAAAGGGGGGTTGTTTTGAGTGAATACGAGGAATAAATTATCTGCAATTGCTATTCTTGATTTTGGTTCGCAATTTACTTGTCTTATTGCAAGACGAATAAGGGAAATGAGAGTTTATTGTGAAATATTTTCTAGTAATATTTGTTTCGATAAATTATCTAAGTTTAATGGGTTTGTTTTTTCTGGAGGGCCGCAATCAGTAAATGATAATTTTAATGATATAAATAAAGTAGCGTATAAAATTATAAGGTTTAACGAGAAAACAAATGTTCCTATATTTGGAATATGTTATGGACAGCAACTCATTTGTCATTATTTTGGAGCAAGAGTAAAAGAAAAATATAAACAGGAATTTGGTAGAACTAAGATAAAAATCTTGGGATTATCTTCACTTATAAAGGGTGTTTGGGAGACTAATTCTGAAGTGGATGTGTTGATGAATCATATAGATAGTATTGAAACTGTACCACGTGGATTCAGTGTTATTGCACTTAGCGTATTAAATCAGACAATTGCAATGATTACAAATGAAGAGCGTAAGATTTACTGTACTCAATTTCATCCTGAGGTTAATTCTACGGAAGGCGGGGATAAACTGTTATCTAATTTTTTGGATATTGTAAATTGTAAAAGAAATTGGATAGTAGGGGGGTCGTTTATTAAAGATGAAGAGAAAAAAATTAAAGATTTAGTAGGAAAAAAAAGAGTAATTGCTGCAGTAAGTGGTGGTGTTGATTCAAGTGTTGCAGCAATTCTTACCTATCGAGCTATAGGAGAACAATTAAACTGCATTTTTATTGATACTGGATTGCTACAAAAAAAACAAACGATTGATTTATTGAGAAGTATCATTCCTATTAATTATATCAATAGGTCAGATTTATTTTTAAGTAGATTGAGGGGGATAATCGATCCTGAAGAAAAAAGAAAGATTATTGGGAATACTTTTATTGAAATGTTTGAAGAAGAGGCAAAAAAAATAGGTGATGTGGATTTTTTGATGCAAGGTACTATTTATTCAGATGTGATTGAATCAGGGTGTGCTTCATGGAACAATAGTACGATTAAGTCTCATCATAATGTTGGAGGATTGTCAGAAAGGATGAATTTAAGGTTAATAGAGCCTTTACGTTATCTTTTTAAAGATGAAGTAAGGTTGCTTGGAAAGGAAATTGGTCTTTCAGATGAGTTAATATTTCAGCATCCGTTTCCTGGTCCTGGTTTTGCAGTAAGAATTATAGGTGAAGTAAATGAAGAAAAAGTTAGAATATTACAAAAAGTGGATGAAATTTGTATTAATACAATGAAGAGCTATGATTTATATAGTATTGTATGGCAGGTTTTTACTGTGTTATTGCCAGTAAGAACTGTTGGTGTTATAGGAGATAAACGTGTATATGATGGGTATGTTTGCGTTTTAAGAGTTGTAACATCACACGATGGTATGACGGCTGATGCATTTCCATTTGGAAATAAAAATCAATATTCATTAGTATTTTGGGATTTTTTGCAGTGTGTTAGTAATGCAATTACCAACAATGTTCCTGGAGTAAATAGAGTTGTTTATGATTTAACTTCTAAACCGCCAGCAACTATCGAATGGGAATAACTATATGAAAAGAAAATATTTCTATTTTATTTAAAAATTAGTTTAAGGATAAAAGTATCTATAAAATTGTAAATAATTTTGAACATTTGTTTTGAATATAAATAAAAATATAGAATTAGTATTGAATTGTTAGCGAATTCTAACAATTTTAACTGCTAGTAATTAGTATTACATTTGTGTAAGTTTTGTGTGAATTTTGATTTTTAAAATTAAAATAAATGGTAGGTTCAAGAATAAGAAAGTGTTTAAAATTAAACTGTATGGTATAAGTTAATAGTTTTTCTGTTAAAAAAAGGGGGGTCTGTAGAAGTTTTGATAAAGATAAAATCTAGTAAATTATAAGGTACTTTGGCGGGGAAGTGTTTATAATCTTTCTCTTTATAAAGAGGTATTTTATATAATGCTTATTATAAAATATAAAGACTGCGAAAATAGTGAAATAAATTTAAAGATGAAAAGTTAAAAGGAGAAAATATGGTTTTAGAATAAAAGAGAATTGGATAGGACGGGGTGTTTTTGAATAATAGTATTTTCTTGATATTAGGTAGTTTTAATATATTTTGAAATTATTATGTAATGTGTTTATAAAATGTGTCTTATTATAAATAAGATTTTAAGTTTTTAGGGTGAATTAGAGAAGCAATGCGTTTTTATAATTATTTTAATAAAATCATCAAAACCTTTAGGGTATTTAAATTATAGTGATTATTTATTATAATATAATGTGGGTTAAGATATTGAGTGTAGGCTAGTGTCATTAAATAGTTTTGAACAATATAAATTTATAATGAGATTTATTTAAATTACATTGTTAGTTATTATCATCCTCACAGCCCCTCCCCCTTTTTTAGGGATGGCTTTTAAAGTTTTTTAACTTTAATTTTTATATCCTTATGTTTTATAAGTATTTTTATAATATTTTATATGATGTTTGATACGAAGGGTTCTTCGTATATAAAAAGGTATGGTGGTGTTCTTAATCAAGATATAAGTAACTCTCTAAAACATTTATAAAATATATGTAATAAAGTTCATACTACATTTTATAATAAAAATTATAAATTTTATCTATCGATTTCGCCAAATACTATATCGAGCGAACCAATGATTGCTGCAATATCAGCAAGCATGTGTCCTTTCGATATGAAATCTAAAGCCTGTAAATGTGCAAAACCAGGTGCTCTTATTCTACACCTATATGGTATATTGGTTCCATTTGATACTATATATACTCCAAATTCACCTTTTGGTGCCTCAACTGCTACGTAAAATTCACCTTTTGGTACATGATATCCCTCTGAATAGAGTTTAAAGTGATGGATCATAGCTTCCATGGAAGTCTTCATTTCTTCTCTTGAGGGTGGAGAAATTTTTCTATTTTTAGTTTTTATTGGTCCTTCTGGCATTTTTTCTATGCATTGTTTTACTAATTTAATAGATTGTCTAATTTCTGCCATTCTTACTAAGTAACGGTCATAACAGTCACCGTTTTGGCCGATTGGTATATCAAAATCTAGTTGGTCATATACTTCATATGGTTGACTTTTCCGTAAGTCCCAAGCTAATCCAGCTGCGCGTAGCATTGGTCCGCTAAAACCCCAGTTAAGAGCTTGTTCAATTGATATTTCACTAATTCCTACAGTTCGTTGTTTCCATATTCTATTTTCTGTTAGTAATTCATCAATATCAT
Organism: Wolbachia endosymbiont of Menacanthus eurysternus; assembly: GCA_029715105.1. NCBI lineage: Bacteria > Pseudomonadati > Pseudomonadota > Alphaproteobacteria > Rickettsiales > Anaplasmataceae > Wolbachia > Wolbachia endosymbiont of Menacanthus eurysternus. The sequence continues at coordinate 639,491 of CP085695.1, read as the reverse complement.
CTATATATTGTGGAAACTGTTCTGTAAATATTGCAATATCATCAATTAGGTCTTTTGAGATATCTTTAGAAACTCCACCTGGTCTGATATATGCTGCATGAAACCTTGCACCCGAAGCTCTTTCATAAAATCTTAATATTTTTTCTCTTTCTTCAAAAAGCCATAGAAGAGGAGTCATCGCTCCAACATCTAATGCTTGAGAAGAGATATTAAGTAAGTGATTGAGTATTCTAGTTAATTCGCAGAATAAGATACGTAGATATTTTGCCCTAGTTGGAATCTCACACTTTAGTAATTTTTCTACACATAGTGAATATGCATGTTCTTGTGACATTGGTGATACGTAATCAAGTCGATCGAAATATGGTAAAGCTTGTAGATATGTTTTGTATTCTATTAATTTTTCAGTACCACGATGCAAAAACCCAATGTGTGGATCCGCTCTTTCAATTATTTCACCGTCCATTTCTAGTATAAGGCGTAGTACTCCATGAGCTGCCGGATGTTGAGGACCAAAATTTAATATCATTGTTTTTAGATCTGACATAAGATCCAACTAAAGTATTAAGGTAATGTAGATTGAATTATATTAAAAGTCAATTGTTATATTAATTTGACATTAGTTGAAAAATTATGCGATAACATGAGATTATATGATTTGAAATGTGAGAGTTCACATCTAACTGGAAGAAAATTTGTGTTTATATATTATTTTAAAAATCTGTAGAGAATTAGGATTTTAATCTGTTGTATGTTTTATTTTATTATTTTTGCTGTTAGAGAAAGTTTTATATATCATATAATGGATATCTCCTATTTTGAAGTTTGTTTTGGACAGGCATCATAAAGTTGGCGTTGTGTATAATGAAGTAAAAGATTGATAGGGAGTTATGTATTTTAATAATAAAGTTTTTTCTTACTAAAAGGGGGGTTAAATCTACTGTGTATTTTTGGTTATAAAAATGTTTGTGGAGTATAATGTTGACGTTGAGTCTCTATTAAAACTAATTAATCAAGAAGAAAAAGAAAAGAAGATTAGGGAGTTTGTTAAGTATTTTTGCAGTTTTATTTATAATAGTGACTTAAAAATTAGTGGTAAATTTCTTCTATACATTGCAGAAGATGCATTTAATTTTATCCTTAAAAAGGAAAAAGAAGAAAGTAAATTAATAATAAGTAATGTAAGTGATATACCTGGAATAAGAGGTAGTTTTACTATAATTAAGATAGCAAATGATGATATGCCATTTTTAGTTGACTCCGTGATTTCAACTATTAAATCACATGGTTTAAATATATGTTATTATAGTAATAGTATAATCAATATTCAAAGAAAGAGTGGCATTATTGATGAAATTTATCATTTAGATGATAGCGGTGGTGTCAAGGAATCAGTAATATATGTGCTTATTAAAAATATAGGTGATAGTTTTATTTCTATAATAAAAGAATCCTTGCATAAGACATTAGAAGCTGTTTATTGGGTAGTGAAAGATTGGCAATTAATGCTTAAAAAATTAGATGAAGCGATTTATTATGTTGCATCGACATCTAATACTGGTGTTGGAATTAAAGAAAAAGATTTTTTAGTTTGGTTGAAGAATAATAATTTTATATTCTTGGGTTATCAAGAATGCATTTACAATGGAAATTGTAATGTTATTTTAAATAGTAGAGAAAATCTTGGTTTAATGAGAATTCTTGAAGAGAAATATCAAAATGTGTTGGTTACTCATGTAGAAGATGTTAATCATTTATATGTATTAATGTCAGATTTGATTTCAATAGTTCATAAGCGAACATATATAAATTGTATAGGGGTGAGAGAATTTAATGGTGATCTTATAGTAAGAGAGCATCGTTTTTTTGGATTATTTACTTCTACTGCTGAAGTTCAAGACATTAGAACTATTCCGATAATAAAAACTAAAGTTAAGGTGATAGAGAAAAAATCTGGTTTTATATCTGGTTGTCACAACAACAAGGCATTAATTTCTATTTTACAAGCATTTTCTTGTGATGAATTATTTCAGTTTAATGAAGATGAATTATTTAAAATTTGTATTTTAATTATGTCTCTTGCAATTAAGCCAAGAGTTAAATTGTTCTTAAAGAAGATAGGAAATTTTGTTAGTTGTATAGTATTAATACCTATGCGTTCTGCTGGCACTAGGTTGATGCTTAAGATATGTAATATATTAAAAAATGAGGTAAATGCAAAATTTGCATCGATTTATAATCGACATATTATAAATGAGTATGACTTAATGAAGTTGCATGTGATATTGAAGGTTGAATTTAGTGTTTTTACTAAAGAAGTTTTATTGTGCGTTGAAGATAAGTTAAGAAGTATTATAGAAGAGTGGGATGATCGTTTTATGGATAATATTTTTAGTATTGTTAATGATAGTGTATTTATTCGTTATTGTAGAGCATTTCCAGTAAGTTACCAAGAGAGTTTTGAACCTAATGATGCATATTATGATATAAAGAAATTGGAGATAGTAAGAAAAAAAAGAGTAAATGAAGTTGATTTAAAATTCAATTGTGACAACTTTTATCAATTGAAGGTTTATACTCCAAGCAATGGAGGTCTTGAGCTATCAAAGATATTGAGTGTTATCAATAATCTTGGAGTGAAGATTTTATCTCATAATAGTTATCATGTAGAGATAAATGACGGAGTATGGATACATTGTTTTGTATTATTAAGGGTTAATATATTGATAGATAACATTATTTCAAAAGAACAATTTGAGATAACACTTATAAAAGTGTTTAATGGAGAAATTGAGAATGATTATTTTAATAGCTTAATTGTTATTGCCGGATTAGGGTGGAAAGAGGTATTTCTAATTAGGGCTTTGAGTGCTTATTTGAAGCAAATATCTTTTAAGTATAATGTTAGATATATTCAAAAAGTAGTTTCAGACTATCCAAAAATAGTGAGATATTTAATACAATTATTTCATGTAAGATTTGATCCTGGTATGGACATTGATAGGGTAAAAACTACAGATATTTTTAGAGAGAAAATTAGGGAACTTTTAGGAGAGATAAGTGATATTTCACATGATTATGTTATAAATTCCATATTTAATTTAATAATGGCCATTTTAAGAACTAATTATTATCAGAATGATAGGTCATATTTATCTATAAAATTTGATTCAAGTAAAATAAATGACTTGCCTAATCCTCGTCCGTATTGTGAATTATATGTGTATTCAACCCCCTTTGAGGGGATACATCTAAGGGGAGGCAAATTAGCACGTGGTGGTTTAAGATGGTCAAGTAGAATAGAAGATTTTCGTACTGAAATTTTAGGTCTTATGAAAACTCAAATGACTAAAAATACAGTTATATTACCTGTTGGTGCAAAGGGTGGGTTTATAGTAAAGGAAGTTTATGTGGATAAAAGTGTTCTAATGGAGAAGGGTGTTGAGTGTTATAAAAATTTTATCAGAGGGATGCTTGATGTTACTGACAATATAATTGATGGTGGTGTAGTTCCACCGGAAAATGTGATTAGATATGATAAAGATGATCCGTATTTAGTAGTTGCAGCAGATAAAGGTACTGCTTTGTTTTCTAACTATGCTAATCAAATAGCTTTTGAGTATAATTTTTGGCTTGGTGATGCATTTGCGTCCGGCGGATCTACAGGTTATGATCATAAAAAGATGGGTATTACCGCGAGGGGTGCATGGATTGCGGCACAAAGGCATTTTTGGAGGATGAATAGGGATATTTATCAAAATGTGACTGTCATTGGGATTGGAGATATGGCTGGTGATTTATTCGGTAATGGTATGCTTCTTTCGAAAAAAATGAGTTTAATTGGCGCGTTTAATCATGTGCATATTTTTATTGATCCAAATCCTGATGTTAAAAAAAGTTTTATGGAGCGTGAAAGACTTTTTAGTTTACCATCTTCAACTTGGATGGATTATAATAGAAGTTTAATTTCTAAGGGTGGTGGAGTATTTGAGCGCAGTAGTAAGGAAATAAATATTTCCCAGGAAATAAAAAAGTGTTTTGATATAGTAGAAGATGTTTTATCTCCGAATGATTTGATAAAGTATTTATTGAAAGCTAAAGTAGATCTTATATGGAATGGAGGAATTGGTACATTTGTTAAATCAAGAAATGAAAGCCATGATATGGTAGGTGATAAGGTAAATGATGAGTTAAGAATAAATGGTGAAGATATTATGGCTTCTATATTTATAGAGGGTGGAAATCTTGGTTGTACCCAACTTGGGAGGGTAGAGTATGCGGAAAAAGGTGGATGTGTTAATGCAGATTTTATTGATAATTCTGCTGGAGTGATATGTTCTGATTTAGAAGTTAATATTAAAATTGCATTTGCTTCAATTATGAAAAAGGGGAGTATTTCTTTGGAGGAAAGGAATGAAATATTGGCTAGTATGATGGATGAAGTTGCATTTAAGGTACTTGAAGAGCATAATAGGATTGAAACAAAAGCATTACTTTTTGAATGTTTACAAGCTAAAAAAAGATTAGAGCAGCATCATAGATTATTGCTTAATTTAGAAAAAGCTGGATTGTTAAATCGGAGTATGGAATTTCTTCCAGATGATAGAGAAATAGCGGAAATGTTAGCTGGAAAGAAGTATTTTAGTTCTCCTCAGCTTTCTGTTTTAATGTCTTATGCTAGAACAGCAATAGAAAATGAAATTAAGATTTCTTGTTTACCTGAAAAAGATTTTTTATGTTGTAATTATTTATTAAATTACTTTCCGCAAAGAATGGTAACAGAGTTTAAGGGCTATATATTAAACCATCAGCTTCGTAGAGAAATTATTTCTATTTGTATTGCGAATGATATAGTAAATAGAATGGGGTGTATATTTATTAATAATTTAGTTGAAAATACTGGGATTAGAGTGCATGAAGCAGTCAATGTATATATTGTTATTAATCGTTTGTATGGTTTAGATAGTTTGTGGAAGAAAATTGATAAATTAGATGGTAAAATTGATGTTAATTCGTATTTAAGAATAGTGAGAAATGTACAGAAGTTTATTGGTAGAGTATCATTTTGGTTAGTAAAAAACCTTAATAAATTTGCTCCTATAAAGTTAGATGATATTATAAAGTTTCAAGATGTAGTTAAATTTTTAGATAAAAATTTAACTAGTATTTTAGATGAACATTTGTTAAAGATTTATTATCATGGATCCGATTTTTTACTGGGTCTCAATATAAATAAAGATTTAGCAAAAAAAGTTGCTAATTTATATGTTTTAGCTTATGCATTAGATATTATATTAATTTCTAAACAAACTTCATTATCTATTCTTGATGTTGGTAAAGTATATTTTGGATTGAAATCTCTATTACGGTTTGATGTAATCAAAACGATTGCTATAAAAATGAAAAGTCATTCTTCTTATTGGGATCGTAGTTTAATTAATGATTTATTGGATGATTTGAGTAATTATCATTATAAATTATCCATTAAAGTTATAAGGTCATCTGGTAGTTGTGAAGATAGAGTTCATGCTTGGGTTTATAATAATGCTGTGAATTGTATAGAGCGTTATAATAATTTTTTAGATGAGATGCTTGCTTCTGAGCTTGATTTAAGTAAATTTATATTTATAATAAGAAGGATTAAAATGCTCGTTTTATAGAATGTTCGGTATAGGTTTTTCGGAAGTTTTGGTTGTGGCGTTAGTGGGTATAATTGCTTTTGATAAAAGAAAGATGCCTACACTTATCAAGCTCATTGGAGATGTGTATAGGTATTTTATAGTTGTAAAATCAAGAACCAAGAAATTATTAGAAGATTCGGGAATTGAGAGTTTATATAAAGAATGTAATAATGTTGAGAAGGTGAATTATATAATTGGTAATGATGGTAAATTTTATCCTAGCTATGACATGAGTAATAGTGAGAACATGTTGTATAATAAAAGTGGTGGTAATAGTAAGGGTTCTCGCAATAGGTAATATTTTTCTATTAAAGGTTTTTATCGAGATAGTTGAAATTATAAAATATTATTATAAGGATCTAAGGATTTTTATGATAGTTTTGTTTTTAAAAAATTGTAGCATGATGGTTTGTATTTAATAGATATTTGAGGATTGATGTTGAGGTTACAATTTAAAGACTGATATAGAAAGTTTTGGTGTGTGGTTTATTTTTAAATTTTAAAAAAGGATAGAGAAAAATATGTGCAGAGTTTTAGTGTTTATGTGATTAGTTTTCTTTAATCCAAGTTAGAAGTTGTAATATAGTGATAAAAGAGAGATAAAGAAAGGATTTGTTCTTTTAGGGAAGAGTGTGTTTGTTAGAGTGGTGGTTTCTTTATTATAGTTGTTCTTATGTATTGATGGTTTACGGAGTTTATAATTTATACTTATAGAGTAAACTTAGATAAATTTTAAATAGTTATTTAGGATAAGAGATATTTTTATAGTAGTTAGAGATTTATATATAGTGGTTTTGGTCGGGAATGTTAATTTATATTAACTTATATAGATTAGTTGATTTTTAAATACTTAAAATGCTAAAATATTTTTGTAGGCAGGGGGTGAAATTTTGCATAAGAAGTAGTAAAATATGGATAGGCTGATGGAATTTTGTGTTATAGAAAATATAATGCGGTTCTAAATTTTAGAGGTGCATTAATTACTATCTAGTAATCATTATGATAGTAATTTTTATTTTACTTTCGAATAAAAAAGAGTCCAATAAAAGAAGTTAAAATTTAAATTTTTAAAAAAGTCTTTATTAAAGTGTGGTAATAAAGAAAGGTGTTTGGATAAACTATAGTTGTTGGTAAGGTATTTTTAAATTTTTTATTTTTTGTGTTACTCTTCTAGAGTAAAGAAGAGTAGTATAAGGAGTATAAATACTGTTTTTAAATGTTATTTCTTTGTTGATTTTTTCATTTTGTAGTTTTTTTGGGTTTTTTCTTTGTTCTATGTTATTAATCTCATTAATTTTGTTTGATATATCTTTTAATTTTTTTTCAAGATTGGGTTCTTTATTGTCAAGTTCTTTTTGTGTTCCCATAATTCTATATTCAGGATAATAACTATTCTCTTTTAATTTTAATTTTTCCCCCCCAAATTTTACAATTGAGTAATCATTTTTTATTTCTTTCCAGCATTCTTTTATTTGAAATTTCCACATAATCCAATAAGCGTCATCATATTTTTTTTTATTTGTTACTAATAACAAAATTGGAATTTTAAATATTGTTGTTCCAAGGTTTACGAAGTTTTTTATTATTGTTGAGGTGATGAATAAAAAATAACCGAGAGTTTTTGTAATTGAATTTTGTTTATTTATTAAGTATTTTCCTAATTCCATTGGAATGGAAGTAAGTATTCTTACACAGGTTTTAGTTAAATTAGCAATGAAAATAATTGGAACAGATATAAGGCTTTTATCTAATTCTAAATTACCGTTTTGATCTCTAATTTCATAAAAACTAATGTTTAATTTTTTAAAATAGCTATTATATAATAGTTTTCCGTTTTTTTCTTTTTGACCGGTTATTTTATAGATTTTTTTTTCTTTATTTTTTTTTATTGGAACGTGGGAATCTGTTAATTTAAATGATGGATATTTGGAATTAAATATTTCTTTAACTTCTAATATTGGAATATATTTTTTTAAGTCTTCTTTTTTAAAAAGAAATGGTTCGTAAAATTTACGATAATCATTAATTTTATATCTATTTTTATTAACTAGAAAGCTAATAGTAAAATAAAGGTTATTATCGATTTTTTTAATTAGAGTTAAATCAAATTTATATCCTTTGTATTTAAGATAGTATTTTGGCTTTTTATTATATTTTTTAATTTTTTCAATTTTTCCTAACTTTATAAGTTGGTCATAATTTTTTGGATATTGACACTTTCTTCCATCGTATATCATTGCTTTTCTGAATCCATTAATATAAACTTGGGATTTAGGAAAATTGAATAATTTTTTTATTATAAGATATAGCGACATGTTATATTGAAAAAGTGATTTTTATAAAATAGTACCATATTATTAATTAATGAGTGTTGATACAAAAATTTATGTTTTTATAAAAAAAAGGTGCTTGTAAGAGAAAAGAATTGTAAAAGTGAGAGTTATATAAGTGATATTTGATAAATATCTTATACATGTAATCGTAAAAATTCTTATAGGAATATTGTGTATATAGTCTTCACATATCGTTTGCATTCCGAGAACTGCATGCTGAAAAACATGGAACAATAATATAATAAAAAATAAAAGTTCTAAAGGGTGATTAATAGCGTAGAATAACTTGCTATTAAAAGACAATTGTTTATCAGCATAAATACTATGAGAAAATAAATAAGCAAACCAAGGAAATAAAAGTAATAAAATAACGGCAGAGGTACGTTGAATCCACCAATGATACACTGAATTTCGAGATTCATTCATAAAAAAAGTATGAGTGAAAAGGTTATTGCAGAGAAGAGTAAAGTTATTGTTAGTAGTATGGCACTTTTTGAGATTTTAGTAATTTCTAAATTGAGTCCAGCACACCATAATAAGTAACGAATACCATTGAGAAAATGGTATAAAAAGCATGAAATGCATAGAACATAAATAAATTTTATAACGGCAGAATTAGATGATAATAATATATCTAGATATTTTATTATAAATAGTTTGGGAAAATAAACATGCAGTATAAAGTACCAAGATAGCATCATTAGTATTATGAATAATATAATCCCAGTAAGTCTATGAATAATAGAAAAAAAGCTAGTAATTTGTAGCTTATATATTTGTAAATGTGGAGAAAGTGGTCTAAAATTCATATTTTTTTTAAAAATAGAAATAAAAAGTAAATAAAAGTAAAGTAGAAGTAGAGACAGCAATATTACAACTACAACACTATCATCAGAAACAGTGAGTTGTTGTACAAAGCCTAAGGAGGTAATCCAGCTGCAGATTCCCCTACCGCTACCTTGTTACGACTTCACCCCAGTCACTGATTCCACTTTAAATAATTCCCTCCTTGCGGTTAGGTTATTAGTTTTGAGTGAAACCAATTCCCATGGCGTGACGGGCAGTGTGTACAAGACCCGAGAACGTATTCACCGTGGCATGCTGATCCACGATTACTAGCGATTCCAACTTCATGTACTCGAGTTGCAGAGTACAATCCGAACTGAGACGACTTTTAGGGGTTGGCTCAGTCTCACGACTTCGCAGCCTATTGTAGTCACCATTGTAGCACGTGTGTAGCCCACTCCATAAGGGCCATGATGACTTGACATCATCCTCACCTTCCTCCAGCTCATCGCTAGCAGTTTCCTTAAAGTTCCCAGCATTACCTGATGGCAACTAAGGATGAGGGTTACGCTCGTTGCGGGACTTAACCCAACATCTCACGACACGAGCTGACGACAGCCATGCAACACCTGTGTGAAATCCGGCCTAACCGACCCTATTTCTTCAAATAGGTATAATTTCCATGTCAAGGAGTGGTAAGGTTTTTCGCGTTGCATCGAATTAAACCACATGCTCCACCGCTTGTGCGGGTCCCCGTCAATTCCTTTGAGTTTTAATCTTGCGACCGTAGTCCCCAGGCGGAATGTTTAACGCGTTAGCTGTAATACAGAAAATAAATTTTCCCATATTTAACATTCATCGTTTACAGCGTGGACTACCAGGGTATCTAATCCTGTTTGCTCCCCACGCTTTCGCGCCTCAGCGTCAGATTTGAACTAGATAGACGCCTTCGCCACTGGTGTTCCTCCTAATATTTACGAATTTCACCTCTACACTAGGAATTTCTCTATCCTCTTTCAATCTCTAGATCAGTAGTTTTAAAAGCAATTCCAGAGTTGAGCTCTGGGATTTCACTTTTAACTTACTAATCAGCCTACACGCCCTTTACGCCCAATAATTCCGAATAACGCTAGCCCTCTCCGTATTACCGCGGCTGCTGGCACGGAGTTAGCCAGGACTTCTTCTGTGAGTACCGTCATTATCTTCCTCACTGAAAGAGCTTTACAACCCGAAGGCCTTCTTCACTCATGCGGCATGGCTGGATCAGGCTTTCGCCCATTGTCCAATATTCCCCACTGCTGCCTCCCGTAGGAGTCTGGACCGTATCTCAGTTCCAGTGTGGCTGATCGTCCTCTCAGACCAGCTATAGATCATAGTCTTGGTAGGCCATTACCCCACCAACTAACTAATCTAGTATAGGCTCATCTAATAGCGATAAAAATCTTTCCCCCGTAGGGAGTATACGGTATTAGTTGTCATTTCTAACAGTTATTCCGTACTACTAGGTAGATTCCTATATATTACTCACCCGTTTGCCACTAAGTTATATAATAGCAAGTATAATATAACTCCGTTCGACTTGCATGTGTTAAGCCTGCCGCCAGCGTTCATTCTGAGCCAGGATCAAACTCTCAAATTTAGAATATTCAACTTGTGAAAGTTGAAAACAAATCGGATAAATCCGATAGAATAATTAGCTTTATATTGCTGTCTTTATCTCTACTTTAAAAACAACTTTTATTTAACTATTCAAACATCTTTGGGTGTTATTTTATGTAATAAAATTGATGTGTCAATAAGTTTTATTAAGTATCTTTAGGAAGATAGGAATGATGAATTAAATTTTTAGAGTATTTTGTTTCTTTAATATATATTAAAAAGGAAAAGAGATAAATGTGTATGTGTAGCTGTTTATTGTTTTGCTATATTTTTGTATTGCGTTATGAGAAGTTGAGTGAATAAGGTTGTAGTAAGGTTTTTGATACGATCAAATCGTTTCTATATTTTATTTTAGTTTTTTTTGATTAAAGTTGATTTCATATCAGGATGATTAAATTTTTATAGTTTTATTTGTATGTTTTTGATTTTGGGGATTTTAATTAATTATTCAGATTATGAGATAAATTTTATGTTTCCAATTTTTATTGGAGAAGTTTGAATTTTTTTAATTTTAAATTTATTAAGATAAAAAATCTTTTGTTATGAATACTTGTGAGAACATTGGCTTTATATTTTATAATAAGAGATTATTAATGGATTCAATTTTCAATTGAAATTGAAAATTTTAACAACTTAAACTTTATTCGTTGTTTTGGGGTTTTATTATTGTTTCATATTCTAAATATAGAGGTAATGTAATAAAGTATGAAAATGGAGAAAAGGAGGAGTTGGGATTACTTTATAAACTTTATAAGTAGAAGTAGAGTAGATGTATATAGTGTAATGTTATGTTGTTCATGAGTGTTTGTTTGCTTTTTATTTATGTATATGTAGTTTTTAAAAATTTATTAGAATTGTGCATATTAGCGGATTTGTTAGTGGAGGGGTTTATTTTATTATTTGTATAATAATAGAAGATCTTCCTTGGAAGATATGACACTAATTTAGGTGGAGCGGGTTTTCGTTTTAATAAAAAATTATTGAAGTATAAGTGTTTGCATACAATAAAAGAACATTTATTTTGCTATTTATCTCCACGAGAGTCGAATTTTTTTTGATTAAAAAAGTTAAATATGTTTTCTCTCATTTCTGCGCTGTCTGTTGTATTGTTTATTTTTAGACGAAATTCAGATGAACCTTCAATTCCGTAGCTATACCAGCCTATGTGTTTACGTGCTATTTTCACTCCAATATTGTTTCCATAATACTCAAGAATGTTATCGTAATGTTCAAGTATGATTTTTAATTTTTCTGAGGCTGTTGGTTCTAAAATTTTGTTTTTATTTAAAAAATTTATTGCCTGATTAATTAGCCAGGGCTTACCGTAAGTACCACGACCTATCATAATTCCGTCCGCATTAGATTCCGCGAGTGCATTCTGAATATCGTTAATATTTTTAATATCACCATTTACTATTACTGGAATTTTTATTTGTTCTTTAACATTTTTAATGAATTTCCAGTCTGCTTGGCCCCTGTAAAGTTGTGTTCTTGTTCTTCCGTGTACAGTGATCATTTTTATTCCAAGATCTTCTGCAATTTTAGATAAACGTGGGGCATTTCGGTTTTCGTTATCCCATCCAGTGCGCATTTTTATTGTAACAGGTATATTAACCGCCTTAACTACAGCTTCAATTATTTTAGCTGCTTTTTTTTCATCTCGCATTAATGCTGATCCTGCATGACCATTTGTGACTTTTTTAACTGGACAACCAAAATTTATATCTATGATTTTCGTTCCCATATTTTCACTTAATTTCGCAGCTTCCGCCATAATACTAGGTTCGCATCCAGAGAGTTGTACTGCAGTTAACTCATCGGTTTTTGCTTTTTGTATGCTTTGATAGGTTTGTAAAATTACAGCTTTGCTTGCGATCATTTCTGATACTAACAAACTAGCACCAAGTTTTTTTACCGTTTTTCTAAACGGATAATCAGTTACCCCAGACATTGGAGCTAAGATTACCGGAGAACTAATTGTTAGGTTTCCTATTTTAAGTGACATATTGCTAAATAATTTTATGGTTAGGGGAGAGGTATTTTCTGACTGGAACAGAGAACCGTGATAGATCACATAAGCACATAAAAATTCACGCATTATAGTACCTAACTATAATAATTTTATAAAATTTTATTGCAAGTATTTTGTAAAAAATATTTTGCTTTTATAAAATTAGAGCTTTTGTTATACTCATCTTCAGGTATATTTTAATTATTGGTTGGTATCGCGTTTTCGTAATTATTCTTACGAGGTTTTAATGTAAATATTACAATTAAATATCGTTATTATTGTTATCGAAGTACCGATGAGGATATGTATATTGTGTGTTGTCATCTATGTCGTGTTACGATTGGATTGTATAAGGTGGTTTAGTTTGTATTTAACTTTATGAGGTTTTGACTAAGATTCGATCCTTAATTTAGTTTGTTAGTTAATTAACTATGAAGATTTGTATTTTTAGTGAAGGTCTGTTGTGTTTTGTTTTTAGATTTTTAAGTTTTATTTAAGTTTTTTTGATTAAAACAATAATGGAGGTCGTGTTATCAAAAATTTGAACTCATTTATGGATGTGTTTTATTAAGTTGTTATTAGTAGCTATATTATTTTTTAGAATATTTTGTTATGGTTATTATGTAATGTAGTATCGTTAATACACATGTACAAAATATTGTTTAAACTTTTCTGAGTTTGCTCTATTGAGCATTTTATAAAATTTGATGTGTTTTTACATGTTATAAGTGTTTTGAGATGATTGTTTGTTATTTTAATTGAAAATTAGTTGAAAGCTGTTTGTATGTCAGTAATATATTTTAGTTATAATAAATATTACGAGTGAGGAGATTGTTGTGGTAGTAGTTAATGCAGAATTGCGTAATGTAAAAAAAACAAAAGCAGTTTCTTCTTTAAGAAGAGGTGGGTATATACCTGCAGTTATATATGGTAAAGGACGTGATACTATGAATTTGGTTTTATCTACAAAGGAATTCATGAGGCAGTATAAGTCTGGTTTTCTTTCTGCACATTTAATAGAATTGAATATTTTAGGTAAAAGGGAATATGCTCTTATTCGTGATATCCAGTGGCATGTAGTGAAGAACGCTATACAGCATGTTGATTTTCAATTTGTTGATAGGAATAATGAGGTTAAAATAGATATACCTTTATCATTTGTAAACGAAGATAAATCTCCTGGAATTAAGCTTGGTGGAGTGCTTAATATTTTATATCGTTTTATTACAATTAAGTGTTCTCCTGACAAAATACCTCAAGTTATAGAAGTTGATTTGTCTGGCAAGATGATTGGTCAGTCTATACATATAGGTGATATAAAATTACCAGAAGGAATTAAGTTTATTCAAGAGGAAGAAAACTATGCAATAGTTACAATTTCTGCTGCTGATAGTGGTGTCGAAGAATCTCAGGAAGAAAAAAAATAATGTATCTATTAGTTGGGCTTGGTAATCCTGGCGAGAGATATGAATTAACTTATCATAATATGGGTTTTATTATTATTGATGCAATTTGTAAATTTTGGAATTTTGATCCGTTTTATCAAGAAATTGGTTATTTGATAAGTTCTGGGAGAATTAATAAGAATAAGATTGTATTGTTAAAACCTTATTCATTTATGAATAATTCTGGTATTTCGGTTGCAAAAGTACAAAACTTATATAAGTTTTCGTTAGATAATATTATTGTTATACATGACGATGCTGATTTAAAGCTTGGGAAAGTAAAAATGAAAAGGGGTGGTAGTTCCGCCGGACATAAAGGACTTAGATCTATAGATAGTTTTATAAGCAGTGGTTATTGGCGTTTAAGATTTGGAATAGGTAGGCCAAATGATCAAAGAAATTTATCAGATTATGTATTATCTAAGTTTACAAATTTTAGTAGTTTTGCTGATTCAATAAAAAAAATATCAGAAAATATACACTTAGTTTTGCAAGGAAATGGTTTTCATTGGGATTTTGAGTAAATGTTTCGATTCTAATAAATGACATTAGGGTTTATGATTAGAGTTTTTATGAGATGATGCAAATAGAAAATTATATTAATTCTTAGTTTTTATATAATTGAATTGCTTTATATTAAATAAATTGTTAAGTAAAGTGAATAAACGTTTCCAATCAATGGATCTTGAATTTTATCCCAGTTATTGTTACTATGAGGGAAGGGGGTCGGGGCGTAGCGCAGCTTGGTAGCGCATTTGGTTTGGGACCAAAGGGTCGGGAGTTCAAATCTCTCCGCCCCGATTTTTAGTAGAGATTCTTATATAAATTTCTAAAAATATAAAAATATGTCTAGTACGATTAAGGCTGTGCAAATAAAAAAAATTGGAGGACCTGAAGTACTGGAATTTGTAGATAAAAATATAGGGGAACCAAAAGGCGAAGAAGTTTTAGTACGTCATACAATTATAGGTTTAAATCGTTATGATTTAGAATGTAGGAATGGTGTTCGTAGAATTAGAAATTTACCGTTAGTGCCTGGAATAGAAGCGGTTGGAATCGTTGAAAAACTTGGTGAAAAAGTTAATAGCCTAGAGATTGGAGATAGAGTTGGATATTGTACAGCCCCGTTTGGGGCATATTGTGAAAAACGCATTATAAATCAAAAGTATTTGATAAAGATTCCAGATGAAATATCCAATGAAATTGCAGCAGCAGTGTTATTAAAAGGTATGACAGCTCACTATTTAGTTAATCATTCTTATAAAATAAAGCCTGGTGCTGTTGTGTTAGTACATGGAGCAAGTGGTGGTTTGGGACAAATAATATGTCAATGGGCAATGAATAAAAAGGGGGTAGTTATAGGGTCTGTGAGTTCTGATGAGAAGATGAAAATAGCTTTGCAGAATGGTTGTGAATATGTGATAAATTACAATGATAAGAATTTTCTTTCTAAAATAATGAAAATTACGCAGAATAGAGGAGTAAATGCAGTATATGATCCAATAGGTTTTGTTATAAGCAAACTTTCTTTTAAGTCTTTGGGAAGATTTGGTATATATGTTTCTTATGGACAAATATCTGGAAGAGCTCCTATTAGTTTTTCTTTACTTAGTTCACGTTCATTGTTTGCTACTGGAACTTCGATATATCATTACAAATATGATAGGTTTACACTTATACTTACTGCGATGGAGATTTTTGAAATGATAAAGAAAAAACTTTTAATAATAAAGATTAATAAAAAGTATAAATTTAGCGAAATAATAAAGGCTCATCGTGATATAGAGAGTAGAAAAGTAAGTGGGTTAAATATTATTAAAATTTTTGAATAATTGAAAGATAATTTTAGAGAGGGAAAATCTCACGGTATTAATATAAGAGGGTTTTTTATTTTTGTTTTGGTAATTTTATTATGATTTGGCGGTCTATATTTTTATATCTATAAAATTATAACGAAGATATGATAAAATATTGACAGTTAAGGTATATTTATTAGGATTTTCAATCCACAATGTTCTTTTGAAGGGTTGATATTTTTATTGGGAAATAATTATAATTTTTGTCTTACTTAACAATATTTTTATGCTTTGCAAGAAGATTTAAGGAATAGAATTAAAATCTAAAAAGGGAACGTTGTTTTGTGTAGAGGATCACTTATTGCGATTTGGAGTGGATGTACAATTAAACTTTTAATTATTTTGAAATAAAGCTTTAGTAAATTCTTTACTAGAGAATTCTTTGAGATCTTCTACGTTCTCACCAATTCCTACGGCATGTAATTTTATCTTATAAATTTCTGCAAG
This sequence comes from Wolbachia endosymbiont of Menacanthus eurysternus, assembly GCA_029715105.1. Taxonomy (NCBI): domain Bacteria; kingdom Pseudomonadati; phylum Pseudomonadota; class Alphaproteobacteria; order Rickettsiales; family Anaplasmataceae; genus Wolbachia; species Wolbachia endosymbiont of Menacanthus eurysternus. The sequence continues at coordinate 623,273 of CP085695.1, read as the reverse complement.
TCCGATTATTACCCCACCTTTAGCAGTGCCATCTAATTTAGATATAATTAATCCAGTGATGTTTACCATTTTATTAAATTCTTCTAACTGATTATAAGCATTTTGTCCTGTAGTTGCATCTAAAATTAGAATAACATTATGCGGAGCAGCATTATCTATTTTTTTTATTGTTTTATATATTTTTGATAGTTCTTCCATAAGATTAAAGTTATTTTGTAATCTACCAGCCGTATCAATTAGAATGATATCGATATTATCTTTTATAGCTTGATTTATAGCTCTATATGCTATACTTGCGGAATCATTGCCATATTTTCCGGTGACAATAGAGCAATTAGAACGTTTAGCCCAAATATTTAGCTGCTCACTAGCTGCAGCTCTAAATGTATCACATGCAACAAGCATTACAGATTTTCCAATTTCTTTATATTTATGTGCAAGTTTACCTATTGTTGTGGTTTTACCATTCCCATTTACTCCGCATATCATTATTATTTGTGGTTTTTTATTTATGATTATAGGTTGCGCAACAGGACTTAGTATTGATTCTATTTCATTCATTAATTGTTGTATAACAACACTGTACTCAGCCTTATCATCAAATTTGATATTTTTAAGTTTATTGATAATTGATTTAGAAGTTTTGTGGCCAATATCCATACTAATTAGTAATTCTTCTAGTTCATCTAAAAGAAATTGATCTATTTTTTTTTTATTATAAAATATATCTTTTATTCCATTACTAAAGTGAAGGGAGGTTTTTAACAAGCCCCTATAAAGATTATTAAATAAATTCAAGGAAAATTCTCCTTTAAATAATATAATAAGGAAAGAATGACATACTATGAGTACTTGTAAAGAAAAATACTTTAATAAAATGTAATTTTGTGTAGATAAAACGTTTTGGGTTTACTTTGGTTTCTAATTTAGATATGTTATTATACTAAAAGTGAATAGTTTATGGTAGTCATATTATGAGTTATAATGAAAAAATTTTAGATCATTACGAAAATCCAAGGAATGTTGGCTCTCTTGATAAAGATGATCCAAATGTTGGTACTGGATTAGTTGGAGCTCCATCATGCGGTGATGTTATGAAGTTGCAAATAAGGGTTAATAATAAGGGCGTTATTGAGGATGCGAAGTTTAAAACTTTTGGCTGTGGTTCTGCAATTGCTTCGAGTTCTTTGCTTACAGAAATGATCAAAGGGAAAACTATTGAAGACGCAACAAAAATAAGAAATACGCACATAGTAAAGGAGTTGTCTTTACCACCGGTAAAAGTACATTGTTCAGTGCTTGCTGAAGATGCTATAAAGGCGGCTATTTGTGATTATCAAAATAAGCAAGATGATAGGCTAAGTTAAGTATAAAACATATGAGTTATGGTAGTAAATATTACGAAGACAGATAGGAAACTTATTACTATCACTGCAAATGCGATAGAAAAAATAAAATATTTGTTAGATAAAAAACATGACGATTCTGAAAAGATAAGAGAAACGATAGGGATAAGAATTTTAGTTAAACAAAAGGGATGTTCTGGATTAAAGTATAATATTGAATATGCGTACAATATACGTCCCTTAGAATTAGTAATTGAAGAGTATTGTAACGATGGTCAAAAAATTAGAATATTAATCGACCCAAAATCTGTTATGTTTATTCTTGGTTCTGAAATAGATTATATAGAAAAAAATTTTTCATCTGGTTTTGTTTTTAAAAATCCTAATGAAAAAGGGAAGTGTGGTTGTGGAGAAAGTTTTTATGTCTAACTATTTTGCATTATTTGGGATTGAACCTATTTTCGATATTAGTCTCGATGAGTTGGAGAAAAGATATATTGATCTTAGTAAAATTGATATAAATGAAAAACAATCACAAAACATGAGAAATATAAATAAGGCTTATCAAGTACTTAAATCACCGCTGAGACGTGCAGAGCATTTGTTAGATCTTTTTCATATAAAAAATGACTATAAAAATCAGCAAAATAATGATAAGTTTTTAATTGAAATAGGGGGAGAATATCTTTCTCTTCATGAGAATTTGCAATTTGCGAGCAAGATAATTAATAAAAAAATAGAATTTTGTGTTAAAAATTTGATTAATGCTTTTGCTATAAAGAATTTTAATGAAGCTATTATACAAGTTTCGAGATTAAGGTATTTGTATAAGTTATTTGAGGAAATAAAAAAAAATGTTACCAATTCAAATTTCTGAACCGAATTTAGGTGAAATAGTGTTTGGTATAGATCTTGGTACTACCAATTCTTTAATTGCCGTGGTAAATAAGATTGGTGAAGTAGAGATATTTAAAGATGAACAAGGAAGAGAACTTTTGCCATCCATTATTTCGTATGAAGATAACGTGTTGAAAATTGGTTATGATATTAGAAAATCATGTGCAATTTACTCAATAAAGCGTTTAATGGGTAAAAGTGTTAAAGATTTATATAAAGAAAATGTAAATTTTGAAATTGATAATAAAAGCGAAAAAGTTATTAGGATAAAATGTGCAAAAGGTAAATATCTTACTCCTGTTGAAATTTCTGCTGAAATATTAAAAGCTTTATGTGAGAGAGTGAGAAGATATAATGGAATAATAGTAAAAAAAGCAGTAATTACTGTACCAGCTTATTTTGACGATTCAGCGCGTAATGCAACTAAATATGCTGCAAAATTAGCTGGTATAGAAGTTCTTCGTCTTATTAATGAACCAACTGCTGCAGCACTTTCTTATTTAAGAAAAAAGAATAGTAAGAACGGAATATATGCTGTTTATGATTTAGGAGGTGGAACATTTGATATTTCAATATTAAAGTTACATCGAGAAGTGTTTCAGATACTTGCAGTTGGTGGCGACACCAAACTTGGTGGTGATGACTTTGATCATCTGCTGAATTTAGTTATACTAGATAAGTATAAAAAACAAGTAAGTAGTTTAAATGAAAATGTTATTTCTAGATCTGAATGTTTACGTTTAAAAAATTTAGTTATAAATGATGATGTACAGTGGAATGATAAAGATTTAACTTCATCACCAGTTACTCCTTTAATTGGAGCATCATTTGTTGAGTTACGTACTGTGAAAGAATACCTGAGTAAAAATTCATCTGGTATTTTTAAGTTCAATATTAATGGAAGGTTTTTTGAATGTGAAATTACAAAAAAGGAATTTGAGCAAGCAATTAAATCTTTTGTTAATAAAACTATTGATATAGTTACTCGTACTATAAATGATGTAAATCTTGGAATTGACGATATTAAGGGAGTAATTTTAGTTGGCGGTGCAACTAGAGTGCCATTAGTTTATAGTTCGTTGGTTAAACTTTTTGGTAGTAATAAAATATTAAATGATATAGATCCAGACAGAGCAATTGTTATTGGAGCTGCTTTACATGCTCATTATTTGACTTCAAGTTCGAGAAATAAAAGTATTCTCTTAGATGTTTTACCATTATCTCTTGGTATAGAAACTATAGGAGGAATGGTTGAAAAAATTATACCAAGAAATACACCATTACCTGTTTCAGAAATAAGAGAGTTTACAACTTATGTTGATGGACAAACAGCAATTAAAATTCATGTTTGCCAAGGGGAGCGCGAAATGGTAGAAGATAATAAATCTTTAGCTCAATTTGAGCTTAAGGGTATATTGCCACTTCCTGCAGGTTCCGTGAAAGTTGAGATAGAATTTACGGTTAATGTTGATGGGATACTTACTGTTACTGCGAGGGATAAAGCTACAGGAATTGAGCAAGTAGTTGAAATAAACTCGAGCTTTAATTTAAGTGAAACCGATATTAAAGATATGGTTAATCAATCAGTAAGTAATTTTGATAAAGATATTAAGGTTCGTTCTATTGTAGAAGCTAAAATTAATGGTAATAAACTTATACATTTGATTGAACGTAATAATAGCTTTTCTTCTAATCAAGAGTTAAAAATTCTATTGCAGAATGCAAAAAAAGTTTTACAAGAAGATGATGATTTGGATAAAATTAATAATGCTATTTCAAAATTAGAGGAAATTCTTTTTAGAAGAGAATAAGATAAATAAATTTTATAGAGTTTTATGTAATATTCTATCAAGTCTAAGTGCAATAGGTATTCTAAAATTAAATGGTAACCAGTTGACCTTACTTAATTTAAATGATAACCCAACTATACTGACGCGGCCAATTATATTTTCTATTGGGACATAACCAACTTCAAAAAATCTACTATCAAAGGAATTATTTCTATTATCTCCCATAACAAAAAATTGATTGTTGGGTACATAGTAAACTGGAGTATTATGTGAAAAATTATTGGAAAGACTGCTATCTATTAGAATTTCATATTTTCTTTTATTTGGAAGAATTTCTATATATCTAGGTATACTACGATTTGATTCGTAATCAAGAAAATTTTCAATTTGTTTTCGTTTTATTTTTTGATCATTTAAATACAACTCTCCATCTATTATTTGTACTTTATCACCAGGTATTCCTATTATTCGCTTAACAAATCTGATACTATCATTTTTTGTTGGCTTAAAAACTATTATATCGCCTCGTTCTGGAGGAGTATAAAAGATTCTACCGCTGAAGATATTAAAATAAAATGGAAAGGAGTATTTACTATAACCGTAGGCGTATTTATTAGTTAAAATATAATCTCCCTCAAGTAAGGTACTTTTCATTGAGCCAGAAGGAATGTGAAATGGTTCGAATAAAAAACTACGTATTGATAATGCAATTAAGAGCAAAAAAAATAATGAATATAAAAATTTCCCTGTTTTTATTATCCAGTTTTCTTTTAATTCTTTTAGTTTTTTCAAAGTTCATTCCTGCATAAACTATATAATGTATATAGTAACAAAAAATTTTGTAGTGTAATAATAAATATTATTGATATGTATATAATAATTATTAATAAGTTGTGATCTGAATCACATCCCTCAAAAATTGAGATACATGGTATATATAGTGTATAAAATGAGTTAACGAGTAAAATTATTAGGTTTTTTCATTAAATGAATTGGAAATTTAGAGTTAGTTTTCATAAAATTTTAGCATGGATTATTTTATAGATTTATTATGTTTTTGTGTATTTTTATCGATCTTGTTAAGAGTAAATAAAGGTTTTTAGTTTTAGGGCACAGTATTTAATATTTGTGATCATAAGGTAAAAAAGAAGATAATGTTGGTCTATTGTATTTGAAAGATTTTATAAGTGTATTATGAACTTATGTTTATTAATACTGGATATTATTAGAAAATTTGAAAATTAAGATAAAAATAGAGGGAAATAAAAGATTTTGTAAATGAAGGTTTAAAATATAAATAAGGTAATGGTTTTACAATGTAAGATTATAAAATCTAAAGGGGAATTATTATTTAAGTGTACTAATGATTAAAGAGGATGAGATTAGAAAATATAATTAAAAAGGGATACGTATAGATTTTATTTAGTTTTATAAAAAATTTATAGTGTTGTTTTTTAGATTTAAATGATTTAAAGTGTTTTTAGTATTGTTCAAAATTTTATTTTGAACATTATTTAGGTTCGTTTTATGATCGAGATTTTTAATGACCAAGATTTGGAGCTTGTTGCAGACAGGACAAAAAGATGGTTATAAGGTAGCATATACGAATGCTCGTATTATTGATCCAGAAACTAAGTTAGATATAAGAAAGGGTACATTGTTGACTGAGGGGAGTAGAATTGTTGATTTTGGTGAGTTTCTATTTTCGAATGGAGTCTTAACAAGTGAAGTTGATGAGGTAGTGGATTGTAGTGGACTTACTATTATACCAGGTCTTGTTGATATTCATGTGCATTTTCGTGAACCCGGTCAGGAGTATAAGGAGACTATATATACTGGTAGTAGATCTGCTGCTGCAGGAGGAGTTACAACTGTAGTTTGTCAGCCTAATACTATTCCAGCAATTGATAGTGTTATTTTGGCTAGGTATCTAAAATATAGAGCATTTGAAACTTCTCATGTAAAAATCGAATTTTATGCTAAGGTCACTACTTCTTTGGAGGAAAAATTAACTGAAATGGCTCTTCTGGTTAAGGAAGGTGCAGTTGGATTTACTAATGACGGTATACCAATTATGAATTCAATGATTATGAGGCAAGCATTACTTTATTCAAGTATGTTAAATGTTCCAATTGCTCAGCATGCAGAAGATTTAAATTTGTCAGCAGGTGGTGTGATTAATGAAGGTAAAATTTCTGAGGAGTTAGGAGTAAAAGGGATTTTAAGTGCTTCGGAATCTATTATAGTAAGTCGTGATATATTACTTATGAAGGATATAAAAAATGCTCGTTATCATATTTTACATGTTTCTGCAAAAGATTCACTTGATATTATTAAGTATGCAAAAAACTTGGGATTAAATGTTACATGCGAAGTAACGCCTCATCATTTTACTTTAACTGAGGATGCTATAAAAAGACATGGAGTAACTGCTAAAATGAATCCGCCGCTTCGTACTGAAGAAGATAGATTAGCTATAGTTGAGGCTTTAAAAACTGGATTGATTGATTGTATCGCAACCGATCATGCGCCACATGATCCTTCTTCTAAGGATCTTTCGCTTAAAGACTCTGCGTTTGGTATTATAGGTCTTGAAACTATACTACCTCTTTCACTTGAGCTTTATTATGGTGGGCAAATTAGTCTATTTGATATACTTGCAAAATTGACATATAAGCCTGCAGATATAATACGTGTACCTCGTGGTCGCATACAAAAAAATTTTACTGCAGATTTAGCTTTAGTCCATTTAGATTATGAATGGGAGATTGAAGTTGATACTTTTGCGAGTAAATCAAAGAATTCTCCTTTTAATGGACGCAAAGTGAAAGGATATGTAGTACGGACTGTTGTATCTGGAAAAACTGTATTTTTAGATGAATCTTTTACATAGGGTCCGGGTTCTTTTAAAGGGAGTCTATAAGTTAGTAGTTTAGTAATATTTTATTAATAAATTATTATGATATTAAATGAAATAAATGGAAGAGAGATAGTTTTAAGTGTGGGCAAAATTTAAATATTACTAGATTTGGTGTTAGAAAGAGAGGAAACAGGTAAGTGAAAAAATTTTTATCTGTAAAATTAATACATTTTATAGCGTGAAATAGCGATAAAGGATTATACAAAAATTGTTTGGTTAATGCTTTATAAATTTTTGTTTAAAAGTTTTAATATAAGTTTAGTTTCTATTAAAATAATAATGTTATAGATATAACAGTTGTAGAAATAAAAGAAAGATATTAATGTAATTAAAATAGCATATAAAAAGTTTTATGTTAAATTATTTTAGTAAGTTTAGTTAAAGTACTAAGATAGGAAGGTTTATAAAAGTGAGTGAACTAAAGATTTTTTAAAAAATTACTGGGTTATTTGTATAGGGAACAAACCTTTTTAAAGATAAGAGTTTGTTTTATTGTTTTAACAGATAATAGATTTATATAGGGATTTCTAGCTCATTTTTGGAAAGTATGTTCTAAAAAAAAAGAGATAGAGATACACAAGAGGTATGCCATCTTAGGGGAAAAGTAGTAGGTATTTGCGAAATATTTTTTGGTGAAGTGATATTTTACATTACGCTATATATAATTTAATATACGTTTTTTTTGATAGAAGAAGTTATAAACCAAATTTTTGAAATTGATTTATTAACCGACAAAATTACTTTGGAATTTTATTGAAAATTATTTTAATGGGTTGCATTTTAAAAATTAATTGACTTTTTTATATTATATTACTATGGTAGGATGCACTGAAGTGTTTGCATTTTGGCGGGCGTAGCTTAATTGGTAGAGCGTTAGTTTGTGGTGCTGAATGTTGCCAGTTCGATTCTGGTCGCTCGCCCGTTTTGTTTGTAAAACAGAGAAATATATCTCTTCTTCACAAGAGATAGAGTTTTTATTGTTTCATCTTTTTTCTTATTGATCTTCTGATTGTGTTTTAATTGATTGCTAAATTTTCTAGTTTAGACTTAGTGAAATAATTTTAACTAAACATAACTAAATGGAGTTTACAAATGAAAAAAGGAAGGCTATTAAATAATGAAAGCAATTGCTTTTATATATTTATATATATTATTTAATAGTCTTTAATTTTAATAGTTTTTATAATGAAAATTCATATTTCTCTTTTTATATAAATTGTTATAAATAAATGTTATAAAGAGGAGAATTTTAGGGGCAGTAATGGGGGGGTAGGGCTTTTAATTAGAAGTAGGTTGTTGTATTAAAGCAATTTTTATAATCTCATTAATGTTTTTAACAAAAACTACATTGATTTTTTCTTTAATGTTTGCCGGTATCTCTTGCATATCTTTTTCATTTTCACTAGGTATAATTACAATTTTTATTGATCCTCTTAGTGCTGCTAGTAATTTTTCTCTTAAACCTCCGATAGCTAAAACTTTTCCGCGTAGTGTTATTTCACCTGTCATAGCGATATTTTTATTAACAGGTATGTTTGTCATAAGAGAAACAATGGATGTGCACACTGCGCTACCTGCAGAAGGGCCATCTTTTGGTATAGCTCCTTCAGGTAAATGAAGATGTATATCATTTTTTTGAAATTTTTCAGGTTTTATACCAAAGGATAGACAGTTTGATCTGATATAACTATATGCGGCTTTTATAGATTCTTGCATAACTTCTCCAAGTTTTCCCGTATATTTTATTTCGCCTTTTCCTGGTATTAAGACTGATTCTATCATTAGGATATCACCACCTGCTTCAGTATAAGCTAATCCAGTTACTACACCTACTAAACTTTCATTTTCCGCAATATTGAATGTATATTTGCGTACTCCTAAATAATTTTGTAAATCGCTGTCTCTTACATGAATTTTTTTATTTTTATTTTCTAATATTTCTTTGACTGCCTTTCTCATTAGTTTTGCAAGTTCTCTTTCCATGCTACGAACACCGCTTTCACGTGTATATAAGCGTATTAATTTATATAGCGCATCATCAGTTATACTCCATTCTTTTTTTCGTAAACCATGTTCATTTTTTAATTTCGGGATCAAATGGTACTTAGCAATATTAATTTTTTCATCTTCAGTATATCCAGATAATTGAATAATTTCCATTCTGTCATGTAAAGGATGAGGTAAATTTAAACTATTTGCTGTAGCTACAAACATTACACTTGAAAGATCGAATTCAACTTCTAGGTAATGATCTATAAAATGCTTGTTATGTTCAGCGTCTAAAACTTCCAATAATGCTGATGCAGGGTCACCACGTGAATCAGAGCCCATTTTATCTATTTCGTCAAGTAAAAAAAGTGGATTGCACGAATTAGCTTTTTTTATGTGTTGAATAACTTTGCCAGGCATTGAACCAATATAGGTTTTTCTATGACCACGTATTTCAGATTCGTCGCGTACACCTCCCAAAGCTATACAAACAAAATCCCTTCCTAGTGCTTTTGCCATGGATCTAGCTAAGGAAGTTTTACCAACGCCAGGCGGCCCCAATAAACAAAGTATTGGGCCTTTAATTTCTTTTACTCTTTTTAGCACTGCTAAAAATTCTATTATTCTATCTTTTACTTTTTCTATGCCATAATGGTTTTCATTTAAAATTTTTTTAGCTGTATTTAAATTAATTTTTGTATCTTTATATTTACCCCAAGGTAAATCAAGTAACCAATATAGATAGTTGGATATAACTGTAGCTTCGGGAGAAATCGGATTCATTTTTTTATATCTTTTTAATTCAGTTATGGCCTTCTCTTTTGCTTCTTGAGAAAGCTTTGTTTCTTCTATTTTTTTTTCAAATTCATTTATTATGCTTCCTTCTTCTCCATTCTCAAATTCACCTAATTCTTTTTGTATAGCTTTTAACTGCTCGTTAAGATAATAAGCTTTTTGAGTGTTCTCGACCTGTGATTTAATTGTTTTATATAAATGATTTTGTGCATTTAAAATGCTAATTTCTCTTTCAATAAAAGTAAAAGTTTTTTTTAAGCGTTCTTCTAAGCTATATGTTTCAAGTATGTTCTGTTTATCAGATGCTTTTATATTCAAATATGAAACTACTGTATCTACAAGTAGATCAATTTCTTTAATTTGCTCAATTGGATTAATGATAACATCAGGTTGGTTTTTTTTGTTTAGTTTACACCAGCTATCAAATGCATCTATGACACATCGTCTTAAAGCTTCTAAATCAATATTATTTTCGTCTCCTTTATATTTGTTATGATGATTATCTAATTCTACTTTAGCCTGTAATAAGGTATGAGTATCTATATATTTAATAGCTCTTCCTCTACTTATTCCTTGAATTACAACCTTTACTGCATTATCAGGTAGTTTTATTAGTGGCTGTATAATATTTGCTAATACACCTACTTCGTAAAGATCTTGTGGTTCTGGGTTATCAAGGGAACCATCTTGCTGTGCTACTAGAAAAATTTTATTTTGGTGGCAATTGTTATTGATTGCGTGCTCTAGCGCGTTGATAGATTTTTCTCTTCCTATAAATAAAGGTATTACTACGCCCGGAAAAATTACTACATCTCTCAAGGGCAATACTGGTAACGTAGTGAGATTAGAATCTATAGGCATATTTAATATTTATATACATATGATATTTTAATCAAGTTCCTGCTACAATATCACCTTTATTATTATGATTGATTACTACTTTTCCTGATTCAACCATTTCTTTGGTAACCACTATTGTACTACCTTCAAAACCTCCGTTTCCAACTATGTACATAACATCAAGTAAAAGTGATTCCAGAATGGCGCGTAACATTCTAGCACCGGTTCTATAATTCATAGCTTTTTCAGCAATAGCTGATATTGCGCTATCTAAAAATTCAAGATTGACTTTGCTAAATGCAAATAACGCTTTATATTGTTTTATTAGTGCGTTTCTTGGCTCTATTAGAACATGTACTAAATCTTTATGATCTAATTCATCTAAAACAGCGGTTACTGGAACACGTCCTACAAACTCCGGTATTAAGCCAAATTTAATTAAGTCTTCTGGTTGAACATCACGTAAAGTACTTTTTTTCTTTTGTTCTTTGGATTGACTAATATCCGCTCCAAAACCAACTGACGTTCCCTTCTTTCTTGCTTCGATGATTTTATCTAATCCCTCAAAAGCTCCTCCACAAATAAACAGCACGTTGTTAGTATCTAATTGTATGAATTCTTGTTGTGGATGTTTTCTTCCACCTTGTGGTGGGACGTAAGCAATTGTACCTTCCATAATTTTAAGTAGAGCTTGCTGCACTCCTTCACCGGAAACGTCACGCGTTATTGAAGTGCTTTCAGATTTTCTAGTAATTTTGTCTATTTCATCTATAAAAACTATACCTCGTTGTGCTCTTATAATATCGTAATTTGCTGCTTGCAGTAGGCGGGATAATACACTTTCTACGTCGTCACCTACATAACCAGCTTCAGTTAATGTTGTAGCATCAGCCATTGCGAATGGTACGTCTGAAACTCTGGCGAGTGTTTTAGCTAGTAAGGTTTTTCCGGAACCTGTGGGACCAATGAGCATTACATTTGATTTTTCGATTTCAACATCGTTTATAGAGTGGAATTGAGCCATAGATTGACAATGATTATACATTGCAACAGACAAAACATGCTGGGCATGTTCTTGGCCAACAACGTGTTTGCTGAGATAATTTTTTATATCTTTGGGTTTTTTAAAGAGTAGTTTTACATCAGAAATATAATCTGAATTAAATACCCAGTTTTTTCTTTGGCTTATTGCTTTGTGAGACAATTCTATGCATTCATTACATATAAACACTTTTAAAGTATCTGAAGAATTAGTAATTAATTTATCTACTTCGTTTTGTGTTTTATTACAAAAAGAACAGTAATGTATATCATCATTATTATTCATCAGTTCACCTTTTGTCCAACTTTAATACTTTCAATTTTAATATCTTTACGTTCAGCTATTACCTTATCAACAAGGCCTATTTTTTTTGCTTCTTCTGGATCCATAAATTTGTCTCTTTCCATCATTTTTTCAATTTGTTTTAACGAATTTCCAGTATGTTTTTCATAAATTTGATTTAGTTTCTTTTTAATTCGTAAAATTTCGTTGGCGTGTATTTCTATATCAGTTGCCTGACCATGATAACCACCAGATGGTTGGTGCGTCATAATCCTCGAATGAGGTAGAGAATATCGCTTACCTTCCGTGCCAGCTGTGAGCAATAATGATCCCATAGATGCAGCTTGACCTATGCATAGAGTTGAAACATCTGGTTTAATATATTGCATTGTATCGTAGATTGATAAACCAGCAGTTACAATACCTCCAGGTGAGTTTATATACATGTAAATATCCTTATCAGGATTTTCTGATTCTAAAAATAAGAGCTGTGCTACTATTACACTTGCCATATTATCTTCGATTGGACCAGTTACAAAAATTATTCTTTCTTTCACCAATCTTGAATATATGTCATAAGCGCGTTCGCCACGACTTGTTTGTTCAACTACAATTGGTATAAGAGTCATACCCTTTTATTTTATTAAATATTACTAAATTATTTAATTTTATTAAACAATTCTTTTAATTCTTTTACAGAAATAGTTTGCTTTTTTTTATTAACTTTTTGTATTATAAAGTCTGTAATCTTATGCTCAAGAGCTTGTCCCTTAACTAGTCTTTGGAATTGTTTATCTGATCTAAAACGTCTTAGTGCTTTGTCGAGTGGTACGTCTTTGTTAACATATTGATTTAAGATGATATTTAAAATATCATTTTGATCTAATGATATTTTATATTTTGTACTGAATTTGATAAACAGCATTGCAAGTTTTACTCGCCTCTTAACTTCTTTAAGGGATTCGTCTTTAGAGTTTGTTAACTTGTTTTTTATTTTTTGTTGCTCTTGCTTTATCATGTCTATAGGTAAATCAAAATTATAATTAGTATCTAAAAAATTAAATAGTTCTTCTTTAATCAAAAGATTTTTCATTTCTTTGCATTGATTATTAATTATTTTTTTTGCATGGTTTTTTAGTGAAAAATAATCTTTAAAACCAATTTTTTTAGCTATTTCGTTATCATCTTCAAAAGCTTTAATGGTTTTGATATCATTAACTTTAACGGAAAAAACAGCTTCTTGTCCTGCGAGAAAAATTGTTTGATAGTTTTCGGGAAATTTTAGTTTAAAGTTTTTTGTTTCTCCTTTTTTCATATCAATTAATTGACTTTCAAAATTATTAATAAATGTACCTGATCCCAGATTAACAGAAAAATTTTTGCCACTTCCGCCTTGGAAGAGTTTGTTTCTAATCCGTCCCTCAAAATCAATTGTTAGTTTATCTCCATTTTTTGCTCGATAAGAATTGTCACTAATAGAAATAAAATTAGGAAACTCTGTTTTTATAGAATCAATAAATTCCTTTATATCTTCATCTTTAATTTTTACTTCAATTCTTTTTAAAATTATTTTATCGAGATCTATTGTTGGTACTTTTGGCATCGACTCAAAAGATAGTTTATATACAAAGTCTCTTCTTTTATTTTCTTTATCTAACTCTGGTAATGATATAATATCAATTTTATGGCAAACACGGGACTCAATCTCGATCTTTTTTATTAAATCACTTGAACAGTAATTAATTGTATTGCTTACTACATATTTTAAAATTTCGTTTTTATAAGTACTTGCGACAAGATCGTAAGGTGTCTTTCCTAATCTGAATCCAGACAATTTTGTATTTTTTGCTATTTCTTGTAATCTAGAATTTATCTTTTGCTCTATATAGTCGCTACTGACTGTGATTTCATATTCATGTTTTAATTTATCTATACTAATCTTTTTGTAGGCATATATATTATTCGATAAATTTTTGATTGTACTTTGAGATATATTAGACATTACAATTTGTTATCAATTTTTATATTATAGGATTTATTTTATCAGAATATTGGTAAAATAACAATCCTTAAGAAGGGTTAGTTGTTTAGAAGTTTTTTTTATTAGGTTTTATTAATTAATTTCGATCTCTGAAAATTTAACATAAAATCCGAAGTGCGGATAGGGGGATTTGAACCCCCATGAGCAAGCCCACCAGGACCTAAACCTGGCACGTCTACCAATTTCGCCATATCCGCTTTCGCATAATTTATGGTGTATTCTTATCATTTTAAATGATTTGCAATTCTATCTTAGTTAATTTATATTGTTTCTACAATATAGAATATTGAAAAGTTTATTAACATTCTTAATAAAATTCTTGATTCTAAAATCAGCAATGAAGTTGACAGCTAGTTTATTATTTGGGGTTTGTATACTTATGCAAAGTAGCTGTACGCCATCTATAATAGGTACTAGTGTGGTGGCTACTGTAACGGCGACAGTGATAGCACAAGATAAATCTTTAGGAAATATTGTCGATGATACGGCTATGATTATTAGGATTAATAGTGAGCTTATAAAATATGGGTTATTTACATCTGTAATAGTTAAAGTAAGTGAAGGAAGAGTGTTGCTTATTGGAGGTGTTAATTCACTTGAAAAACAACTTATAGCAGAAAAAATAGCTTGGCGGCAAAAGGAAGTTAAAGAAGTGATAAATGAAATAAAAGTAATGCCGATACAAATAGCTTCTATAATTGATTCTACTGTAGATTTTATAATAACGACAAAAATAAGAATGAAATTATTGAGTAAAAGGAATATTAAATCAGTTAATTATAGTGTTAATACTCTTGATAGGATTGTTTACTTGATGGGTATAGCTCAAAGTAAACCAGAATTGGAAGCTGTGATGGCGGTTGCAAGGAAAGTAAAGGGAGTAAAACAAGTTGTAAGCTATGTACGATATAAGGATAGCAGATTACGTCATTAAAAATTAAACATATTTTAATAAAATAGTTTTTATGTGATAAAATATCTATAAATGTAGATAAAACCGAGAATGAGTTTTAGGTAAGAAGTTTAGACAAAATGTGAGACTTTAATACGATAGTAAGATATTATTGTTATTTTGTATATAAAAATTAATATAATAATTATACAATCAATGTAAATGGTTTTGTTTTGTGATTTTATGTTTTCGATAAAATTTATAGGCTGTCAGTTGAGTGAAATGGATTTTTACTATTGTTGTTTTATTATTATTCTATAGCAAATCTGGTTTGCCTATATAAGGCCTAATCCTTATCTAAGATTAAATTAGTTGAATTTGAAATAATATTCTATTTTACAAAAATAAAAAAGAAAAGTCAAAGCTTCTCTAAAGAATTAGAAATGTAAATAATTTAATAAGAGTTGTATTCATGGAACAACTTTTTTAATAGTAGATTTAATTTAAAATATTTTTATTTATTATTTTTATGAATTTATTAACACCATTTTTCATTTTTGTTTTTTTAGTATTATTGGCCATAATATATAGTTTTTCATTATTTTGATTTTGCAATAGGTTTATTAATAATTTCTTTAATTTTTTTTTTATTTTATTATTTTGTTCAACTATTACAGCTGCTCCCAGACTTTCGATATATTTTGCATTATAGAATTGGTGATTATCCTTTGAATAAGGATAAGGAATATAAATGGCTGGACGCTCAGCAAGAGTGATTTCTGCTATTGAAGTTGCTCCCGCTCTGCTAATTATTAAGTGGGCATTTGCTAACTTATTTTCTATATCATTAAAAAATTCATTTAATTCATAATAGATTGCTTCATTTTTATACAAACATTTAACTTTATTCATATTTTTTTTTATACATTGTTGTGTAACTTTAATTTTTTTTTTATTTCAATAGGTAGACTGCAAATTATGCTACTTATTATTTCGTCAAAGAAATTTGCGCCCTGACTACCTGCTATTATTAGTATATTTATAATTTTTTTATTGCGAGGATAGTTTCGTTTTTTTATATTGATAAAGTTTCCTGTAAAAATAAATTTGCTTTTACTTACAAACTTAGTTTCTGGAAAACTAGTTGCAATTAATTTTGCATTTTTAGAGAAAAGTCTATTTACTCTTCCCAAAATTATATTTTGTTCATGTAAAATTATTGGTATAAAAAGAATTTTTGCTGCAAGAAGAGTTGGGAAAGAAGAATATCCCCCGAATCCGATAACTAGCTTTGGTTTTATTTTTTTCATGCGATATAACACTGATACGCAACTATATATTAAAAAAAGAAAAAACTTAAGTTTATTACTTGGCTTACATAATGGAAGAATATAACTTTTTATAAAATTTGTGTTTTTATTTATTTTTTTATTAGTAAATAGTATGCTGTTATGTCCATGTATTTTTAGCGCTTTTGCTAAAGTTATAGCCGGGGAGATGTGTCCTTTTGTGCCACCTGTTGCTAGGATGATGCTCATATGTGATTATAATTTCATAATATTATGTGATATTATAATAAAAATAGTAAAATTATAAAATCTATGTTGTTTATATAACAATAGACAATTATAATACAACACTGAATTCTAATATGAAAATAAAAGTTAGAAGTGTACCCATAAAGGATGAGAAGTACATGTAGTTGTAATTTGTATGTATTTAGGAAAAATTTTAGTTTGTGGAATGTAGAGTTTTACAGAAGAGATATTTAAGTGGAAATATAATGATGAGTAGTGTTTTTATTGAACAAATCTTTTAATTTGTATTATTAATTGAAATTCTTTAATCAAGAAGAATTTAAAATGATGAGGTTATAAGATAAGAAATAATTATAGTGGGATTGGAAATTTGTTGTAAAGATTTAATCTGTGTTTCGTTTTTTATATAAAATTGTATACCTTATTTAATATATCAAAATTTTGTTCTTTTTTAATTATTTTAAATTTTATAGATTATAAAGAATTTTGTATGTTTTATTTACATTTGTTTTAATATAGAGGAATTCTTATTAAGAATTAGAGTAGTAATATTGATGATAAATACTATCATCAATGTTTTGTATTATATTGTTGCTTATTCTCAGTGAGGGTAAATACCTGTAAGGTTAGAGTTTATTATTATGGGATTTAATAATTATTAATCCTTTTATGATTTTGCTCTTATTTCGTAAAATATGAAATTTTATAGTTAAGCTACTGCTGTCTCGGTATGGTAATTTAGAAATTAGATTAATTTTTTATTTGTTTGTTTTGATAAGGCTAGAAGAATTTGATTTAATTTGTGTTTTATTTTGTAAATTTTGGTTAAAAATTTACTTTATTTTAAAGTAATTAAGTGAGAACATTTGTGTAATTATTTGTATTTTAAATATATTTAAAAATTAGTGAATTTTATTTCAGATTCTATTTTATCTGCGGGAGATTCTTAGAACAGAAATTTAGATAGTTCATTTAATGAAAACATATCAAGTTTCTATTGATTTCCGTTCAAAGGAAATTTTTATGTTTTATCATTTATATATAATTTTTCTATAAAAATATTTTCTAATGTGTACAAATAAAGTTTATTTGTTTTTTAGTGAATTTTGATGATACTTTTATAATTTGTTGACAGAGCATTTTGTGTGTTTAATTAAAGTTTATATATTTACGGTTTTATACATATTACTACTTATAAGTTTTTTGTCGTTAAAAACGTTAGAATTTTGTTGATGTACATTTTGTAATTTGAACATTATATCACGTTGGATATGGTTGAAAACGCTGTATGTTTACATATATTTATTGCGATGTAGGTATTTTATGTATTATATTCGAAATAAATAATGTAGTAAGTTTATAATATTAAATCGAGTAGGTAAACTTTTGTATTCAGGGACTCTTATGTTTTAAGAGACTTTGAATGTGGTTTATAAATTTTAAAAATTTTTAAGAGAGACATAGAGATAGAACTGATATTAAATCAAATTAATATAAACTATTTATAAAGTAATTAAAATAACGTAAATGCAAATAAATTATTGATATTTTGTTCCTTAAGTGTAGAATAATAATTCTATTGGCGTGGGTTAAGGTGTAAGTAATATTGGAGTTTGTATGTTAGATGGTTTATTGGACTTTCTTATAGATATTCCTGGTGGGGGTTATATGATTGAAAGTTCATATTGTGCAGATGATGAGTGCAATAGTTACGTTGGAAATATTGATCCAAGTAATATTTGGAAGTTTAATTTATCATCTCTAGATGGAAATTCAGTGAAGGAGTTTGAAGCTAGTGTGGAGGATTTTTTTGAGCCAAGAATTTGTCTTAGTGTAGATGATAACGGAGAAAAGGTTGACTTTAATATTTCTCCCAAGAATTGTAATCTGACAGAAGATGGGGTTCTTTGTATTGATGGAAATAATAGAGATCATAAGCTTAAACTTTTTATAAAAAAATATTAGATTTTAGTTATCCTTAAATAAAATGTTTTAGTAGTAGCGTGTAGGCGTCTTTACGTGGGAGTTATATTGTGTTGTGTTGTTATAAAGACACAAATTAGTATATTATTTGAACAAATAATATTATTTTAAATATTAAATTTATGGAGGCTATGTTAGATAGTTAGGTAATATCATAGATTCTTATTGAATTCTTTTGTTTTTATAAATAATCATGTTTGTGTTATGCAGTAATGATCTGATTGTTCTTGTCTTTCTTTTAAAAAGAATTTATTGTTAGCTTTATAAGCTTCTAAAGGTTATTTGTTTTTATTATTCTTTTCAGAAGAATACTGAATGAAATCAAATTAATAAAAATTGAAATTGCAGTTTGTTTAGAGATAAAATTTTTAGCTTTTTAATGTTAAAATTATGTGATAGATCACAGTATTATTATTGTGATATTATATTCTCTAATTTTATTAAAAGGGATTTGCTTATAGTATTATAAGAGTTAAGGATTTATTTGAGTGGGGTGTGTTATTCTTCTTATAAAAGAAAGTGCTTAATACAAAATTTGTATATTTATTTATTTTATATATTGAAATATAAAATGGAAGCTATTTTAGTTGAGCCGTATGGTTTTTGTGCTGGAGTTAGGAGAGCTATAGATATACTATCTATTACCTTAGAAAAGTATAAGGATAGGCATTGTATTTATGTGTTGCATGAGATAGTTCATAATAAATATATAGTGGAGGGCTTTAAGAAACAAGGTGTAATTTTTATAAATAGCATCGAAGATATTAAAAATAATGATGGGGTATTAGTTTTTAGTGCGCACGGAGTATCAAAAAGTATTGAAGAGGGAGCAAAAAGGAGGGGTATTCAGGTGATTGATGCAACATGTCCTTTAGTTAGTAAAGTACACAAAAGAGCAAAGAAGTACGAAGATAGCGGTAGGGAATTGATTTTAATTGGATATAAAAATCATCAGGAAATTAAGGGAATTAGCGGGAGAGTAAAAAATCCTGTTATTTTAGTACAAAGTGTAAAAGATGTACATTCTTTAAGGGTTAAAAATCCAAATAATTTATCATATATTACGCAAACTACATTGAGTATTGATGATGTTGTTGAAATTGTTGATGCTTTGAAGTTTAAATTTCCCAATATTAAAGGTTCTGATTTTAAAGAAATATGTTATGCAACACAAAATAGACAAAATGCTGTTAAAAAATTAATTAAAATTGCAGACATAGTGTTAGTTATGGGAAGTAAAAATAGTTCGAATTCTAATCGTTTATTAGATATATGTTTAGCTAAAGGAAAAAAAGCTCATTTAATTGATAATTATAATTGTGTAGATAAGAATTGGTTTTTAGGTATAAAAAAAATAGGAATTACTGCAGGTGCTTCTGTTCCTGATATATTGGTTAGTGAGTTAATAAATTATTTAAAAATGCAAATGAATGTAAGAGTTTCGATTATGCTTAGTGGTATTACTGAAAATATCCGGTTCAGAATACCAAGTTCGATTTAAGATTTAGTGTGTAAGTATTGTTTAATTAATTTTATGATTTAATTCGGTAAGATTTTATTTTATTATAAATAATTAACGACATTAATGTTCTAACTTATCCCAAGAGGATGTTTATAACAAAACATGATTGAGTTATATATTATTTAATTTATTAAAATAGGAAGCATGTGGTTTTTGCGAAACGTTATGGTATTAAGATGGTGTTGTTTAGTAATAAAATGATAAGTTTATCTTATTTTGAATATTTTAGGGTCTTAATTAGTAGATGTTTTATTTAAATAAAGGTGGTTGGATATTAATATGCTTTATTTAGTGAGTAAAACCTAGAGTAAGAAGGAGGAGGGAGTCTAAGAAAATTATTTTCATTGAAGTTGTAGCGCGATAATTATAGCTTTGATTAGTTTTTAGAAAATTAAAAAAAATTAACAAGGATAGTAAGAAAAAGTAAAAGCGAAATGAGAGAAAAGTATATTTTATAGCGAGAGATCATTTTATGAGAATAAACTGTGTTATATTAAACAATAATTTTAGATACATGGACAGGAAGTAATGATAAAGTAATTGTTTAAAACAATATAAATAATAGACCAGGATCATTTTAAAAATTTAAATAAATCTTAATAGTTCATTTTAGAAAATAGAGTTATTTGATCATATAGAGAAATGTTAAAATTAACATAAAAATAAAATTAGTTAATTTTGTATTTTCTTTATTACATAGGAATTGAAGGAGTTTTATAAAATTCTTTTATTTATATTTTTCAAATAGTTTTAGAGAAAAATTTTATCTTATAATGAAAAATAATAATAATACACTTTAAAATTTTCTTAAAATGTATTTTATCTTTATAAAAAGAAAGCAAATTTTGCCATAAATTTATAGAAGATTTTATGATAGTCTTTGTATAGCTCTTAATTTTGCTGAACGTGCACGTGGATTTGTATTTATTTCTTCAGTACTAGCTCTGATTACTTTTTTATTTAGTAAGGAAAATATTTTATGTTCACTGGTTTCTTGTTTACATAGATTTTTAAAAAAGGTTTTGACTATACGATCTTCTAAAGAATGAAAAGTAATAACAATTAATTTACCGTTTTTTCTTAAAATTTCAGATGCTGCTTTGATGCCTATTTCTAGTTCTTTTAATTCATCATTTACCCATATTCTAATTGCTTGAAATGTCCTGGTTGCAGGATCAATTTTGCTTTTTCTACGAAATACTACAGAGCGAACAATATCTGCAAGTTCAAACGTAGTTTTAATAGTTTTTTTTTTACGTATATTTATTATTGCTTTTGCAATTTTGCGAGAATAGCGTTCTCCTCCATAATTATATATAACATTTGCAATTTTTTTTTCGCATAGAGTATTGACAAATGTCAAAGCATTGATTTTAGAAAACTTATCCATACGCATATCAAGATAACCGTTACGTAGAAAAGAAAATCCTCTATTTCCTTCATCAAGCTGCATAGATGATGTTCCGACATCAAATATAACTCCGTCTACACATTCAATAGTTTTATTGTATTTTTTTTCGGATTTCAGCGTTGGATATTTTAATTTTTTTTTTAAAATGCTTTTAATTTTACTAAATTTTTCAATAGATAGTTCTATCCTATTAGGATATCTAGTACTTAGGTCATTGTAAAATTTGATAACTGTTTCATCTCTATCGATTGCGTATATTTTGCAATCGGCTGATTTTAATATAGCTTCACTATATCCTCCAGCTCCAAAAGTAGCATCTACATAAACACTACCATTTTGTGGTAAGAGCTGTAATAGCATTTCTTTTAATAAAATTGGAACATGTGTCATAATGAATAATTCTTTCAAGAGGCTGTTTTGATAAAATGTTATTTTCTGTTGGAAGATATGATAAAATACGTTTGATAAAATATCAAGATTTAGTTTTAAAGATTTTACATAAAATTAAGGCAATATAATATAATTTATAAGTTTGAACAGTTTTAGAATATCGAGTTAATTTATGAGTAATTATATCTAGTTTCTAATATATTTTATTGTTATTTAATCAAGTTGATCATGGAATTAAAAATCAATCTTAAATTAATTATTGGTTTTTAGTTGTAAAATAATTTTATTAAATGAATATTATTCTTATTTTAATGTTCTATTTGAACATAAAATTTTAGTAGATATTTTTTATTATATTCTTATATAGTGCTATTTATGTTGAATTTTCTATCTCTAATAAAAAGTTATTTTCTAATTTTAGAATCAAAAATTATATAATTTAGTATAGTGTAGCTTTTCATTTATGAAATTTATAAAATTTTAGTGCCATTTTGTAAGTGGAAATATGACGAAATTTTCTAATGATTCTTATATTAAACTCATCCTTTTTTATCATTTGAATAAATTATATTTAATATGTTTATATAAAATTAATATAGGTCTTTCGTATTAATAATAATTATATCTTAAGTTAAATTTTAGTAAACTTTAGTTTAGCATGAGTACTATAAAAATAGGGTTACATTAATTTAATACTCTGGAATAGTTTTAGTAGGTTTAAAGTTTCTTGTAGAGGGATTTAATTTTATCTACTCTATTTTCCATTATGGTACTTTTCTTACTTTTAAAAGTATCAAATATTTAATCCTTATCATTCTGTTCTTTCTTATTTTTATTATCCGATTGGTTTTTATTTTTTTTATCATTTTTTTCAATCTTATTTTTTTCAAATGGTGGTTTGATTTTAATTTCTTTATTTAAAACTTCAGATACAGCAGATTTCAGAATTTTCACTTCAACTTTTGGCGCTATTTCTATTAAAAATTGCGCGTTGACTTCATCAATTTTGTTGACTATACCTATTATTCCTCCAGAAGTAGCAATAGTATCACCGCGTTTTATTTGGTCTATCATTTTTTTAAGATCTTTTAATTTTTTGTGATGGGGACGAATTATAAAAAAATAGAATACTATAATTATCAAAATTAATGGAATGAAATTAGCAAGAGAAGCGCTAAAACTTGATGTATTACTAATTGTATCTGCAGCATAAATTCTAGAAACGAACATATCCTAATCCCGGTTATCAATAAATTCAAATAAACGTGTTTTAACTATTAATCAAATATATTATTTGTGTCAAGTCTATGAGAGAAACAACGGATAATATTCAATGTTTTTATAGAGTTTCATTATTGCAGTGGGATTAACTTAATTTTGTTAGTATTAATGGGTATTATTTTGCAAGTATTGAAATACTAACTCTATATTTATAATATAAACCTTATATTCTTAAAGAAATTTATCATGAAGTTGTGAAATAAAAGGAACTAAATTATTTAAATAAATAGTTATTTTATGTTTCGATCCAATCGAAGCAAACAATATATGTTAATATAACAAATGATATAGAGAATTATAGTTTCTAAATAAGATTCAATAAAGATAGAAAAACAAAATGAACGAAAGGAGTAAACTAATTTTATGGTTAAATAAAATAATGTATATATGTGTATATATGCATATTTATTGTTTTATTTGTATTTTAAAGTTGAACTTTTGATTTGCTATTCTTGCTTAAATAAAACATGACTAAAATAATCCATATCTTCGAGTACTTTTCCACTACCCAAGGCAACACAGCAAAGTGTGTTATCTGCTACACGAACTGGTAGTTTTGTTGTTTCATTAATGACTTTACTTAAATTACGTAGCAATCCACCACCACCAGATAAAACTATTCCTTTATCTGCTATGTCAGAAGAAAGTTCGGGGGGGGTACTTTCTAATGCTGTTTTGATAGCGGAAATTATTTGATGTACAGGTTCTATTAAACTTTCTGCAACTTGATATTCTGATAGAAGAATTTCTTTCGGCATTCCGCTTACTATATCTCTGCCTTTAACTACCATTTCTTTTTTATCGTTTTCATTTGGTAAAATAGCAGAACCTATGTTTTTTTTTATTTTTTCAGCTGTTGTTTCACCGATTAATAATTTATGATTTTCGCGAATATATGATCTTATTTCTTCATCCATAATATCACCGCCTATTCTGGCAGATCGTGAATAAACAATTCCTCCCAAAGAAATAATTGCAACTTCTGTTGTACCACCACCTATATCAACAACCATTGAGCCTTCTGGCTCAGTAACGGGAAGCCCAGCGCCAATTGCAGCTGCCATTGGCTCTTCAATTAAAAATACTTCGTTTGCGCCAGCACTTTCTGCTGCGTCCTGTATTGCACGTCTTTCAACTGGAGTAGATCCAGATGGAACACATATTATAATATTAGGTTTATTAATAGTGAGTTTTGTATTTGCACTATATATAAAATATTTTAACATTTCTTCTGCGCTTTTAAAATCAGCGATGACTCCATCTTTTAGTGGTCTTATTGCTTTTATTTCTCCTGGTGTTTTCCCAAGCATCATTTTAGCCCTTTTGCCAAAAGCATAAGGTATATAGTTTCCTTTTTCTTTTATTCTCGCTACAACTGAAGGTTCATCAAGCACTATGCCTTGGTTTTTTTGGTAAACTAAAGTATTTGCTGTACCGAGATCTATTGCAATATCACTGGCAAATAAACTCTTAAGAGCAAAAAAATTACGAAAATTTTTGGTTATTTTATTTAAAATAATCATCGAGATAAATTATACTTCTCAGATAGATAATTGATACAGCACTCAACGTTTAAATTCTTACCAGTTATTTTTTTTAATAGATCTAAAAAACTATATTTTGTATTACATATATTTTTAGATAACCAATTAATGAGTTTGCTGAAATCTCCTTCCATCATAGCATTTAAAAATTCGTAATGATCATTTTTGATAAATGAAAAAATTTGTATAGCAGTAATTAAAGCTATAACCTTAATAGGAAAATATCCTATAATTCCACTTGCCCAGTATTTATCTTGAAAATAAGTATCTAGTTCATTTTTAGCTTTTACTGGAATTTCGTAATGTTTCATACCTTCTAACCATGCATCATGAAGATCTTTGACTTCTAATGTATTGTTTATTATATTTTGTTCTAATCTGGTTCTTAACATAATATGAGCAAGTAGGCTAAGTTCGTCAGCTCCCTTTAAAAAAGAAGAAAGATTTATTTTGTTGAAAATTAGATATAAGTTCTCGGCACTGCTAAATTTGCCTTTTATAGCAAATTTTTCATTTATATGTGGTTGGATAAATTCTATGAATTCTTTGGATGTTCCAATTACTCTCTCCATGAGCAATCCTTGGGCTTCATATATAATATGATCTACAATACGGTGGTTTTTTATAGTAGTTTGCATTAAATGTTTTTGATAAATTTCGTAGCCGCTATTTCGCAAAAGTAGAAATAAACTTCTGCAAAAGTTAGATTCATCGTAATCTATAGGATGGTAGTAAGATGTGTGGTATAATGTAATACCCATTTTTTGTAAACAGAATGAACCTAGTTCAATTTGTTTTTGAGTAGTAACTTTTTGTATATTGTAAGTTTTATCTTTTTTTTGTTTTTCAAGTATTTTATTTATATTTTCACAAAAAAATTTTCCTATTTTTGGAAATATTTCTTTTATACTTTTTTCTGTAATATCAAGGTCATATTCAGAAAGCAGCGAATCGTATTGTGAACATTTTAGTTGTTGTGATTTTATAGAGACTATCTCACGAATAAGCTTAATTAAATCGGCAAAGCGTTTTTTCAGCTTTTTTAAACTGCTAATTTCAAATTGAGATAGTTTCCATAAATTCTGACATTCAATTTTAGTACGGGATAGGGATTTTATTAATTCAATGGGAATAGCACTGCTACTTTTATGCATTTTTTCTATTAGTCTTAATTGTCGATTACTAATAGTTTTTTTATTATTAAGCGTGTTTGTTTTCACTAATAATTCTTGTATCGTGTTGTGAGATATAATATCATGTTTAATTTCTTCCAAGAGGCTGATTTGCTCAACTTTATCTTCTACGTTTAATTGGCTTTGGTTTAATATTTCTATTATTCTTTCAATGCTTTTTAATTTATATAATATTTCCTCTAGGAATTTATGAGGTTTCATATTTGTTATCAATATTAGAAAGTATTGTGGTTTATTATAACATAATAATACGTGCGTATTATATTACAATTTTGATGAGAAGTATACAAATAACAAATAAATAGTTTTACATTTATACTTGATTTTATTTTTAATTGCTTAATATTGCTTAATATTTTAGTTGAAAAGTTATTTCAACTTCTCATTAATTTTTAATTATATGAAGATTGCATAAAAATTTTCTATAAGACTATTCGATAATCTTTAATTTAATTTGTATTTTAATGGTAAGTTATAATTGAGTAAGACTTGAAATTTTATGATTTCGTTAAAATTAGCAATAAATAATGGGGTATTATTATTTTCTTGACTTTGTTTGTATAATCAAGATTATTTCAAAAAGTATAAAAGTTTTGTAGATGTTTAATGGAGGTTATGATGTGGAATAGATTGATTGTAATGTGTTGTTTTTGTTTAGTTTTTACGGGTGGCATGAGTTCTTGTCAGAGAGTAGGAATTGATGCAGTGAATAAAATAAATTTTGTTAGACATATAGGTGAAAAAAGGGTTTTTTTTGATTATGATAAATTTGATATTAATGAGGCTAGTGTGGACGTATTATTAGATGTAGTGAAGGTGCTGCAGACTAATCCTAATATTGAGGTTACTGTAATTGGTCATACTGATAATCGTGGTTCTTATGAATATAATATTGTATTAGGTGAGAAAAGGGCAGATGCAGTTAAGAGGTTTATGGTTAATTGTACCTCTTATTTGGAGGACAGAATAAAAACTACTTCTAGAGGTGAGGCTGAGCCTTTAGTTTATGTTCAAGATGATTCTAAAAATTCAAAATACGAAAAACAACATGCTAGAAATCGTAGGGTAGAGTTTTTGTTTTCTAGAAAGTAAAAATGAAGTTTGTATTCATTGGAAAAGTGAGCAATAAAAAATATAAAATATGAAATATAAAATATGGGATTGAAGGCGGGTAAGAGAAGGAAAAGAGGGTTTTTAATAAAAGTGTAACTCCCCCCCCTGTTTATATTTTAAAAATAAATGAAATCCGATAATGTTGTTCGTTTTTGTATATAGTTTTTATAATATAGTTGGAATTGTCTAAAGAAAAATTTGCACGAATGGGACACGACGTAGTGGAGCTAGAGTTGTTGTTTCACAACATAGTTAAAGGTTATTTTGTGATAAATAATAAAGCTGCAATTGCGGTGTCTGGTGGTATAGATAGTATAGCTTTATTACATCTAATGATTAGTTGGACAAAGAAGAACAATATTCCTCTTCCTGTAGTGTTAACAGTAAATCATGCATTGCGTCCAGAATCTAAGGATGAGGCTGAATTTACTATACGCTATGCAAAAGAACTTGGTGTGGAGAGATGTTTTATATTGGATTGGGAGAGGAAAGATGGTGTTATTGGTAATGTTCATTCACAAGCACGAAAAGCGCGCTATGGCTTGTTAGCAGGATGGTGTAAAAGTAATGATATTAAGAATTTGTTTGTTGCTCATCATAAAGATGATCAAGCAGAAACATTTTTACTTAGACTTGAGCGTGGTAGTGGTATAGATGGATTGTCATCTATGGATTGCAGATTTTTTTTGAATGGGATCTATATAGTGAGACCTTTATTGAGTTTTAGTCGTAGTGAAATAGAAAAATATGTAAATTTCTACCAGTTGAGATGGATTGAAGATAGTAGTAATTTTAATATAAAATATAGGCGTACGTTATATCGTAATTTACTTAAAATAAGCAATAATCAAAAAAAATTAGTAGAAAGAATATGTCTTGCAGCTCTTCATATAAAAAGAGCTGCAAGAGCTTTGATGTATTACACGCGTCTTGCGTTTGATAAGTGTGTTAATATACATGATCTTGGGTATATTGAAATTAAGTTAAGTGAATTTTATGAGTTTCCTGAAGAGATAGCTTTAAGACTTTTACTTTATTCTATAATGGTAATTAGTGGTAGGTATTATAAGCCAAGATATAGTAATATTATTACAATCTTTAGTAAGATACAAGGGAAAGATAGTTTTCATTGTACACTTTTTGGATGTAAAATTAGGAAGTATAAAGAAAATATATTGATAATTAGAGAACCGTCAAAAATAGTGGAAATGTCTGTTAATTTACCATTAACTGATTCATTTGAGTGGGACAATAGATTTAACTGTGTGATATTTAGCGATCAAGAATGTTTAGTAACTATTTCTCCGTTAAAAAAAATATATAAGGTTCCTAGTTTTTTAAAGAGTTATGATTGTTGTTCTGAGGTTTTTTATTCTTTGCCAGTAGTATTGAAAGACAAAAAATTGTTGGCTTATTTTCATATAAATTATGATAAGAAAGGTATCTATGATGGTAAGTTTCAATGTATTACTAATAGCATAGTAAAACAAAATCTGGTAAACTTGATTGGTATTTAAGTCTAAATAAAACAATGAAGAGATTTTTAGAAGGCTTGCTGATTTGGTTAGTAATAGTTGTGCTTATTTCTATTGCTTATATACAATTCAGTGGAAATATAGGGAAAGGTAAGATGACTATACCTTTTTCAGAATTTTTAATTAGATTAGAAGATGGTGATATAGAAAGTATTGCTATAAGAAATCAGAATATTGAAGGCAAATTTAGAGATGGATCAAGTTTTAATTCTAGTGGTGTTATATATAGTGATTTAATAAAAAGT
Organism: Wolbachia endosymbiont of Menacanthus eurysternus; assembly: GCA_029715105.1. Classification (NCBI taxonomy): domain Bacteria; kingdom Pseudomonadati; phylum Pseudomonadota; class Alphaproteobacteria; order Rickettsiales; family Anaplasmataceae; genus Wolbachia; species Wolbachia endosymbiont of Menacanthus eurysternus. The sequence continues at coordinate 594,684 of CP085695.1, read as the reverse complement.
TTACATGATAGGAAAGTGAAGTTTTCATTTTCAACTGGAGATTCTGCAATGAGTATTATTGGTGGATTACTTATTCAATGGATTCCAACATTTATTTTTATTGGATTATTATTATTTCTTTTAAAACAAACACAAGCAGGAGGAAATAGAACTATAAGTTTTGGTAAGTCGAAAGCTAGGCTTATGACTAATGGCAAAAAGGTTACATTTGATGATGTTGCCGGAATCGATGAAGCGAAAGAGGAATTAGTTGAGATTGTTGATTTTCTTAAACAGAGGCAAAAGTTTCAGGTATTAGGAGGAAAAATACCAAAAGGGTGTCTTTTAATTGGCTCTCCTGGAACTGGTAAAACTTTACTTGCTCGTGCTATTGCTGGTGAGGCTAATGTGCCATTTTTTAGTATCTCTGGGTCTGATTTCGTTGAGATGTTTGTTGGTGTTGGTGCAAGTCGTGTGCGTGATATGTTTGATCAAGGTAAAAAACACGCTCCTTGTATAATTTTTATAGATGAAATAGATGCAGTTGGTAGACATCGCGGTATTGGTCTTGGTGGTGGTAATGATGAGAGAGAGCAAACATTGAATCAATTATTAGTTGAAATGGATGGGTTTGAGCCTAATGAAGGTGTAATAATAGTGGCTGCAACTAATCGTCCTGATGTTTTAGATCCAGCATTACTGAGACCTGGTCGTTTTGATCGTCAGATAACTATTTCTTTGCCTGATATAAACGGACGTGAAAAAATATTGAATACTCATATAAAAAAAATATCAATAGCACCAGACGTGAATATAAAAACAGTTGCAAGAAGCACGCCTGGTTTTTCAGGCGCTGATTTAGCAAATTTAGTAAACGAATCTGCGCTTATTGCCGCGAGAAGGAATAAAAAAATTGTTACTATGGATGATTTTGAGTATGCACGTGATAAAGTGATGATGGGTATGGAAAGGCGTTCTTTAATTATGACAGAGAAAGAAAAAAAATTAACTGCTTATCATGAGGCTGGTCATGCAATAGTTGCAGTTAATATGCCTGCTTCTGATCCTATACATAAGGCAACTATTATTCCAAGAGGTAGAGCTCTTGGTTTGGTTATGAGATTACCAGAAACAGATAGAGTATCTCACGCGAGAGAAAAAATGATAGCAGATATAACTGTTGCTATGGGGGGGAGAGTAGCAGAGGAGCTAATTTTTGGTTTTGATAAAATTACAAATGGCGCATCTTCAGATATAAAACAAGCATCTGATTTATCACGTGCTATGGTGACAAAATGGGGAATGAGTGATAAAATAGGATTAGTATATCATAGTCGTGAGCAAAATGCTCACAGTTGTGATATAATTTCTGAGGATACTTTAAGACTTATAGATGAAGAAGTAAAGCGAGTTATATCTTCATGTTACGAGAAAGCAAAAGATATTCTTATTGAGCATCGAAAAGATCTAGAACTTATTGCTGAAAATCTTCTGGAATTTGAGACATTAACAGGAGACGAAATCAAAGGTATATTAGATGGAAAAAGAATTATAAGAAATGAAGATGAAAATAAGGAGATTAGAAAATCTTCTTTCTAATTTAAACGTTTAGATGACAGGTAATATAGTGTTCTCTAATTTGTGGGTTGGTGCTAAAAATTATACTTAGAGAGCCATTGATAAAGCTTTTTAATTAATTTGAGTTACACTTAGTTAGTATTTGCGGGTAAAATTTATTTGCAATTAAATTGTGTTATTTGTTATTTTATCTTTAGTAGTAATATTAATAAATAAGTTCAGGTATGGAGAATAAAGTGATATGTATTTTATGTTTTAGTATTTTTACTGTTTTGTGATTTAATAATTCAATAGTAAATTGTAGTTGTTTTATAAAAGTGGTATGTTCATGCAAATAGAAAAAACACCAAATCCGAATACACTAAAGTTTTTTCCTGGCTTTACAATTTTAAACGAAGGAGAAACAGTTGATTTTTTTAATACAGACGATGAAGATAAAATAAAAGAATCTAAATTAGCTGCGAATTTACTTCGAATAGAGCATGTGGTGGGAGTATTTTTCGGTTATGATTTTATTTCGATTACGAAGTCGGATAATATTAGTTGGGACGTGTTAAAAACAAAGGTTTTAATTACAATTACCGATTATCTTATTTCGGGTGAAAAAATTCTTGATAATGAGAAGATGGATAATAATATTTCAAAAGAAGGATTTTTTGATGAAAATGATACGGAGGTTGTAAATAAGATAAAAGAGTTAATAGAAAATTATATTAGGCCTGCAGTTACTCAAGATGGTGGTGATATTAAGTTTTGTGGATATAAAAATGGAATAGTTTATGTTAAGTTACAAGGAGCTTGTTCTGGATGTCCTAGTGCAGCAGTAACTCTTAAGCATGGAGTACAAAACATGTTGTGTTATCACATATCAGAGGTTTTAGGTGTGGAAACTATGCATGACTACAATGATTAATAAGAAAGTTAGAGGAACGAAAGATTTTTTATTTGATGAATGGTATAAGTTTAAATATATTCAGCAAATAGCTAGTGAAGTTTCAAGCTTGTATGGTTTTTTCCCCGCCGAGACTCCAATATTTGAATATACAGAAGTTTTTGTAAGGACTTTGGGTGATAGCTCAGATGTTATCAGTAAAGAAATGTATACTTTTAGTGATAAAAGTGGTAGAAGCATAACTTTACGTCCTGAATTTACGGCAGCGATTGTAAGACTTTTGATAGAAAAAAAGTTACAAACGCCTGTAAGATTATTTTCTTCTGGGTCAACGTTTCGTTATGAAAGACCTCAGAAAGGAAGACAAAGACAATTTCATCAGATAAACTTTGAAGTTTTTGGTATAAAAGATCCAAAAGCAGATATTGAATTAATTGCACTTGCTCAACATTTATTAACTAAGTTTGGTATTAATAGAAATATAAGATTAGAAATTAATTCTTTAGGAAATTATGAAACAATAATTAAATATAAAAAAGTTTTAATATCATATTTTAAAAAGTTTCAAATGGATCTATCAGAAGATAGTAAAAATCGATTAATTAAAAATCCACTTAGAATATTGGATTCTAAGGATAAAACGGATATGGAAATAGTTTCTGGCGCACCTAAAATTTGTAATTTTTATACAAAAGAATCTTTGAGTTTTTTTGAGCAGATATTGAATGGATTAAGAATCCTTAATATACCTTATACCATAAACACTAAATTAGTACGAGGTCTAGATTATTATTGTCACACAGTATTTGAGTTTGTTATGGAAAATTTAGGTAATCAAGGAGCGATCTTTGCAGGAGGAAGATATGATAATTTAATATCTTCGGTGGGTGGAAAATATACTCCAGCGATAGGGTTTGCGGGTGGCATTGAGCGTATAATGGGATTAGTTAATTTTTCTAAAAAAGAAAAAAGGGCCATTTATTTAGTTCCTATTGGTAAAATAGCTGAGGAGTATGCTTTAAGGCTTGCAGATAAATTACGTAAAAATAATTTATATGTATTATATGAATATAGTGGACCTCTTAAGATTAGAATGAAAAAGGCCAATCGAGTACATGCTAAGGTTGCTATTATTTTTGGTGATCAAGAATTGAGTAATAAAATGTTAAGGATTAAAGATATGGATTTTGGTGTAGAGAAAACGGTTTCTTGTGAAGAGATAATAAAAACATTGTCTATTTACTTAGAATAAGTAATAAAATTTAAAATAAAAATAGATAGGAAGTGGTTGATTTTGATAGTCTCTAAATATCTTGATTTGGATGCTAGTCTATTTTACGAGGGGGAAATTGGGAAAATATTAGTTTTAAAAAAATGGAGGGATAACCTAAAGAGATAAAAGAAAAAATCAAGAAGGAAAGACTTTTTTATATATGTCTTTAAAATATAAAATTAAAACTAATATAATTAGATTATATAGAAAAGGCGATAACTATTTCATAGTTAAAAATAAAATTGGTATTAAAACTTAACAAATTTTGGTCTAAATAAAGTTTATTTTCTACTGATATAGAAAATTATTAAAAATTGAAAGTTTAATTATTTAATTGAGTAATTTATATGGTCTATCATTTAGATGCTTAAGAATAGTTTCTGCTAGTTTTTTGTTAATTTTGGCTATATTCTGAATTTCAGTTGTAGAGGCTTTACTTATATTTTTTATTGAACCAAAATGGGACATTAATGCGTTTTTTCTTTTACTACCAATGCCAATTATTTCATTTAAGGGCGATGTAAAAAGTTCTTTATCGCGTTTTTTTCTATGTGAAGAAATCGCAAAGCGGTGAGCCTCATTACGTAATGATTGTAAATAAAGTATGACTTTATTGTTTTTTAAAGTGAATTTTTTTCCTAGCATGTAAAATTTTTCCTTTTCTGTATTTTGATATAAACCCTTTGCCATGCAGGCAAAGGGAATATTTATGTTCAAGGTTTTTAATACGTTTTCTACTATAGAAACATGTCCAGGTCCGCCATCGATCAATAAGAAATCAGAAGTTATATTTTTTTTATTAGAGAAACGTCTAGTTAATACTTCTTTTGTCATCTTATAATCATCACCTAAAAATTTTTCTTTTATATTAAATTTTCTGTATTCCTTTTTTAGGAAGCCATCTAATCCAGCAACAATCATTACACCAACTTGTTGATTTCCGGATATATGGCTATTATCGTAAACTTCAATACGTTTTGGAATATTTGATAAGGAAAAAACCTTACTAAATTCTTCAAGTTTTTCTAGATTATTTTTACGTTTGATAAGCTCTTGTTCTAAACTATATTGAGTATTATTATAAATAAATTTTAATAGATCATTTTCTTTTTTGCTTTTTACGTGCCCAATTTTTATTGGGTTTTGAAAAATATTGCGCAATACATTTTCAATAATTTCTCTATTTTTAATAGAATTGGGAACATAAATTTGTGTTGGTGGTATATTATTAGTTGAATTATATAAATTAATTAAAAAAGTTAATAAAATTTTTTCGTTTAGGTAATCGTTGCAGTTTTCTATAAAGAAATGGGTGCTTCCATAGTTTTCTTTATTTCTGAATGACAATATGCCGATACATGCTAAATCTTTTTTATGTATGATACTAAAAAAATCTGCATTCCCTTTAAAGGAAAAATCTGTTCTTTGCATTTGAATTTGTTCAAGAAATTTGATTCGATCTCTATATGTTGCGGCGAGTTCATAATTTCTTTCACTGCTATATTTTTCCATTTCAAGAAGTAATTGTTTTTTTATTTCTTTATTTCTTCCTAGAAGTGTATCTTGTGCTTGCTTTACTGATTTATAGTAGTCGTTTTTTGTAATTTTATTTGCACATGGGGCTGAACAGCGCTGAATTTGATACTCAAGACATGGTTGTTTTAATGAGAAGTGCTGATCTGAACATCCTCTTAAAAGGAAAGCTTTTTGTAATGATAATATAATTTGTTTAATGGCATCAGAAGATGGAAAAGGACCATAGTAATAAAATTTATTCTTTTTTAATTTACCTCTATATCGTCCTATTTTAGGATAATCATGTTTGGAAATTGTTATATAAGAATAAGATTTTCCGTCCTTGAGTACAATATTATAAGGTGGTTTCAATGATTTTATTAATTGTGCCTCAAGAAGTAGTGCATCTATTTCATTTTCAGTTATGGAAATTTTAATTTTAATAATTTGTGAAAGCATAATTTTAATTCGTTCGGAAAGATTTTCATACCGAACATAACTGGATAATCTCGATTTCAAGTTTTTTGCTTTTCCAACGTATAAAACCTCATCTTTTTCTCCTATCATCATATATATTCCGCAAGATTGTGGAGATGATTCAATTTCTTTTTTTAATATCTGAATATTTATCATTATTTATTTTATTAGAAGATTAAAATGCGCTATTAGGTGGAAGATAGAAGTTGTTTTTTTGAGTAGGGACAGTCTATTTTTTCTTAATTCATTGGAATCGCAATTGATTTTTACGTTATCCATGAACTGGTTAATGAATGAAGTAAAGTTAGCAAGCTCGTCAAATGCTGTATCAAAGCAATTATTTTTTAATAGTTGTTTTATCTTTTTAAAGATAACTATTGAATATTTTGATAGTGCTATTTCTTCATTACTAATCAGGAGCTCTTTGTTATAAGATATATCATAGGCGATGATATCATTTTTTTCTGCTTTAGTAACTATATTATTGATTCTTTTATAAGTACCTAGAATCTGTTTGCCTTCAGATTTGTTAAGATATTGATCTAGTGCAATAATTAGGTTTTTTGCTATTAATAAGTCATTTATGTTAGTCTGCAATATGGAATTTATAGTATTTTGTCTTATGCCTTTGTTTTTTAAAATAATTCTAAATTTTTTTAAAAAAAAGTTAAGCACTAATTCTAAAATTTTTTTTTTGTTTGTTAATCTATTAGATCCGTCAAATGATGATGTTGTGATGCGTTTGGTAAATAAAGATTTTGGGTATAAAGATATCGATTTATTTATCAATAATTTAATAGGAATATGAAGGTTATTTTCAAGTATAATTCTAATTATGCTAATTGCCGTTCTTCGTAAACCAAACTGATCATATGAACCTGAAAATTTTTCACCTGCTATGATTAAACCAATTAAGCTATCTATTTTATCAGCAATTGCTACACTGATTGTAGTAGGAGATTTAGGACAATCTTGCTCTGGTCCAATGGGTTTGTAATGATCAGCTATAGCTTCTATTATTTCTTTATCTTCTTGAAAATAAGAGGCATAATATCCACCTATTGTTCCCTGTAATTCTGGAAACTCTTTTATTATTGATGTCGAAAGATCTGCTTTTGCTAAATATGCAGCACGTTCAACTTTAATTAGTGAGGTATATGGAATATACATAGCTATGTATTTTGATAGAGTTATGATACGTTTTACTTTTTTTCCAATATTACCAAGAGAGGTATGAAATAATATCAAATCTAATTTTTTAACAAAATAATCTAGGTTTTTCTTTTTATCTTGAGTTATTAAAAATAAAGCATCAGTAAGACGTGCTTTTAATATTTTTTCATATCCCTCAACAACTTTGTTATTATTAACATTGACAACAGTGATAAAGTGGGAAATTTTTTGTTCCTTACTTAAAACGAGGCATTTTTGTTGTTTGTTAATTATACTAAGAATTATTTCTTTTGGAAGTTCAGATAACTTTTCTTGGTTTACTTTGCCAAATAATACAATTGGCCATTCTACGAATCCTACCAATTCGTTTAGTAAATAGTCATTTTTTTCGAATTGTAATTTATATTCTTTTATAAATTTATTAATTTGATCTAGTATAAGTTGTTTTCTCTTATTTGCTTGAAGGATAACTTTGTTATATTTTAATAATATAAAATAGTCTTTAGGTGTTTTAACAGTGAGCGCTATGTTATTCGAGAAAAATCTATGACCGTATGTTATATTATGTGCCGTAATTCCTGCAAAAGATATAGGTATGATCTCATTATTTAAAATGCATAAAATATTTTGGATTGGTCTAATCCATTTTTCTCTTCTTTCATTCCATCTCATACTTTTTGGCCAAGAGAAATTTTTTAACATTTCTTCTAGTAAGTTTTTAATATATTTTTGAATATTGAATGAGCAGATATTGTTTTTAACAAAATAAAAATTTTTATTATTTAGTTTACGAACAAATAAATCTATTTCGTTTTTTTCATTCTTTTTTAAAAAGCTTTTAATTGCATCTTTTGATGCATTAATATTAGGTCCTTTAATTTCACTATTAAAACTTTTTAGTTTAGAAATATTTATATTTTTAACATAAAGAGTTATACGCCGTGCTGTTACAAAAACTTTTATAGATGTAAATTTTATATTTTTTTTATTGAAAGCATTAACAATATAATTTTCAACTTGAATTGCGGCTGAATTTTGCATTCTAGGAGGTATTTCTTCTGAAAGGCATTCGAATAATAGTTGTAATTGCATATGTTTATTTATTAATATATAGTTCACAACATTTTTTTGTTAGTTCTCTAACTTTGCTAATATATATTGTACGCTCATTCGCGCTAAGTACACCTCTTGCATCAAGTAGATTAAGCAGATGACTAGCTTTAATACATTGGTCGTAAGCTGCTAGCGGCAATTTATTTTCAATAAGAAATTTACATAATTCTTTTGTATCTTTAAACTGTTTTTGTATGACTTTAATATCATAGTAATTAAGCGCTAGATGAGAGAATTCATATTCTCTTTGTTTGAAAATATCTCCATAAGTTATGCCATTACTATTCCAGATAATATCGTAAATATTGTTGATATTTTGTATACACATTGCTAAACGTTCAAGTCCATATGCTATTTCTCCAGAAATTATTTTACAATCAATACCTCCTATTTGTTGTATATATGTAAGTTGCGTTATTTCCATTCCGTTACATGTAACTTCCCATCCAAGTCCTGATGCGCCAATGCTTGGATTCTCCCAATCATCTTCGATAAATTTGATATCGTACTCTTCTATAGAAATACCAAGAGTTTTTAAGCTATTTAAATAAGTATTTTGTAAGTTATTGTTAGAAGGTTTGATTATAACTTGATATTGATGATGTTGATATAATCTGTTATGGTTATTACCATAGCGTCCATCTGATGGTCTAATTGTAGGTTGTAAATATGCAACTTTTGTTGGTTTTTCATTAATTGCTGATATGATTGTTATAGGATGTAACGTTCCTGCCCCCATTTCAGATGTATAGGAATAAAGTATTGTACATCCTTCATTAGACCAAAAATTTTGTAATTCATTTATTATATTTTGTAGATCCACGTGAATTTGTTTATTTTATGTTGAATAAATAATACTAAACAAGACATACTATTCAATATTTTTGTGGTGTTTCTGTATGTAGTTTTCATTTTAAAGCTATTGAATTTTCCTTAATAAATTGAATTATACTTTTATTTAAAATAATTGCATTGCGTATAGTTAAATCGCAAAATATAAATGCAGTTAAATATAAAAAAATTATTCCATAGAAAGTATGAAAAATTCCTTCAAATGTAATTGATATAGCATTATTATAATTAAGTTGTATAGAACTTATTGGCCAAAATTTTGTTACATCTATAATATTAAAAAATGTATAAGGTATAATAAAGAAAAAAAATAGATGCATAAAGTCATTAAACCAAAATGGACATTGAAATATTTGCTTACATATACTTCCATGTAGTTTACTCATAGTATGATAGATTGACATTATTGCTGGCATTGAAAGTGCAACGGTCATCACCTGCCCTGAAGCTATTTGTATTACTATGTCTTCACTGCTATTTGCTAAGGGGTTTTGAACATGAAAAATCGATATTCCAATTAGTTGTAATAGTAACATAATTACTGCTAACTTTGTAAAAGCGGCTGCTGCTATTATAGCGGAATTCGGCATATTGTATAGTATAAAATTTTCTCCGTATATAAGAACTAACGTGATGTCGGTAATAAATAATATTAAAAAAGAGGACCAATAATTTTGCCAGGTTGGTAGGTAACCTATTCCGAAAAAAGAGCTTATCATTTTAGCAGGAAAGACTTTATTGAGTATTTTTTTGAAAATTATTAAAAAAAGTTTACATATTTTAAGTAGATTACTTTTTTTTTGCATTTTATAACTTTAACCTTTATTAAATTTTAATAAAATCACAAGATCTCTACATATTGTTAGAACACTTGTAAAATAATAAATAATTTTGAAGAAAAATAATTATAGAGCAAAATTTAACTTTTTATATATCAGAAATATATAAAAGTAGTTAAGATATATAGATTTTTATAAATAAAATAAGGAAAATGTTATAAGGATAATCTGTAGTTAATTTTATTAAAACAAAAGTTTTTCGATAGGTATGCCGGGGGGGCTATTATAACTTTTAGTTATGTTGTTTCTATGTTTAATTACTAGAGTTTTTCTATAGAGATTTTGAATTTAAGATTCAAAAGATTTGTGTAGTTTTATTTTAAATTGGTTGATTTGATAAATCACATTGAACTTTTTCAATATCTATTAGTTAATTTATTGATTTATGATTTTAATAAAAACTAATTAGGATTAGAAGTTTTGATCAATTAAGGTATAATTTTAATTCATTAAGGGTTTTTGACTAGGTCTAATTTTATTATTGTTTTATATTGATTTTTTATAAAGCTTTTTATAAGGCATTTTTATTTTTACTTAGTTTATAAAATTAGTTTATTTATTGTACTTAGTAGTTTAAGTTTCGTGAAATTGGTGTATATACTTAGATATTAGTATTTTGTAAAATTTATAAATTGTATTTCAGTATAATCACAACTCTGAGATAGAGATGAGATTGTAAAACAACGAAAGGCTTTATGTTTTGAATTCGCATAAATTATGAATTGCGCATGTTTGGCATAGGGGTTTTTTTGCTTTGCAAATATACCTTCCATGCAAAATTAGCCAATTGTGAGCGTACAGTAGATATTCTCTTGGAATTACGTTTAAAAGTGATTTTTCTGTTTTAAGTACATTTTTTTCTTTTACGAGTCCTATTCTATTACTTACTCTAAAAACATGAGTATCAACTGCTAATACTGGAACACCAAGTCCTGTATTTAAGAATACATTGGCGCTTTTTCTTCCTACTCCAGGCAGAGATATTAGATCATTAAAATTTGTGGGAATTTTGCTGTTGTATTGATTAATTAGTATTTTGCTAAGTTTAGTTATATTTATTGCTTTTGAATTATATAAACCAATGCTGTATATGTATTTTTTTAATTTATTTATTCCAAATTTTAGCATTTTTTCTGGTGTATCAATGATATTGAACAACTTTTTTGTGATTTTATTGACATTCACATCGGTTGTTCGAGCTGATAAAATTATTGCAATGAGTAATGTAAAGTGGTTAGTGTAATTTAGTTCTATTTTTGGCGTAGAATTTGATTCTTTAAATTTTTCAAATATTAATTTGATTTTTTTTGAGTCCATATTATGAGATATAATTTTTATATTATGAATAATATAATTATGTTACAAATAATGTTAATACAGTGCTTTTTATTTAAAAATTTAATAAATTAAGTTATAGAGATGGTATAAATGCTCATTTTGATATGAGTGATATGATATTAAATTGATTTACTTTGCTAATAAGGTTTATTTTCTTATAAAGAGATAAAAAGTATAGAGTTTTTGAGTTAGATTAGAGTTTGTTAATTGATGACTTTAATCTAAAAATAGATAAAAGTATTAGAGAACTTTCTCTTTCAGAGAATTATTTATTTGTTGTTTATAGTGTACTGTTGTATTAGTATTTACATATTAGTTTTAGAGTATTTATTTATATATTTTGATTAGTGAATAATATTATAATTATCGGTCTACAATGGGGTGATGAAGGAAAAGGTAAAATAGTAGATTATCTTTCTAGTGATGCTGACGTAATTGTAAGGTTTCAAGGTGGAAATAATGCTGGTCATACTGTAGTAATAGATGATGAGGTTTATAAGTTAAATTTGCTTCCTTCTGGTGTCTTGAGAACTGGTAAAATATCTGTTATAGGGAATGGTGTTGCTCTTGATTTGCATGCATTAATTTCAGAAATAGATTCGTTAAAGGTTAGAGCAATAGATATAAATCCAAATAATTTAATTGTGTCTGAAAGTTGTCCTTTAATACTTAATATACATAAAGATAAAGAAAGGTTATTTGAGGATTTAAGTGGGGATAAAAAAATTGATACAACAAATAAAGGAATAGGACCTTGTTATGAAGATAAAATTGGAAGAAGAGCTATACGTCTTTGTGATTTGGAAAATGCAAATGAATTAAATAGTAGAGTAGATATTCTTTTAAATTATCATAATGCTATTAGGAGAGGTTTGAATTGTTTAATCGTAAAAAGAGAAGAAATATTGAAGGAAATTAAAGATATTGCGGGTAAAATTCTTCCATATAAGAAACCAGTATGGAAGTTATTAAACAATTTTATAAAAGAAGGTAAAAAAATAATATTTGAGGGTGCTCAAGGTACATTTTTAGATATTGATCATGGAGCGTATCCATTTGTTACTTCAAGTAATACTATTGCATCACAGGCAATAACAGGATCTGGATTATTTTTTTCTGATTCATGCGTTATAGGCGTAGCAAAAGCCTATACTACGAGAGTAGGAAATGGCCCATTTCCTACTGAACAGAGAAATAAAATAGGGGATATTTTATTTGACGTAGGTAAGGAATTTGGAACAGTTAGTAATAGGAGAAGACGATGTGGATGGTTTGATGCAGTTTTAGTGCGGCAGGCGGTGTAACTTTCTGGAGTTTCAAGTGTTGTGTTAACTAAATTGGATATACTTGATTCTTTTGATGTGGTTAAAATATGTACTAGTTATAGTTGTAATGGAAGAATATATGATTATTTGCCTGCATCATATACGATACAAGAGAAGTTAGAGCCAATATATGAGGAATTTTCTGGTTGGAAGGAAAGTACTCATGGCAAAAAGTCAATTGAAGAATTGCCTATAAATTTAATAAGATATGTAAAAAAGATAGAAGAATTAATAGGCGTTCCAATTTATTTGATTTCAACAAGCCCAAATAGGAGAGATATTATAGAATTTTAGAGTTTAAAGCTTTGAAGCTTTGTGTTTTGTGTTTTATTTCAAATGTTCGTTTATAAAAAGTTTGTGTTTTAGTGGGGATAATGATATGTTTAAATTAAAGTTTTAGGTTTTTATGAAAATTATTTAAGAAATTTCTTCGTAAGAATGGGATAAAGATGTATGAAGATAAAGCAAAGTTTCTATTCAATTATTAAGTATGCGTATGTTCTTGTTTGGATTTATGTTGTTTGTGTTATTTTTTGAATTATACATTTGTTTTTACAAGAAAAAGATGAAAGTGTGATTCTTTATTTTTAGTTAGTATTAAGCGGAAATCTATTGTTGCGTATTAAAACATCTCTAGAGTTAGGTAAAATATTAACAAAATGAATTAATTTGTGAGATGATAAAACGGAAAAATGAGTTGATGATTAGAGTAACTAAAAATCTAAGTGTTAAGTCTAGAAACTATAAAAAAGAAAAAAGTAAAGAAGAGTTGATGAAATAATAATATGTTTTAATTAGTGTAGTATATCTTACTTTATAAAGATAATTAAAATTCTAGAAAAATTACGTAACATAAAATTTGATCTATCTTAAATAGTCTCTAATTTTATATTAGAGGGTTTTTATTTAATAGGTTTTAGTTATATGTTGGGAGTTATTAAATATGCATCTCATAGAGTTAGCATATGAACAAATTTAAAAAGTTGTAATGAAAAATTTTCTCGATAAAACAAGGAAGTGAAATTATTTAAAGTGAACTTTATTTGAGTAATAACAAACAACCTTAAAAGAGTATGAAACTTTTGTTGTTTATCAATTTTAGGTATGTTATTTAGTATGGTAGTTATATTAAGAGTTTTTTATTAGGCTTTCCATTTTATATTGAAGATCAGATGCAATCCCATATATTCTATTTGGTGGGATAACTTTGTTTTTTATGCCGAAAACGATACTTTTAATTATTACCTTAAGAACTTTTTCCAAATTACAATCTGCCCCTGGTACGCGATGTTCTAGACGGCATTTATTTTCAGAATTAAGTACTCTTATAGCAGTAGTTCTGTTATTTACCCCCCAACTAATTGTAGTTGGAGTATGAATATCTGGATATTTAAATCTTAAATACGAGTTTTTATTTGGGGCAAAAAATGACATATATTTTCTCATCATAGCACACAATCCACCAATGCTATAAATTAAGTGTTTGCTGTATTTTTGTTTGTTACAATAAAATAAATTTCTGTTATTTAAATCTATTAAATTGACATGTATATTTAATGCGCTGCCAGCCCTATTTAAGTAGGGTTTTGCTTTAAAAGAGGCATTTCCACCAAATTTTTGCGCTGTTTCAGAGATTAATTTTTTTGCTAATATAAAATGTTTGATTAACTTATTAAAATTAGTGTAACAAGTACTTTTTATTTCATACTGACATATAGAGTTCTCTTTTTCGCAAAAAAAATCCAATAAAGATATTTTATTTTTAATACTTTCAAAAAGTAAATGTTCTTCTTTTATATTCTCAATATAAAATTCTAACTCAATACCAAATTTAATATTACAGTTTAAGCCATTTAATGTGATCATAAATCCATATGTATTTATATAAATACAGTTCAAATATAAAGCTTAGTTTTAATTAAAGAGTTCATTTTCTTAGGATTAAGCTTCTATATTATTGTATATAAAATATGTTAGTTTTATCTATATAAAATAATAGTAGTGTTTTAATTTTACTAAATAAAATGATTATTTAGATAATTTTATATTCTTTACAACTTATTAAAAATTAACATAATTTTAGTTATGATATTTGGTAGTATTGCTTTTATTTCGCAGTAGAGTATTAGTTTATTCTTCATGTTTTCTAGTTGTTGATTTCTTTTAGTGCGCAGTATGGTAATGTGATGTATGAGCTTGATTAATCCTAAGATTTCTACTGCGTTTTTTGATAAAATTGTTACAGTAACAGATCACAATGTTACTTGGAAAAAAATTCAGAATTATCTCTATGATTTTTATGGAGAAGCAACATATAACAGTTGGTTGAGTTCACTTAGATTTATCAGTAGTAGTAATGGAGGTATTTTGCTATCTGCATCAACTAAATTTATAAAAGAATGGGTTACAACCCATTACATGAAAAAAATATTATCGTTGTGGCAAAATGAAGATAAGAGTATATATTATGTTGATATTCAAGTAATTAAAAAAAAAGAGAATTCTAGCAATATTGTAATAAAAAATAGAAAAAAAAATGGTCATGCTCTTGGTTCGCCTTTGGATCCAAGATTTACGTTTAATAGTTTTGTAGTGGGTAAACCAAATGAATTAGCATTTACAGCTGCGAAGCGTGTAGCGGGATCTATAGGTCCAATACTTGGAAGTAATCCTTTATTTCTATACGGTAAAGTTGGATTAGGTAAAACACATTTGATGCACGCTATAGCTTGGTATATAGTTAATTCTCCTCTTGTAAAGAGGAAGGTAGCATACTTATCAGCAGAAAAATTTATGTATCAGTATGTTATAGCGTTGCGAAGTAAGGATATTATGCTATTTAAGGAGCAATTTAGATCAGTAGATGTATTGATGGTGGATGATGTACAATTTATTAGCGGTAAGGATAGTACTCAGGAAGAATTTTTTCATACTTTTAATACATTAATAGATCAAAATAAACAGTTAGTTATATCTGCTGATAGATCTCCTAGTGATCTTGATGGCATAGAGGAGAAGATAAAATCTAGGCTTGGTTGGGGGTTAGTAACAGATATTGGTGAAACAACTTTTGAATTAAGACTTGGTATATTGCATGCTAAAGTGAAGCAAATGGATATATATGTTCCAAATGATCTTCTGGAATTTTTAGCGAGAAATATAAAATCTAATATAAGAGAATTAGAAGGCGCATTAAATAAAGTTGTTCATGCTTCGTTAGTTGGGAGGAGTATGACAGTAGAGTCAGCCAATGAAATTTTAGCGGATCTTTTAATATCCAATTATAAGTTAATTACAGTAGCGGAAATACAAAAGAAAATAGCTGAATTTTTTAATATAAGAGTTGCTGATATGTCTTCTTTTAATAGACTTCGTAGTCTTGTAAGACCGAGACAAATAGCAATGTATTTTGCTAAGAAATTTACGCAAAAAAGCTTATTAGATATTGGAAGAAATTTTGGTGGAAGAAATCATGCTACTGTTATACATGCAGTAAAACAGATAGAACATCTTATGAGAACGGATTTAAATTTTGCTAATGAAATTAATCAGTTAAAAAAAATATTTAGATAGGAATAAAGTATAATTATTTCACAATTAATTAAAATATAGTTAAGGTGTAGAATTTATATTTCTATATTGCTTGAATATTTTTTTAATTTTCAATTTTATTGATTTCTATGGATTTTGTGATATATAAAATGCTCCTTATTAAAGAAAATTAATATAGGTAGTAAGTAATAAGGAAAGAAATAATTGGGCGTTAATGAATTTTCTTTATTATTTTTATAAAAATTAAAAATTTTTGTACAATTTTATTATTTTATTGTTTAAATTCAAAGTTTTTTGTTAGTTGTACAGAATGTATTTCTTCATTATTTTGATTATAAAAAGTAAATTTGCGATTATTTAAATTTAGGATTGCAAAGCCAAAACCCGAAAAGGTTCTAATTTCATGTGCTAGATAAATTTTATTATTTGGATGATTAAACTTTATATTTTGATAAATATGCTTTTGATCTTGGGAGTATAATAGCGCTCCACCATTTCCAACTATGATTTGATCTGGAGCATTAGCCATTAATAAGATTTGGGCTATATGAATATGACCAGAAATTATAGTTGTAATATTATTTAGAAGTTTATTTTTAAAGATTTTAATTTGAGTAGAGTTACTAAAAATTTTTAATGTTAAAAGTTCTTTTTTTGTTAATCCCCAAATTGGCTTATGTGTTAAAAGCCATATTGGTTTGTAAGAACTGTTATGTATTAGTTTATTAGATTGTTTCTCAACGATATCAATTGTGTTTTTGGTTGTAAAAGTATCTTCACCGGACGAAGAATCGAAGACGAGAAATCTTATTGGTCCAATGTCTAAAAGCCAACTAGGAATAAAGTTTTCACATTTTTTATATGAAAATGGGTATGGGTCTAAATATTTGAACCATCCTTCATGAGCTCTATTACAATTTTCATGATTACCTCTAATGAAAAGAAAAGAAAATTGTGATAAAATATCCTTTGCAGGTTCAAACCAATCGGCGTACCACGTTTCTTTATTATATCCATAAATATTATTGCATTTTTGTTTATTTCTACATTTTGCTCTTCTATAATGATAGTCTCCTACGTGCACAATGAGGTCAGGTTTGTGAGAAGCAATAGAATCTAAGTTTTTTTTTAAAGGCCAGCTATTTATTGAGTTACATTCTTGTTGAAAGAATGCATTTATTTTACAACCCGTATCACCAATGAAAGCAATTTTATTAAATTTTTTTGGTAATGTAGAAATTTGTCTATTATCAATATTAATATTTCTAGCGTTTATTTCTGTGACCATTTCACAGACTGTTTCGTTATAATTATTTGAGCTACGGTTCAACATTTTTATTTTTTTAGTATCGATATTAATAATCGGGCAAGTATTATTGTCTACAATTGCACGTACACTCAATTTATTTTCTGGAATAACTTGAGACCATGCATATAATATTTGTGCATAAGTAGTGCGAAAGTTGTTAGTTAGAAATAAGATAAAGATAATAAAAGGAACAAAGGTATTATTATTCATAATTAGAAATAGAGGAGGCTCTGAGCTTAAACAATTGAAGTATTTTAAGTTGAGCTTTTAATTTTCTAAAACTTAATTTTGTCCTACCTTAATTTAATATAATATACGGTATCTATTCTTATATAAGAAAACTATCTCTATATGTCAATATTATATAAGTATTATAAAGGATTTATAAAACAATTTATAAATTATTCCAAGTTATATAAGAATTGACATTTTAGGTAAAGAATTTTAAAATGGTTGAGTGCGATTTAAGTTTAAAAGTGCGGTCGTGATGGAATTTGGTAGACATGCAGCGTTGAGGTCGCTGTGGCCCTAAATTTGGCTTTGGAAGTTCAAGTCTTCTCGACCGTATCAGATTTATTCATTTAATATAAGTGAAATGTTAATAGGAAATCAGAACAGGAATAGAATAGATAGGGCAGTTAGTGAAGTCAGACGTGGCTCTCCAGTTATGATATATGATGATAAAGGTAATTATTTATTGTTTACTGCTGCTGAGATTTTAGAGAGAAGTTTATTCGATCAGTATAAGTTTATATCAGGTAATTTATTTGTTACTTTGACTTCTAGTAAGGTGCAATATTCGTTTCAAAACGAGAAAAATAATAACAAACGTTTACAGATAAATAGTTTTGATGAGTTGCTTCATTTAATGAATTATTCAGTTTTCGATAGAATGAAAGAACTGTATTGTTCAGGGGTGATAGATAAATATGCTATTGATTTACTTAAATTATCGGAGTTATTACCATATGCATTAATAATTGATTCATCTTTTAAAGATGAAAAAGAGATGTATGATTGGTGTGAAAAAAATGATGTTATTACACTGAATATATCGTTTATAAAAAATTTTTGTTTAGATCGTGATTTATATGAAATATGTGAAACATCATTTTTTTTAAAGCAGACTCAGGAAGTAAAAATTCTATCTTATAGAATTAAAGGTGGTAGCTGCAGAGAACATTATGCAATTATTGTTGGTAATCCAAATAGAGATGGTGAGCCTTTGGTAAGAATACATTCTTCATGTTACACAGGTGATTTGTTGGGGAGTTTATCGTGTGATTGTAGAAGTCAATTACATAAAGCAATTCAAATAATGGTTGATTCTGGAGGTGGTGTCATAATATATCTCATGCAGGATGGTAGGGGTATTGGGTTGATTAATAAATTAAGGGCATATGATATGCAAAGAAGATATGATCTTGATACTGTAGATGCGAATAAAGTGTTGGGTTTTAAGGATGATGAAAGGGATTTTGTTATTGCAGCTAAAATACTTAAAAAATTAGATCTTAAGAGGATTCAATTACTTACAAATAATGGTAGAAAATTATCAGAGTTAAAAAGTAATGGTATAGAGATTACAAAGTGTTTGCCGCTTGTTATGGAGTTTAATCAATATAATTGTTCATATATGAAAACAAAATTTGCTAAGCTAGGTCACAAATTAAAAGTTTTTTAGATTTAGTTTGTATTTTATATAGGGGTTTGGTTGTTGATTTGGATTTTAGAAAATCGAGGTGTTGAGATTTTTAAAACAAAGGAATAGTAGAGCATTAGACGAGGATACAAATTGGAATTCGGATCGTTATAGCGTAATTGTCGCTCAAAGGAACGTTTTATTTTTATTTATACTGGTATTATTGGTAATACTTTTTGTAAGCATATTACACGGTATCTATTCTTAGATAAGAAAACTATCTCTATATGTCAATATTATATAAGTATTATAAAGGATTTATAAAACAATTTATAAATTATTCCAAGTTATATAAGAATTGACATTTTAGGTAAAGAATTTTAAAATGGTTGAGTGCGATTTAAGTTTAAAAGTGCGGTCGTGATGGAATTTGGTAGACATGCAGCGTTGAGGTCGCTGTGGCCCTAAATTTGGCTTTGGAAGTTCAAGTCTTCTCGACCGTATCAGATTTATTCATTTAATATAAGTGAAATGTTAATAGGAAATCAGAACAGGAATAGAATAGATAGGGCAGTTAGTGAAGTCAGACGTGGCTCTCCAGTTATGATATATGATGATAAAGGTAATTATTTATTGTTTACTGCTGCTGAGATTTTAGAGAGAAGTTTATTCGATCAGTATAAGTTTATATCAGGTAATTTATTTGTTACTTTGACTTCTAGTAAGGTGCAATATTCGTTTCAAAACGAGAAAAATAATAACAAACGTTTACAGATAAATAGTTTTGATGAGTTGCTTCATTTAATGAATTATTCAGTTTTCGATAGAATGAAAGAACTGTATTGTTCAGGGGTGATAGATAAATATGCTATTGATTTACTTAAATTATCGGAGTTATTACCATATGCATTAATAATTGATTCATCTTTTAAAGATGAAAAAGAGATGTATGATTGGTGTGAAAAAAATGATGTTATTACACTGAATATATCGTTTATAAAAAATTTTTGTTTAGATCGTGATTTATATGAAATATGTGAAACATCATTTTTTTTAAAGCAGACTCAGGAAGTAAAAATTCTATCTTATAGAATTAAAGGTGGTAGCTGCAGAGAACATTATGCAATTATTGTTGGTAATCCAAATAGAGATGGTGAGCCTTTGGTAAGAATACATTCTTCATGTTACACAGGTGATTTGTTGGGGAGTTTATCGTGTGATTGTAGAAGTCAATTACATAAAGCAATTCAAATAATGGTTGATTCTGGAGGTGGTGTCATAATATATCTCATGCAGGATGGTAGGGGTATTGGGTTGATTAATAAATTAAGGGCATATGATATGCAAAGAAGATATGATCTTGATACTGTAGATGCGAATAAAGTGTTGGGTTTTAAGGATGATGAAAGGGATTTTGTTATTGCAGCTAAAATACTTAAAAAATTAGATCTTAAGAGGATTCAATTACTTACAAATAATGGTAGAAAATTATCAGAGTTAAAAAGTAATGGTATAGAGATTACAAAGTGTTTGCCGCTTGTTATGGAGTTTAATCAATATAATTGTTCATATATGAAAACAAAATTTGCTAAGCTAGGTCACAAATTAAAAGTTTTTTAGATTTAGTTTGTATTTTATATAGGGGTTTGGTTGTTGATTTGGATTTTAGAAAATCGAGGTGTTGAGATTTTTAAAACAAAGGAATAGTAGAGCATTAGACGAGGATACAAATTGGAATTCGGATCGTTATAGCGTAATTGTCGCTCAAAGGAACGTTTTATTTTTATTTATACTGGTATTATTGGTAATAGTTTTTGTAAGCATATTAGTTATATTTAAAATTAGTACAAATAGTACTATTGAACCGTTTGTTATAGAAATTGAGAAAAAATCTGGGATAGTGCAGTTAGTTGATCCTGTTACAGTAAAATTATATTCTGCAGATAAGGTATTGAATAATCATTTCATTGCAGAGTATATAAAAGCAAGAGAAGTGTTTGACCAATATAATTATAATTATAATTATTATACAAAGGTAAGATTATTTTCTTCACCAAATGTATATAGTGAATTTAAAAATTATATAAATTCACAAAATATTGATGACCTTTTTAATCTATACTCAGGTTTTGTTAGAAGTGAATTTAAGATTCGTTCAATTCAGAGATTATATGATAATACTTTTCAGATAAGGTTTACTGTGGAATTTATACGGAAAGATAGGAGTTCTGTAAAGAGAAATAAAATAGCTATTATGTCTTATAAATATGTGTCGCTTGAAATGAATGATCAACAAAGATATGTTAATCCATTAGGATTTCAAGTTACTTCTTATAGGGTAGATGATGAATATGTTTAAAATTTTGTTGATTTTTATCATACTATTGCACAGTAATTTAACTGTATCATTTGATTACAGTAAGTTTTCTTCCGTAGATAAAAGAATAAAAACTTTTGTATACAATCCCAATGAGATTTTTGAAGTTGTTTTTAGTCAAGGTTATTATTCTTATATTGAGTTTGCAGAAGGAGAAAAAATAAAAAATATTGCTATTGGCGATGCTTCAAGTTGGAATATTAGTCCTTATGATAATAAATTACTTATTATGCCGTTTGAGGTTAGTGGACGTACTAATATGATTATTACAACAACTAAAAAAAGAAGTTATATTTTTGATTTAATTTCAAAACCAAATTCTGATAAATATTCGGATTCTAATACTGAAAAGATAGACAGTAATCATTACCGTGAAAAAGATATATTTTATGTAGTGCGTTTTCATTATCCCCGAGAAGAAGATGAGCTTGATATTGATGATGAAGTATTAATGCTTACTCAAACGCAATACTTTACAAGTAAACCAGAAAGTCTAATTCAAAAAAATGATACACAGTATAATTATGTTTATATTGATAATGGTGTTGATATTAGTATGATTCCGATTGAACTGTTTGATGATGGTTATTTAACTTATTTTAAGTTTATAGATAATGATAAAATACCTCAGATTTTTGCAGGAGAAGGTAAAATTAAATTACCTTGTAGGAGATTGTTGTTTGACGGTTATATTGTAATAAAAGGGGTTCATAAGAGATTGTTTATGCGCTACGAAGATAATGAAGTTGAAATTATAAATAAATCGCTTTAGTTACCTGGGATATATAAAAATGAAGAAAGTATATGAAGAGTAAAGAAGAGCTTGATAATTCTAGGAATGAATCGGAAGTAGAGAGCAAGATAGTAATATTTGGTTCTAATCAAGGTTATAGGGTATTAGTGGTTATTATTTTTATACTTCTGGTTGGTGGAGTAATAACGTATTATTATTTTAATTTATCCCCTGATGAGAAGAGTGTGAAAATTTTTAGAGAAGAGGAAATTGAGCAAAATATTCAAGAATTAAAAGGAAAACTAGAACATGTGCCAGATGATGTAATAACTTATGATGAGAGGATAATAACTGATCTGCCATCTTTGCCTCCTCTTCCTATTCCACATGGAATACCAGAAGTGGAACAAATTGAGAAAGAAGATGTTTCATTAAAAAAAAGAGATGAAAAACCAATAGAAACATATGTATCAACAAATGCGCCTTCTTTACCGAAGCAAAGTCGTCATGGTAATAATATTATTACTAGTGATTTATCAAATTCATTTCCTATAATAGGTGACAGTGGTTATCCTAAAGATAGACGTGGTGTACAAATGTTAGTAATTTCAAATAATCCTAAAAATGACAAGGTTGTTGATACTATTTTATTTAATACTTCGGCGCAGCCGAATGTAGCTACGAAAGTAGGAAAACTTGGGTTTATGATTACTCAAGGTAAGATTATTGATGCAGTTCTTGAAACCGCAATAAATTCTGATTTGCAAGGAATGTTACGTGCAATAGTTAGTAGTAATGTTTATGCAGAATCTGGTGATACGGTTTTAATACCGAGAGGATCAAGATTGATAGGTAGCTATTCATTTGATTCAAATATTACGAAAGCTCGTGTAAATATAAATTGGAATAGGATTATTCTTCCTCATGGGATAGACATTGCTATTTCATCATCTGGTATTGATGAACTTGGCAGTGCCGGAATAACTGGAATAGTAGATAATAAGATAACAAATGCGTTATTTTCTTCTATATTGCTTGCAGGAGTTTCGATCGGATCATCTGTTATAGGGCAAAAGGTTTCTAATTTTGTTGACTCATTAACTTTTATGGATGCGGTGAGATCTATTACTGCAACTGCAATAGATTTTTATTCACTTAAAGATATTATTAAACTAGGAAAAGAGATACCTAGTGATAAATGGAAATTGGACTTTGAAGCTATTGGAAGAATTAAGAGCGCTAAAAATGAGAAAGATTTGTTGAATATAATAAAAGAGGAAATAGCAAGTGCGTTAGAAATTGAGAAAGGTGAGATAAATATAAATTTAGAAAATATAAACCAGCTATTGCAACAATTTTTTAAAAAAAATAAATCTATTTATGATGAAGCTGTCAATAGATTGATCGGTGATTTTTCTAAAGATATGCGAGATTTAATTAATAGATCTATAGATAAAAAGATAACTGTTTTTATAAGTCAAGGTACTGCGTTGAAAGTTTTTGTTAAACAAGACATAATATTTCCATTACAAGCAGTGTTAAAGTAAAAAGAAGGAAAGGGAAGAGATGAAGTATGCTGCACTAGATACGTACTTAGAACCATTACAAGGGCTTTTTCAGGAGGAAGGTGTAAGTGAAATATCAATAAATAGGCCTAGAGAAGTATGGATTGAAAATCGAGGTAAGATAAGATGCGAGAAATTAGAGGTGTTTGATTTTAATCATTTAAGATCTCTTGGTAGATTAATTGCTCAAGCAACAGAACAAAGATTAAGTGAAGAAACACCTTTGCTTTCAGCTACATTGCCGAATGGGTGTCGTATACAGATAGTATTTCCACCAGCATGCGAATCTGATAAAGTAATAATGTCAATTCGTAGACCTTCTAGTATCCGATTGTCATTAGATGATTACGAAAAAATGGGAGCCTTTTCTAAAACTGTTGTGGAAATAGTTGGTAATCCTGTGGATCGTCGTCTTGGATTGTTATTAAAACAAAGAAGAATAAAGGAATTTTTAGAATATGCTTTAATAAATAAAAAGAATATTATAATTAGCGGCGGAACATCTACTGGTAAAACTACTTTTATTAATGCAATTTTACGTGTTATTCCATCTCAGGAGAGAATTATTACTGTTGAAGATACAAGAGAAATTATTTTAAGTGATCACCCAAATAAAGTGCATTTAATTGCTTCTAAGGGAGGACAAGGTAGGGCAAAAGTAACAATTCAAGATTTGATAGAAGCATGTTTACGTTTGAGACCAGATAGAATAATAGTTGGAGAGTTACGTGGGGTTGAAGCTTTTAGTTTTCTTAGAGCAGTAAATACTGGTCATCCAGGTTCGATATCGACTCTTCATGCAGATAATCCAGAAATGGCTATTGAACAAATAAAACTTATGGTTATGCAAGCAAATCTTGGTATTTTACCGGATCAAATTGTACCATACATTAGAAATGTAATTGATATTGTTGTTCAATTAAAAAGAACTAGTTGTGGAAAGAGAAATGTTTCTGAAATATTATTTACCAGATTATCAGATTTAAATTCTTAATTTTTAATAGATTATTTATGAGTAGTAGTAATAATCATTTACGTAATATTTTAATAGGAGGAATTATAGCTTTTAGCGTATTAGAATTTTGCTTTTATTTATCTGGCATATTGTTTTATTTATTTGTTGATGGTCCAGATGGAGTGGACTTTAAGGCAATTAATCCTAGTTTAACGCCTTTTCCTCAGGCTCTTTGGCCGACAATTTTTAATCATATACAGTATTGTTGGCGTTATCCAGAGTTGTATGATTTGAATGTTAAAATTAAGTTGTTAATATCTTTTGTTTTGCCTGTTATTATTTTGATAATTATTTTATGGAATTCTAGGGAGAGGATAGTTGAATGGCGTCCATTTAAAAAGAAAGAATCATTGCATGGAGATTCAAAATGGGCATCAGAAAGAGATATAAGAAAGGCTAGATTAAGGAGTAAAAGTGGCTTGTTACTTGGCAGGGATAAAAGAGGTTATTTTATTGCTGACGGATTTCAACATGTATTACTTTTTGCTCCCACGGGTTCTGGTAAGGGTGTTGGTTTTGTAATTCCTAATTTGTTATTTTGGACTGACTCTGTAATTGTACATGATATAAAATTAGAAAATTATGAAATAACAAGTGGTTGGCGAGAGAAACAAGGACAGAAAGTATATGTTTGGAATCCAGCTCAGCCGGATGGAATGAGCCATTGTTATAATCCGTTAGAGTGGATTAGCGAAAAGCCAGGACAAATGGTTGACGACGTGCAGAAGATAGCCAATTTAATTATGCCTGAACAGGATTTTTGGCAAAATGAGGCGAGAAGCCTATTTGTTGGAGTGGTGTTATATTTACTTGCTGCGCAAGAAAAGGTTAAATCTTTTGGTGAGGTTGTGCGCACAATGCGTAGTGACGATGTTATTTATAATCTTGCTGTTGTTTTAGATACAATTGGTAAAATAATACATCCTGTGGCGTATATGAATATTGCAGCTTTTCTACAAAAAGCTGATAAAGAGAGATCAGGTGTAATTTCAACTATGAATTCATCTCTTGAATTGTGGGCAAATCCATTAATTGATACTGCAACAGCAACGAGTGATTTCAGTATTTTAGATTTTAAGAAGAAGAGAATTACAGTTTACGTTGGATTAACTCCGGATAATTTAAATAGATTAAGACCTTTAATGCAGGTTTTTTATCAGCAGGCAACTGAATTTTTATGTAGAAAATTACCATCAGATGATGAACCTTACGGTGTGTTATTTTTGATGGATGAGTTTCCAACTCTTGGAAAGATGGAACAATTTCAAACAGGTATTGCATATTTTCGTGGTTATAGAGTTAGATTATTTTTAATAGTTCAGGATACTGAACAACTTAAGGGAATATATGAAGAAGCGGGAATGAATTCCTTTCTATCAAATTCAACATATAGAATAACTTTTGCGGCTAATAATATTGAGACTGCTAATTTAATATCACAACTTATAGGGAATAAAACTGTAGAACAAGAATCGTTAAACAGACCTAAATTTTTAGATTTGAATCCTGCTTCGAGATCGTTGCATATCTCAGAAATACAAAGAGCATTATTATTACCTCAAGAAATCATTATGTTACCCCGTGATGAGCAGATAATTTTGGTAGAATCAACTTATCCAATTAAATCAAAAAAGATTTTATATTATAGTGATAGTATGTTTACAAGAAGATTGCTTAAACCCACTTCTATACCTATACAAGAACCATACGATCCGGATAAGATTTTTTCTGCTATCTCTAATAAGAATGAAGCTAACAAAAAAGAAGGTAATAATGGTGTTATTATGGATTCTAGTACCATTGATAATGAAGTTCAAAATGAGGTGTATAATAATAGTGAAGAGGGGGGAGTAGATTATGAGGATGAATGCATTGATGATATGCTGTTTGATGATGAAGAGGATGGATTTAATGAAGAAGAAGATGAGTTTGAAGATGACGATAAATTTAAAATGGAAGTTGATGATGTTTTATTCTCCAATATAGAGGAGGATAAACTTGATGAATTAAAAGAAGATAATAAATCTGATTCTTAATTTTGAGTTAAGAGAGTATATATGCAATTTAATGAGAAAAATAAGTGGTTTATTTTGTTTTAATTTTATATATGAGAGGGATTGTTTGTTTTAAATTTTGGTAGAGAAAGAGTGGATAGAGGGGAGAGAATTTAATTTATAGAAAAATTGTGCAAAATATTAAGAGAGGAGGGGAAGGATTAGCCTAAAATTAAAAATCTTATAAAAAGAGTTTTAATTTAATCCAGGAAATTTGTTAAATTGTAATGTCTAAAAAATATGCAAGTTCAAAATGAAAAACAAAGTTTTAAATTTTACTCTTGAGAGAGATTATTTAAATAGATATCTATAGTCCCACATAGCGTGTTTTATGAAACGTTTTTTGAGAAAATTTGAGTTTTCAATTACTATTAAACCAAGATTTCTTATTATTTTAGCAAAATATATTTTATTAGAAAAAATTTTATTTAATCCATTAGTTATAAGTGCCATGATAAAATTGTCAAAATATCTATCGCATGAGATCTTTTTTAAAAGATATTTACTACCAATATCAATACCAAATATTCTTGCAGAAGTTATATGTTTTATAACACTTTCTATATCTTTAATTCCTAGGTTAAGTCCTTGTCCTGCAATTGGGTGGATTGAGTGCGCTGCATCACCAATAAGTAAGATTCTTTCTTTATATAACTTTTTCGCGAAAGCAAAACTTAATGGGTAGGATTTTCTTTGACTTTTTAATTTGATTTTTCCTAGATAGGAACTAAACCTCTTTTTGAGTTCTATTATAAATTCTTTTTCAGATAAACTCATCAACATTTTTGAAATTTCGGACTTTTCTGTCCAAATTATTGATGAAGTGTGACCGCCTTTCATTGGTAAAATCGCAAATGGACCACCTGGAAAAAATCGTTCTACAGCAAGATTTTGATGGTGTAGCTCGTTTTCTATATTAAAAACTATACTACTTTGTTTATAATCAAATTTTATTATTGGTATGGAAAGTAATTTTAGTAATTTAGAATTTTTGCCTTCAGCGCAAATAAGTAGTGACGATATTAGTTGTTTATTATTATCAAGAATAAGTTTTACATATCCCATATTGCAAGTGATCTCTTTATAAGAAAGTGAAGAGTATATATTTAGTTTATGTAGGAAATTATTATTAATTGCGTTCCATATTACTGTATTGTTAACAACGTATCCCATCGGTTCTTTACTAATCATTTTGTAATTATAATGTACAGTAATTGGGCTATATTCATCTAATATACATATGTCGAGTATAGGTTCTGCTTTATTTTTTATAAACTTCCAAATCTCTAGTTTTTCTAATATTTTTTTTGCTATATGAGAAATAGCAAACGCTCTATTATCATCAATTACGTTTGGTAAATTGTTTTTTTCTATTACTGCTACGGAAACGGAGTTATTGTTTAGGCCAATAGCGGTAATAAGGCCAAGCAATCCGCCTCCTGAAATGATTACATCATAATAATTCATATTTAAATGTTATTATATTAAATAATTTTTATAAATTGTAAAAAGATTCAACATTTCTGGCAATATTTTCATAAATTCCTGATAAATTTTTGTTCTGTATTAAGGAATTTTTAGGATTAGAAGTATTGCATGTTTGTGGATCCAATGGAATTTGGCCTAAAAATTTGATTTTTAATTTTTTAGATATTTTTTTCACGTTATTCTTTCCAAAAATATATATTTTTGAGTTGTTTTGGGTAAAATAGCTCATATTTTCTATAATACCAATAATAGGTATATTAAGCTTTGTGAGCATATTATATATTTTATAGACCTCGATCAAAGCAAGTTCCTGTGGAGTTGAGACTATTATTGTACCTGTTAAATTAAAATTTTTCATTAGACTTAGATGTATATCACCTGTTCCTGGTGGTGTATCAATTATTAATTGATCTATGTTAGGCCATTTTGTTCCCATTAATAAATTATAAAGTGTTTTTACTACTATAGGTCCACGCCATATTGTCGCACGACCTTCATCAATAAAATAACCTATTGAAATAGTATATAGCCCATATTTTTCTATAGGTATTATTTTTCCATTTTGTATTTTTGGTTTTATTTTTTCGGCGCCAAGTATTTTTGGAATGGAAGGACCATATATATCAGCATCAAACAATCCAATTTTACGTTTTAACTTTGCTAATGAAAATGCCAGATTTATTGCGACTGTCGATTTACCGACACCTCCCTTACCAGATGCGATAAGGATTATATTTTTTATTCCTTTTATGCATAATTTAGTCATTTACTTTTTATTTATTTTTGATTGATATTGATTATGACGATTCTTTTAAAAAGGCATTAATTTTAGTAGTTTTAAGATTTTTAGTTTTATTTCTATGTATTTTATTACCACATTATAGAAGAACATTAGCTAGAAAATTATTTAATTTTATTAAAAATTGAGCTCTATTGCGTATAGGTAATATACTCTTTTCTAATTTTTATAAATTCTTATTTTGCAACATTATTTCAAATAGTCAAATTTTTATGAATCTGTATATAAATCCTCCTATTGTAAAACGGAATATATAGCTTTAAAAAGAATATAAATTCTTATTTTAACTACAATACCATAAAAGTTACTTTGGCTACACATATAACTATAAAACATTAACAAATCTCTATCAAAGAATTTTCTCTTATGTTTATAAAAGGTAAATAAAACACTAAAATACATTACAAGCTTTGCATTTTAATAATTGTTATAATATAGTTTGTAGATATAAATAATTAATTCTTTTATTCTAAAAACAAACACTTATTTTTGTTTTTAAATTTGCTCAAAACAAACTAAAATATAATTTTCTTTTCATATTACTCGATTTTATACATTTTACTCTCATAAAATTTATATCA
Source organism: Wolbachia endosymbiont of Menacanthus eurysternus (assembly GCA_029715105.1). NCBI lineage: Bacteria > Pseudomonadati > Pseudomonadota > Alphaproteobacteria > Rickettsiales > Anaplasmataceae > Wolbachia > Wolbachia endosymbiont of Menacanthus eurysternus. The sequence goes on along the minus strand of CP085695.1, from coordinate 565,215 downwards.
GGTAATATAAAATAAACATTAATCTTTGATTTTAATTTATAAATTTTCTATTTTACATTTTCTCAAAAAAAAAAGATTACCGTATTAATAATAGTAAATTATACAAAGGTCTATTTACTCTAAATATGATCATATATATACTAATTAAGTTTTGATGTTTGCTCATCTTACTTAATAAATCTTAAAATGGATAAAAATGAATGAATTTGAATCTATCCACAACATTGCAATAGTTGCTCATGTTGATCATGGAAAAACTACTTTACTTGATAATATGTTAAAACAAAGTGGTGCGTTTCGTAAAAATCAAGAAATACAGGAACGAGTAATGGATAACAATGATCAAGAACGTGAGCGTGGAATTACCATATTTGCAAAATGCACATCCATTATATGGAATAATAAAAAAATTAATATTATCGATACACCTGGACATGCAGACTTCAGTGGAGAAGTAGAAAGAGTATTATGCATGGCAGATGGTGTATTGCTTTTGATTGACGCTACAGAAGGCCCCATGCCGCAAACTAAATTCGTATTATCAAAAGCCCTAAAAGCAAATTTAAAGCCTATTGTAATAATCAATAAGATTGATCGATCAGATGAAAGAATCAATGAAATATTAAACGAAATATACGAATTGTTTTTTAGCTTCGATATAACCAATGAACAGCTTAATTTTCCAATATTATATGCCTCTGGTAAAAATGGCTGGTGTATCGAAAAACTTTCTGATAAAAGGGAAAATTTAAACCCATTATTCTCAACAATTGTAAATTATATAAAACCATTTGTTTATGATCAAGCCGCACCCTTTGCTATGCTAGTTACTTTACTTGAATCTAATAAGTTTCTTGGTAAAATATTAACTGGAAAAATTTATCAAGGAATTGCAAAAATCAATTCCGATATCAAAGTACTTAATATTAATAATAAAGTAGTTGAACAAGGTAAATTGACAAAATTACTATCATTTTCTGGTTTAAAACGCGTTCCAGTAGAACGAGCTGTAGCTGGGGACATAATAACAATTGCAGGACTTGAAAAAGCCTCAGTTTCAGATACTATAGCAGCACCAGGAACTACAACTGCAATAAGATCTATTTCTATTGATCCTCCAACAATGGCAATCACTATAAGTGTTAATGATTCACCTTTTGCCGGACAGGAGGGAACAAAACTCACCCATACTCTCACAAAAAACCGTTTGTATGCAGAAGCTGAAACAAATGTTGCTATTACTGTAACTACATTACAAAACGGCGAAGCTTTCGAAGTTAATGGACGTGGCGAATTACAACTTGGAGTTTTAATTGAAAATATGAGAAGAGAAGGTTTTGAACTTTCTGTCTCTCGCCCTCGAATCCTCTTCAAAGAAGAAAATGGCAAAAAACTTGAACCTATAGAAAAGGTAATAATTGATACAGATGCTAAATATAGCGGAATTATTATTGAAAAACTCAGTTTCCGAAAGGGAGAAGTAATTGATATAAAACATTTTGAAAATGATAGAATAAGAATAACACTTTTAGTGCCATCAAGGGGATTAATAGGTTATCAAGGAGAATTCTTAACCGATTCTCACGGCACTGGTATAATTAATCGATCGTTTCATAATTATGCCCCCTATAAAGGTCAAATTTCTAAAAGACGTAACGGAGTACTAATTTCTACTGATAAAGGTGAAGCTGTAGCGTATGCAATCTTTAATTTACAAGATAGAGGAATTATGTTCATTAAGCCGCAAGATAAAGTATATTGCGGTATGATTGTCGGTCAACACAACCGTGACAATGATTTAGAAGTAAACGTATTAAAAAGTAAACAATTAACAAATATAAGAGCTACAGGTAGCGATGAGGCAATAAAACTTATCCCACCAAAAATAATGACTCTAGAGGAAATGATATCATATATAGATGATGATGAATTAGTAGAGGTCACTCCAAAATCCATACGTTTACGAAAAAAACTTCTTAATCCAAATAAACGTAAACGTGCAAAAAAGACTGAAAATAAAGAAAAATAAATTACACATTTAGTATGTGGGTGTAGTAGGAGTAACAAATGGGGAGGTTAAGTATAGTGGTGATTTATAGTTATGTGTAATTTTTATTATTATGATTTTTGTATTCTGTATATTGTTTTTATGTATTGATTTGTTTATTTGTTTTGCCTTATCAATAAAAACTTGAAAACTATTTTTGATAGTTTTTGATATTTTGATTTTGTTGTTTAAAGTATTGCTGTTTTTTTCTTTTTAAGATATTTTGTTTTAAAGCTTTTGCTAATCTTTTTTTTATTTCTTCTCTTTTTATTTTTTTTATGTTACTCATCATTATATATGTATATAAATTTTGCCGTTATAGCTCAGGTGGTAGAGCGCGTCATTGGTAATGACGAGGTCCTAAGTTCGAGTCTTGGTAGCGGCACATTAAACCCATTATGTAAATGTGTGCTTTTATTATATTATAAACATAATTTTTATCAAATTTGTTTTATGTTTATTTTGATAGAATTTTTATTGATTTTGCAATTTTGCAGAATTTTAAGAAAAGAGATATGTTTTATTAATTGTTTTGTTTTTTATTTATATGACTTTTTAAAAAGTTTATAGAGACTTTGTATGTGGTGTTATCTTGTGTGACTTAGATTAAACAATGTTCATATTTTATATGAGTCTTAATTTTAATGTGTATTTATACTAGAAGGAACATCAGAAAATTCTGAGTTTTACTCATTTCTATTTCTAGAAATTTATAAAATGGTAACACAGATAATATTATTTTTGGAGTTTTGTTTTTGTGGTGTAGTTTGAGGTATTTAATTTCTAATCTGTTATAACTTTTAAATTTAGAAAAAGTTTTTATAAAGGTAGATTGTCATGTTTTTTCCATATTCTATTTACTTTCTTATTTTTTAATAGTTTTAGCGCCTTGCGAAGGTGGTATTTTGTTTTACTTGGTACTATTATACTGTCGATATACCCATGCGATGCAGCAAAAAATGGGTTAGCAAATTTTTTCTTATACTCTTTAATAAGAGTTTGTTCGCATTTTTTATTTCGAAATATAATTTCGATCGCACTTTCTGGTCCCATAACTGCTATTTCAGCGGTTGGCCAGGCATAATTTATGTCTCCTCTTAGATGTTTAGAATTCATGACAATATATCCGCCACCATATGCTTTTCTAGTGATGAGACTGATTTTTACTACAGTTGCTTCAGCATAAGCATAAAGTAATTTTGCTCCGTGTTGTATTATATTATTATGTTCCTGATATATACCAGGTAAAAAACCTGGAATATCGATAAGTGTGATAATGGGTATATTAAATGCATCGCAGAATCTTATGAATCTTGCAGCTTTTCTTGAAGAATTAATATCTAGGCATCCTGCGAGGTATATAGGTTGATTTGCAACAATACCAATAGTATTACCATCGATTCTACCAAAACCAATTATGATATTACGAGCGAAGTCAGGCTTTAATTCAAAAAAATTTTTTTCATCACATATTTTTTCGATTAGTTCATACATATCATAAGGAGTATTCGGGTTATTAGGAATTAGAGTATTTAAAGATTCATCAATATCATCAATATCACTAGTTGATATAGATTTTGGAGATTCTTGATTATTTGCAGGTAAAAAAGTTAGAAACTCTCGTATTTTTAATAGCATTTCAATATCATTATTAAATGCAAAATCTGCAACTCCTGTTTTACTTGTATGAGTTTTTGCTCCACCAAGGTCTTCGTAGCTTACATTTTCATATGTAACTTTTTTTACTACATCTGGTCCTGTTATGAACATATATGAGCTGTTTTTTACCATGAAGATAAAATCAGTTAATGCTGGAGAATAAACGGCACCACCTGCGCATGGACCCATGATTAGAGAAATTTGTGGTATAACGCCTGATGCGTTTACATTTCTTTGAAAGATTTCTCCATAGCCAGCAAGGGAATCTACTCCTTCTTGAATTCTTGCTCCACCAGAGTCATTTAATCCTATAATTGGAGTTCTCGTATTGATTGCCATATCCATAATTTTACATATTTTTTTTGCGTGTGATGCACCAAGTGATCCACCAAAAACAGTAAAATCTTGAGAATAAACAAAAACTTTTCTACCATAAATAGTGCCATGTCCAGTTATGACTCCATCACCTAGAAAATTGGTATTTTGCATGCCAAAATTAGTAGCATGGTGTCTCATAAATTTATCGTATTCTTCAAATGAATTTTCATCTAGGAGTATATTTAATCTTTCTCTGGCGGTTAGTTTTCCTTTTGCATGTTGTTTCTTGATTTTGTCAGAGCCTCCTCCTTTTTCAGCTTCTATTGTTTTAATTTTTAGATTTTTTAATATTTTGAGATCTTGCATCTTAAGAAAGATTATTCTAGTAATAAAGTATATATCAATTTTTTAAATATAAAAATTTTACTTTTAATTGTTCATTAGAATTTTGTGGATTTCGAGTAAAATATTTTGCGAAGTTTTATATTGACCTCCCCTGTTACTGAACGTATGTATATTTTTAATAAGAATTTTGTTTTAAAAAGGTTCTATTTTAAAAGTAAATGGTTTTAATTCTAAAAGCAGGGTGAGGTTTTATTTTGATTGGTTATTAAATAATTAGTTTTCTTTTTTTTTCTTATAAGGGTTTTGTTATATTTATAGCTATGTAGAAGTAGTACAATGTATAGCATTATAAATAGAAAGTAATTTTTATTTAGAGTATTTTGATTTTGAAAAATTTAGAAAATTAAAAAATTCTCAAATTAGAAATTTGATGGATAAAATTAGTGAATAAAAATACTGGGTGGGATTTTTTAATTGAAAGATTTTGAAAATTATTTGATGTTTTTTATAAAAATAAAAAGTTTTAATATATTAAGTTCTAATATAAATAGAGAGAAGAGTTGTTTATTGACTCTATTGATATAATATGATTGAACTATTATCTTTAATATTTTATATTAATTTTTCTTTTTATTTTATACAGGTTAATTAGATGAAGTGAATGATATATCCATATTATTAAAAATAATATAATGTAAAATATAAACATTATGATTAGCGGTAATAGTAGAGAACTTTCTATTGCTATCTTACCGTTTTTAAGAATACTTGCTGGTTGATGGAGAGTGGTCCATAGATTTACAGAAAATTTTACTATTGGAATATTTATAGCACTAAATATTGCAAATATTGCCGCTGATTTTTTTGCTCTTTCTTCATTATCAAAAGTACTCCATAGTGAAAAGTATCCAATATATAAGAAGAACAAAATTAACGTTGAAGTGAGTCTCGCATCCCAAACCCACCAAGTTCCCCAGGTTCCTTTCCCCCAGATGCAACCTGTAATCAAGCACATTATAGAAAAAATTATTCCTGCTGAAGCGGCTGCACGAGCTAAAATACTAGCAATGCTATTGTCCCAAATTAAAAAGATAAAACTGAGTATTGCAATTAATAAATATATTCCAAGAGAAAGCCATGCAGAGGGTACATGAAGGTACATAATTTTTACAATTTCTCCTTGTTTATAATCTTCCGGTGAAGAAAATAAAGATAAAAATATTCCAATTAGAAAGAATGTAAAACATGCAGTGCAAAGCCAAGGTAGAACTTTTTTAAAAAAAAAAGAGAGACGTGTAAGTTTTAGCAGTAACATTTCAGCAGAAATATTTATTATAAAAATCAATTGATTTAAGTTTTATCAAGCTTATCAAGAAAGTAAATAATTTTGCTAAGATAAAATTATGAATAGATATAAAAATGGTGATATGTGTATTACTGAAGTAATAAGTTTCAATATATTTTAATTTTATTAAGAAAACTTATTAATAGGTTATGATTTTGTCGTTATTTAAATTTTTGTTTGTATAATAATTAATAAACACATTATAATTTGGAATTTAGTTAATTAATTTTGTAGATTTTTATAGAGTTAAGAATGCAATATTAATTTTACAATTTATTTTCAGGGTAAAATTTTGGAGGTATTAAGAATAGTAGAGGTGTGATCATTCCGTGAATTTATTTTCTATTTTCTTAATAGAATTTAAACTTTTATTATATTAGGTTTAAAATTTTAATTTTATTTTGATAAGATTGTATGCTAGTTGCGGATAGGATTTCTTTAATAAAGCCATCACCTACAATTACCATAACAGATAAGGCGAATAATATGAGAGCTATGGGGAAAAATATTTGTATTTTATCTGCAGGGGAACCTGATTTTGATACTCCAAATCATATAAAAAAGGCAGCTATTCAGGCAATAAATGATGGTAAAACTAAATATACTGCTGTTGATGGAACACGTGAACTTAAAGAGGCAATAATTGATAAGTTAAAAAGAGATAATAATCTTGAGTATGCGCTTGATCAGATTTGCGTTGGTAATGGTGCTAAACAGGTGTTATTTAATTTATTTATGGCGACAATTAATCCTGGGGATGAAGTTATAATCCCAGCTCCTTATTGGGCTTCGTATTTTGATATGGTAAGTCTTTTTGGTGGATTACCTATTGTAATAAAGTGTAAGCAGGACTTTAAGTTAACCCCGGAATTACTAAGAAATAAAATAACTAAAAAAACTAAGTGGTTAATTATTAATTCGCCGAATAATCCAGCAGGAATTGTTTATACGTATGATGAGTTGAGTAAAATAGCTCAAGTATTGCTTGAATATCCCAGTATAAATGTTATTACAGATGATATTTATGAATTTATATTATATGATAGTAGATTTTTTACTATTGCTCAGGTTGAACCTAGACTTCATAAAAGAGTTTTTATAGTTAACGGGATATCGAAGGCTTATGCGATGACTGGTTGGAGAATAGGTTATATTGCTGGTGAAAGTGATATAATAAGAGCTATTTCTATGATTCAGTCTCAGAGTACTTCTAATCCGAATTCTATAGCACAGGCAGCGGCAGTTGAAGCTTTAAATGGCAGTCATAATTTTTTAAAAGAAAGAACAAAAATTTTTAAGGATCGCAGGGATTTTGTAATAGAAAAACTAAGTTTAGCTCCAGGATTATCAGTATTTACTCCGCAAGGAACATTTTATTTATTATTTTCATGTGAAGGTTTATTAGGTAGGAGTACAAAAAGTGGTAAAGTGATAAATAATGATTTAGATTTTACGGAATATTTATTAGAAGATTATTTAGTTGCTGTAGTTCCAGGAGTGATGTTTGGGCTTGAAAATTTTATTAGAGTTTCTTATGCCTCCTCTCAGAGAAAATTAGAAATCGGATGTAATAGTATTGTTAATGCATGTAAGACATTAAATTGATTTAATTATTATTGGGGTGTGGTATTTTTTTCATATTAAAACTCCTCTGTTATCAACATAAGAATTTGCTTCTAATATTTAGATATATAAATTGTGGGTTAATTGCGATGTTAAGTTACTGATTTTATATAATATTTTCCATGTAATGATGCATTTAAGAATTATTTTAAGAAATTATTTCACATTATTATCTTTTTGTTTATTTTGTCTTTATAAGATTAAGATTGATGGAATGAGTATGATGAATTATTAGTTAATTTTATTTTTACATTTTAAATAGAAAAGCCTTGTATTGATATGTAAATAAAAACTTTCCATAAATATTGATAAATGGTAAGTTATCGTAATACAAGTGATAAATTTTAGAATTATGGTAAATAAGGAAGGTTATTTATTTATAGTGTTTTTTTTTGTAGTAACATGTACGGCATTTTCTATATCATGGACTTTTGGTGTTATGTGTTTTTTCCCAATGTTATTATGTATTTATTTTTTTCGCGATCCTGTAAGAGTTGTTCCGTGTGATAAGGATTTTATATTAAGTCCTGCAGACGGTGTGATTTCAAAGATTGAAGAAGTAAGTTATTCTTCATTAGAAGAGAGCGAAAAAGAAGAAAAGTTTATACTTATCAGTATATTTTTGAATATTTTAAACGTACATGTAAATCGCATACCAATATCTGGTATAGTGAAAGAGATGCATTATAAAAAAGGCAGATTTATATCTGCAATAAGTAATAAATCTATTAGTGAAAATGAAAAGCAAGTTGTTGTTGTTGAGTGTGAAAATGGAAAGAAGGTTATTGTGGAACAGATAGCTGGACTAATTGCACGTCGCGTTGTTTGTAATTTAAGTGTATCTCAATGCGTAAAGGCTGGTGAAAGATTTGGAATTATAAGGTTTGGTAGTAGGGTAAATATTTATGTCCCAATTAATATAGAAATAAGAGTTTCTAAGGGACAGACCGTTGTTGGAGGTGAAACAATTATAGCAGATTTGAGTAAGGAAAAAAGCGTTAAAGAATATACTTTCAGTATTATATGAGTAATAATAATGGAAACAACAATGGGTTTTTACCTATTGCTAAATTATTTCCGAGTTTTATAACCTTATTGGGTTTATGTTCTGGTCTTACCTCGCTTAAGTTTACATTTAATGAGCAATGGGAATTTGCAGTAATTTTTATTATTATTGCGGCAATAATAGATGGAATGGATGGTAGAATAGCTAGGATTTTAAAATTGACTAGTGATTTTGGAGCACAGCTTGATTCTTTTGCAGATTTTTTGAATTTTGGTACTGCACCTGCATTTCTTTTATATTTTTGGAAATTAAAGGAAATTAAAGTTATAGGGTGGATATTAGTAATGATATATGTTATTTGTATTTCAATAAGGCTTGCAAGATTTAACGTATTGCTAAATGTAAAGCAACTCGATTGGAAGAAATTTTTCTTTTCCGGTGTTCCAGCACCAATATGCGCTTTACTTTCTTTACTCCCTATAATTATTACGTTTCAATCTAATGAGAGTGAGTATCTGTTTTTTATGGAGCAATTTTTTAATATAAGAAATATAGCTTGTTATTTTTTAGTTATTTCTTTTTTTTCAGTTAGTCATATTCCGACTTTTTCTGCAAAGTATATCTATATTCCTAGGAGTTTATCTTATATATTTGTATCATTTTTTGGAGTATTCATTGTACTTTTTGTAAGTAAACCTTGGATCACTTTACCGGTTCTCGGTATGTTATATGTATTAACCATTCCAGTAAGTATTGGGCAGTATATATACTATACTTATAAAGTTCATAGTTAAATAAAACTTTATAAAATGTGAAATTTTTAAAGAAATTTTATTAATTTGTTTTAGTTTAGTGACTATATTTACTATTAGCTTTTAGCAAATTTTGTTTATTTGTTTTATTGTAAAATGATCTAAGAAAGAATTTATATAATTTTAAATTATAAAAAGTTATAAGTCGTGGGGTAGCATGAAAGTTTTGTGAATTGTTTATATAATTTTGTTGGGAATTTATGATTATTTATTCAAAATAAGTAATAATAGCTAAGTTTATTCATATGTGCTAAGTACAAAATTCGTAATAAAACTAAAAAGTTATATAGTATTTATTTGATTATTATTAATGTGGCATTAAATTTTGCTGTATTTGAAACTGCTCTATCTATTGAAGATAAGTGAGGTTCAATTAAAAATTGGAGTAGTGTTGAAGCTGTGTTTTAGGAAGATTTATAAAGTTAGGATTTGTATTTTGTTCTAGTTTAGTAGGTCAATTTATTTTGCATTTTAGCGATGTAATTTATCATTTGTTCACTATGGGGACTGTTACGTATGTATTATTTTTTTATATTCCTATAGAGAGTGTTATGCGTTTGAATTTAAATTCATTGGTATTTTTATTTTTATTTTGTAAATCAATTTTTAAAATTACAAAATGAATTTTTTATTTAGGTAACAGGTTTATTTACATTTTACGATTTCAGGTGTTATATTGGTAGTGCTTTGTAAAGAAGGAAGTTTTAAATGTGATAAATTTTGTCGTCGTTCAAGAGGTATTAATCATGATTTATAAATTGTTATGTGTTGTAGTATCGTTATGTTTATTGTTTAGTGTTGATGATGTATATGCTATTTCATCAGATTCGTATAAAAATTACGATATTATATTGAGTATAATAAATAATTTTGTAAATGAAGTATTATTTTTTAAAATTTTCCATGTGCCATTTGTAATTTTATTAGTGGCTTTTGGTTATATATTTTTAACATTACGTTTTAAGTTTCTTAATATAAGAATGCTCAAACATGCATTTGCTGTTTTATGTGGAAAATATGATACAAATCATCATGATGGTCATATTACGCATTTTCAAGCATTCATAACTGCGCTCTCAAGTACAGTGGGCCTTGGAACTGTTGCTGGTGTTGCAATCGCTGTTTCAATGGGGGGTCCTGGTGCAATACCATGGATGATGATTACAGGATTTTTTGGTATGTCGGCGAAATTTGCTGAAGTAACTTTAGCGTTTAGACATAGAACAGAAGATCAGGAACGATTATTTAGTGGTCCTTTCCAATATATAAGAAATGGACTTGAAGAGTTTGGATTTAAAAGACTTGGCATTATATTAGCCGCTGTGTATGCAGTGTTTTTTGTTTTATCAGGTCTTGGTGGGAGTGTAGCATTTCAAACTAATCAAATGGTTTCAATATTATCTGGTTATTCAAATTGGATGGATTGTCATCCATGGTTTCTTTCTTCTATAGTTTCTACGTTGCTTGCTTTAGTGATTATAGGTGGAATTAAAAGAATAGCTAGAATATCTTCTGCACTAGTACCTATTATGTCGCTTATATATATATTTAGTTGTATTGTTATAATTGTGTTCAATATTAATAATTTTGTTAATACATTTAAAATATTATTTTCTAATATGATAGATTTTAACGCCGTTGGTGGAGGAGTTGTTGGAGCATTTGTTGTTGGAATCCAGAGAGCAATTTTTGCTAGTGAAGCGGGTGTTGGTTCTGCCTCTATTACACATGCAGTGGCTAAAGATGAAGAACCAGTTAGAACTGGATTAGTTGCAATGATAGAGCCATGTTTTGATACTATGTTAATTTGCTGCTTGACAGGAATTACGATAGTTATAACAGGAGTATATCAAACTGCTTGTTTTGGTGAAGGAGTATTGATTACTCAAAAGGCATTTGAAACGGTGTCTTCTTGGTTTCCAGTACTTTTGACCGTAGCTGCACCTTTGTTTGCATTTTCTTCAGTGATTTCTTTTGTATATTGTTGTGAAATGGGATGGTTATATTTATTTGGTGCAAGGAGTATAGTTATATATCGCATTGCAGTGGTAATTGTAGCATTTTTTTCGGGTCTTTCTAAGGATATAATGGCTATTGCTAATATTGGTGGAACCTTATTTTCTTGTTTGGCTCTTATTAATATGGTAATACTGATACTATTTAGTAGTAGGATTAACGATGAAATTCAATGTTATCTTAATAGATTGAAAAATGATAAGATTAGTTAGAAATAAATGCAATGGAGAAATATATGATTTTTGTATTATCGTACCTACTCGGCTCGATACCATTCAGTTTAATTATTGCAAAGATAAAGGGGATAGATTTGAGAGAGATGGGTTCCGGAAATATTGGCGTTGCAAATGTTGCAAGAACAATCAGAGATAGAAAACTTGTTATTTTAGCATTATTTTTAGATTCCTTTAAAGGGTTTATTGCAGTTTGTTTAGTACAACAATTGTTTTATAGTATTTGTCATTATTTTATATCTGCTGTATTAGCGATTATAGGGCATATGTTTCCAATATGGTTAAAATTTAACGGAGGGAAGGGAGTTGCAACAACTTTAGGAGTTTTAATGGCACTTAATATTGATATGACATTAATTTTTATATTTGTTTGGTTGTTAATATTTTTTATTTTTCGGTATTTTTCTCTTGCTTCTTTAACAGCTATTTTTATAACTGTTATAGTATCTCTATTTTTTCAAAAAGATTTGTTTCTTTTTCTTTTAATTGTAGCAGTATTGCTTTTTTTAAAGCATCACAGGAATATTGTGAATCTTTTCTACGGCAAAGAATGTAAGTTTTTGTCTTGGAATTAGATAGTAATTAAATCATTCTAAAAACTTAGGATAATTTGTCGTTTTTAGTTTTGTTATGCTAAAAGTAGCACAAGTCGACGAGAAATTGTATTTTTTGATATAATTTTGTTGATTATATTATATATCGGGGGGCGCTTTGTGAGTGGTTTGCATTAAGAAGAAGATTTATAGATGAAAAGATGCGGAGATAGAGGAGTAAAAAAAGAAAGTTGATGAGAAATAATAATTATGCTTTAATTTCTTGGTTTTATTTTGATTGTGCTTAATCTTAATTAAGATTAAGGGTTTTAAAATAATTAATGACTGTGTATTTATTATATAATATATTAGTAGAGTAGAATTTTGTATTTAAAATTTTTTTTGTATGAAGTTAAAGACTTTACCCTACTTCGTTAAAACACTTAAAAAGATATTAAGTTTTAATTATAAATGTAAAACTTTTAAATAAGGGATTTATAGATGCATCTTTGATTTTAGTTTACTAAGGAAATGATAAAAGAGAGTTTAATTTATTGGTTTTTAAGTTAACATTTGTATACGAAATTTTCGTTAGACTTTTAGAGAAGATTTGTAAAAAAATTTTTACTATTGTTTATTTTATCTAATGTTCGTTGTAAAATAATGCATGCAGCAATTTTATCATTTATTTTTTTTGATTTTTTTATTGATATTCCAGTAGTTTTTAATGCGTGAATAGCGATAGATGTCGATAAACTTTCATCCTGAAAATAAATATTTATTTTGCATTTTTTTATTAATTTATTTGCAAAATGAATTATTGTTTCACTCCATTCACTTTTTTGTTTCTCTATTTCAAATGGTAATCCTATTACCATTGATCCAGCTTTATTCTCCTTTAGAATCCTATTTAAATATCCAAGATCTTTGTTTATATTTTTTCTATGGTATACGTTATGAGCTGTAGCTATAAGTTGTGTCTTGTCACTAAATGCTATACCTATTCGTTTCATCCCCATATCTAGGCACATTATACATTTATTTTTTGGAATAGATTTTGAAAATTCATAGTGATTTTTATATATTTTTACTGACATGATAAACACTCATCATAATTAATATCTACTTTTTTTTGTATTTTATTTTTTTTTAGTATGTTGTGTGAAACTTTATCAGCTCTTTGCATTGATTGTGATCTACAATAATATAGACTTTTTAAACCCTTTTTCCAAGCAAGCATATGTATTCTGTGCAAATGACGTTTATGTATATTAGCAGGTAGAAATAAATTTACTGATTGAGATTGGCAAATATAAGGCATTCTATCACTTGCATGTTCTATAATCCATCTTTGATCAAGTTCATAAGCTGTTTTAAATATTGATTTTTCGTATTCGCTAAAGAAATCTAAATGTTGTACGGAGCCTTCATTTGTTGAAATTGAGGACCATATTTTATCAGTATCTTGATTTTTTTTTGCTAATAGCTTTTGTAAAAATTTGTTCCGTACCACAAATGAGCCTGTTAATGTTTTTTGTGTAAATACATTTGCTGCATATGGTTCTATTCCTGGTGAGGTATTACCTGCAATAATTGAGATCGATGCAGTGGGAGCGATAGCGAGCTTATGGGTGAATCTTTCCATTAAGTTAATTTCCTTGGCATCAAGACAGGCCCCTCTTTCTTCTGCTAATTTTTTAGAAGCAATATCTGCTTGTTTGCGTAAATATCTAAATATCTTTTTATTCCATTGTTGTGCTGCTATTGACTCAAATGGAACCATTTTACTTTGCAAAAATGAATGAAAACCCATAACGCCAAGACCAATACTGCGCTCTCTTGTTGCAGAATATTTTGCTCGTTGTATTTCAATTGGTGCTTTTTTTATAAAATCTTCTAATACATTATCAAGAAATCGCATTATATCTTCTATGAAAAGTTTATTATTTTTCCATATTTCATAGTATTCAAGATTTACAGATGAAAGACAGCACACTGCAGTGCGAGATTTATTTAAATGATCGTAACCTGTAGTTAAAGTAATTTCACTACATAGATTTGACATTTTTATTTTTAAATCTAGTTTTTTGTAAGGTTCTGGTTTATTGTTATTGATCGTATCAAGGAAAATAATGTAAGGTTCTCCAGTTTCAACTCTTGTTGTTAATATTTTTATCCATATATCACGCGCTTTAACAGTTGAAATAATTTTATTATTATATGGACTGATCAAATTCCATTTTTGACCATTCTCAACAGCCTGCATAAATTTGTCATTTACTATTACTGCATGATGTATATTTAGTGCTTTACGATTTGGATCTCCTCCTGTTGGTTTACGTATATCGAGAAATTCTTCTATTTCTGGGTGTGATACTGGAAGGTAGACTGCTGAGCTTCCTCTCCTTAAAGATCCCTGGCTAATTGCAAGTGTTAATGCATTTTGTACTACAATAAATGGTATGATTCCAGATGTTTTACCACTACATTTTACACTTTCACCAATTGAACGTAGATTTCCCCAATAACTACCTATTCCGCCTCCACGTGCAGCAAGCCAAACGTTTTCATTCCATAAATCAACTATTCCATGTAAACTATCTTCAGTTTCATTAAGGAAACAAGAAATAGGTAATCCTCTTTTAGTACCACCGTTGCTAAGTATTGGTGTTGAAGGCATAAACCATAAGTTGCTCATATAATCATAAAGGCGTTGTGCATGTTCTTTATTATCAGAATAATAATTAGAAATGCGCATAAAAAGATCTTGATAACTTTCATTTTCTATTAAATATCTATCTGAGAGAATTGCTTTTCCAAAACTAGTTAGATTACTGTTTTTTTTGTGATTAATAATGATATTTATCATATAAAATTCCTCTTATTCTACTCCATTAAGTAGTAATGATTTTAAGATTGACTTCTTGATTTTTTTATAGGTGTAGTTCGTATAGAATACCATTAATTTGACTTTCATATATTTTACAATAACTCATATATAAATTATTTGCATATTTATTTTTTGCAATTTGTTGAATATAACTTTCTGAGTGACAAAAGTATTCTTTATTTATAAATTTATTATTGCCATCGTTTTTGTTTTTTCTTAATAAGCGTATTATTGTTTCTTTTATATTAATAGATTTTGCTAGTTCTAATTCTATTCGGAAGTTACATAGATGATGTAACACCTCAGTAAAAGTGATATCATACAAATGATTTCTTTTCTGTTTAAGAAAATCTGTCATTTCCATGTTTATTAATTCATTGTAAACAGGTTTACTTTTTATAAAGTATTTTCTGGCAATATTTAACATTTTATTTGAAATGTCAATTCCTGTAATATTACCAGTTTTAAAGAAATTTATTACATATTTCCAGTTCCGCAGCTAAGATCAAGTCTTTGAGCATAGAAATATAGAGTTATCGTTAAAGATTTTTATAATTACCACATGTACAAGTTTGTGTCCTCTATATTGTTTAGAGATTAACAAATGTTCAACAAAATTCATAAGTATAATTAAAATATTGTTTTATAGAATTTTTAGGTAATCTTGCAATTGATATTGGGTTTATCATTTTTCTTTATTTTATTTTACATTCTTCGTGATTATTATCTAGTTTTAAATGTTTTTATGTAGCTATGTGTTTTGTCATGTTTCCGGTTACAAGAGGTAATATTTTTCAATGGAGTTGTACTAGATTTTTAATAAATTAGAGTAAAATATACTACTAATAAGCTAAAATCTCAGTTTTATATCTGATAATGACCTTTATAGAAATGATATAAACCGATTTCGGTATTAGTGTTTAGCAGTTAGATTTTTTAAAAACGATATTATTTTTTGTAGAAATGGTCATGCTACTTTGTAATAAATTGTTTAATTTTAATATTTGTTAATTAATTTGCAGATAAAATTCATAACGACTTCTATGACAAGGTTGTGTTTTATATTTTGTTGATACTTTACTGTAGTTTAAACATACTAGTTTTAAAAGCAATTTTTATATAAATTTTATTATATTTGTAAGTAGTATATTTGTTCTATAGACAAAAAATTGATTAAATAATTTATTTTAATATAGTGTAGAGCTATTAAAGGTTTTTGTTATTTTGTGCAATAATCCTTACTCTACAAAATGACTTTTTTATTTGGTATATTAAGCATTTATTTAATTTAATTGCTATTAATTATGCGAATTTTATATAAAAAAGACATTGACATATTGTTTGTCAGCTTTTAGCATGTAGAGAGTGATTTTATTTTAGATGTTTGAAAAGTTTTATGGTAGAGATTTATTGATCTCAATTTAATTTCAATAATATTTAACTCTGCATATATTCTACGTATATGAGTGAATAAATTATTAAGAGCATTTGATGGATGCCTTGGCATTAAGAGGCGATGAAGGACGTGGCAGGCTGCGATAAGCTGTGGGGAATTGTCAACAGGTTTTGATCCGCAGATTTCCGAATGGGGAAACCTAGCTAGTTAAACTAGTTGTTACATATTGAATAAATATGTAAAGCAAACTTAGTGAATTGAAATATCTAAGTAACTAAAGGAAAAGAAATCAATTGAGATTCCGTTAGTAGTGACGAGCGAAAGCGGAAAAGGCTAATGATTTAGGAATAAGAATTAGAATATTCTGGAAAGAGTAACCATAGAAGGTGATAGTCCTGTATAAGTAGAAAGTTTTTAAATCTTTGAGTAGAGTGGGACACGTGGAATCCTGCTTGA
Source organism: Wolbachia endosymbiont of Menacanthus eurysternus (assembly GCA_029715105.1). Taxonomy (NCBI): domain Bacteria; kingdom Pseudomonadati; phylum Pseudomonadota; class Alphaproteobacteria; order Rickettsiales; family Anaplasmataceae; genus Wolbachia; species Wolbachia endosymbiont of Menacanthus eurysternus. Next base: position 548,536 of record CP085695.1, on the reverse strand, counting down.
ATTTGGGGGGACCATCCTCTAAGCCTAAATACTCCTTAATGACCGATAGTGAACAAGTACCGTGAGGGAAAGGTGAAAAGAACCCCGGGAGGGGAGTGAAATAGAATCTGAAATCAAGTGCTTACAAACAGTTGGAGCTCTATGTTTTTTGTCGTTAGAGTAATCTTACGGTTGGATTACATTGAGTAACAGCGTACCTTTTGCATAATGGGTCAGCGAGTTAATCTATAAAGCAAGCTTAAGCCGTTAGGTGTAGGCGTAGCGAAAGCGAGTCTGAATAGGGCGTTAGTTTTATGGATTAGACCCGAAACCAAGTGATCTAGTCATGACCAGATTGAAGGTGTGGTAAAACATACTGGAGGATCGAACTAGTTAATGTTGCAACATTATTGGATGAGTTGTGATTAGGGGTGAAAGGCCAATCAAACTTGGAAATAGCTGGTTCTCCGCGAAATCTATTTAGGTAGAGCGTTGTATGTATATTGTTGGGGGTAGAGCACTAGATAGACTAGGGGGATTCGCAATCTTACCAAATCTAACTAAACTCCGAATACCAACAATTAATTGTACAGCAGACACACTATGGGTGCTAAGTCCGTAGTGAAGAGGGAAACAACCCAGATCACCATCTAAGGTCCCAAAATTGCAGCTAAGTGGGGAAGGAAGTAGAAAAACCATTACAGCTAGGAGGTTGGCTTGGAAGCAGCCATCCTTTAAAGAAAGCGTAACAGCTCACTTGTCTAAATAAGTTTTTCTGCGCCGAAAATGTACCGGGGCTAAAGCTGTATGCCGAAGATGTGGGCGCTTATTATTTAATAAATTACGATTTTAAGTGCGGTAGCGGAGCGTTCTGTAAGTCTGCGAAGGTAGCTTGTGAAAGCTATTGGAGATATCAGAAGTGAGAATGCTGACATGAGTAGCGTAAAAGAGTGTGAAAAACACTCTCACCGAAAGTCTAAGGATTCCTACGTAAAGTTAATCTGCGTAGGGTTAGTCGGCTCCTAAGGCGAGTCCGTAAAGGGGTAGTCGATGGCAATCAGGTTAATATTCCTGAACCTCTTAAGTGTGACGGGTTTTGTATTTGTATAAGTCTGATTGGATTGATTTATGCTTAAAAAAAACTCCAGGAAATAGCACTTATATTTTATGAGGCCGTACCGTAAACCGACACTGGTGGATAGGTAGAGTATACTAAGGTGTTGAGAGAATGATGTTGAAGGAACTCGGCAAATTATACCCGTAACTTTGGGAGAAGGGTAGCCTACTTTTAGGTAACTATTAGTAGGTGGCACAGAATAGGGAGTAGCGACTGTTTACTAAAAACACAGGACTCTGCAAACACGTAAGTGGAAGTATAGGGTCTGACGCCTGCCCGGTGCTGGAAGGTTAATAGGAGGGGTGTAAGCTCCAAATTGAAGCCCCAGTAAACGGCGGCCGTAACACTGACGGTCCTAAGGTAGCGAAATTCCTTGTCGGGTAAGTTCCGACCCGCACGAATGGCGTAACGATTTCTCCACTGTCTCCAACATCAATTCAGCGAAATTGAATTCCCCGTGCAGATGCGGGGTACCCGCGGTTAGACGAAGAGACCCCGTGCACCTTTACTATAACTTTGCATTGTTATTGAAAATACAATATGCAGGATAGGTGGGAGACTTTGAAGTTATGACGCTAGTTATGATGGAGTTGACCTTGAGATACCACCTTTTGTATTTTCGGTATCTAACTATGTTTCATTATCTGAGACTAGGACATTGCATGGTGGGTAGTTTGACTGGGGCGGTCGCCTCCTAAAATGTAACGGAGGCGTGCGAAGGTAAGCTAGGGCTGGTCGGAAATCAGCTTGATAGTATAATGGCATAAGCTTGCTTGACTGCGAGGCTGACAGGCCGAGCAGGGACGAAAGTCGGTCATAGTGATCCGGTGATTCTGTATGGAATGGTCATCGCTCAACGGATAAAAGGTACGCCGGGGATAACAGGCTGATGGTGTTCGAGAGTTCATATCGACGACACCGTTTGGCACCTCGATGTCGACTCATCACATCCTGGGGCTGGAGAAGGTCCCAAGGGTTCGGCTGTTCGCCGATTAAAGTGATACGTGAGTTGGGTTTAGAACGTCGTGAGACAGTTCGGTTTCTATCTGCCGTGGGTGAAGGAAATTTGAGAAGATCTGACTCTAGTACGAGAGGACCGAGATGGATATACCTCTGGTGTACCAGTTGTTATGCCAGTAGCATTGCTGGGTAGCTATGTATAGAAGGGATAATTGCTGAAAGCATATAAGCGAGAAACCCTCTTCAAAAAGATTTCCCAATTAAGGTCGTGGGAGACTACCACGTTGATAGGCTAGGTGTGGAAGCATGGTAACATGTGAAGCTAACTAGTACTAATAACCTGATTGATTTATTTACTTTATATGTGTGTATATGCAGTGTTCAATATTAATGTTTAGAGATTTTTATTAGCTTGGTGGCTATAGCAAAAATGAAACACCCGATCACATTTCGAACTCGGAAGTGAAACTTTTTAGCGCTGATGGTACTTGCAAAGGGAGAGTAGGTCGCTGCCAAGTTTATAAAAGTCTTTTGTTGGGATTGTATTGTTCTCTATTTTATGACAGAGTAGTTGTTGTTTTATTTCTATTTATCAGAAGAGAAAGAGGTCGAAAATTTTTATTTTTAGTTCGTTTTATGGTGAAGGAGCTAATTTGTATTTATAATATACATATTTATGTGTTATATTTTGTCTGTAGTTTTATAATATTTGTTTTGTTAACTCTTTAATTTATTTATGTGTTTTTTCTATTTTGTTTTATAGAAATTTATAAACAAATTAAAAATTATTATCTATTTGTTTGAAACAAATAGCTAGGTCTTTTTGTAAACTTTTATAATTTGCTTGTGTAACATTTTTATAAGTTGATACTATATAATAGTATCCTATGTTTTTTACGTTTAGGCTTAATCTAATAATCGATCTTAGTTGTCTTTTAATTTTATTCCTTTTTACTGCTTTTGCAGTTTTCTTACTAATAACTAAACCAAACCTAATAGTGTTGTGAATATACTTTTTCGGTTCTTCTTCTTTTATAGCATAAAGTGACACATACACACCTCGGCAAAAGAGATTTTTATGTAGAAGTTTTCTTTTAAAAGCAAACGAAAACTCTTTTTTTTTTATGCTTAGTAATTTAACTACGCACACAGTTTTTTACATCCTAGCAAGCGACGTCTGTTAAGAATTTTTCTTCCAGCTCTTGTTGAGGAGCGTAAACGAAAACCATGTCTACGTTTTCTTATTAAATTTTTTGGTTGAAAAGTTCTTTTCATTGTTTTTGCAACTACAATTAGTTATTTTAATTTATTTTACTTTATTGTCAAATAATGGTTCTATTATTTTATTTCGATATTTTTATATTTATATTTTCTTAAAAATTAGGATTCGGTAGATGAATTCTTTGGTAATAGTCTTTTTTATATCCATACTATTAATTCTTTTATTTCCTTTTAAAAGAGTGAATAAGGTAAAATCTTATTTATATCTCAGTTGTGTGTGGATAATACTAACTTGGTTATTATTGTTCTACAACAATTATTTTATGGTTTATATTTACATAGCATTATTTTTTTTTGTATTTGCTTTCATACGCAAAAATATAAGAAATAAGATGATTAATTTTTTACTATTTATTGCTCTAGTGATATCATTTTTTATAACTTTATTTATAATGCTATTTATTCTTATTCAATCCATTGATTTTTTTAAAAAAGTAGCAATTTCAGAATTTTTGTTTTGTTTAAAGTGGAATTATAATGTAGTAACTATTGATGGAGAGAAAATTGGATGTTTTGGTATAATTCCACTTTTGGTTGGTACATTAATTATAACTATAATAGCAATGCTAATCGCTATTCCATTAGGTTTATTTTCTGCATTGTATGTTAGCGAATATGCAAGTAGTAGAATACGTTATATTATTAATACAATTTTGCAGATTTTATCTGCTATTCCTACGGTTGTATATGGATATTTTTCAGTTGTATTTTTATCTTCTTTCATAAAAGAAATGGCGAATTTTTTCGGTTTGAATATACATTCAGAAAGTGCTTTAATCGCTGGTTTATCGATAGGAATAATGATTCTCCCCTCTATTATTTCTTTATTAGAAGATGCAATCAGATCTGTTCCAAAAAGTCTGCGTTATGGTTTTATGGCATTAGGAGCTACTTCAGCAGAAACTATATGGCATATAATAATACCTTATGCAATGCCAACAATTTTAAGTGCAATTTTATTATCAGTTTCGAGAGTTATAGGAGAAACGATGATTGTGCTTATGGCTGTTGGTATTAATTCAAATTTAACTTTTAATCCTTTAAATTCAGTTACTACTATTACTGTACAAATTACCACTTTACTTACAGGTGATCAAGATTTTAATAGTGTGCAGACACTTGCTGCTTATGCACTTGGTTTAGTATTGTTTATCATTACATGGCTTTTAAATGCATTTGCACTTTTTATAATAAAGCGTAATTAGTAAATATTTTATTATTTGCAAGATCTTTATTAATAAGATAAGATCTTTTAAAGAGTTTTCAGGCTCTATGATTAGAGAGTATTTAACGAAATATTAAAAAATGAATATAGGCAAAGTAGTTAGAGTAACTCAAGCGATTATTGATTTAAGATTTGACAATAAGTTGCTACCTAAAATATTAAATGCTTTAGTAAGCGAATTAAAATATAAAGATAAAAAATTGGTTCTAGAAGTTTCACAGCACGTAGGTGACAATATAGTTCGTTGTATTGCTATGGGTAGTACTGATGGTGTGTCAAGGGATGATAAGTTTATTGATATTGGTACACCTATATCAGTTCCAGTTGGACGTTCAATTCTAGGTAGAATTTTTAATGTTACTGGAGAACTTATAGATGGGCGTGGACCTTTAAAAGAAAAATGTGATTTAAAATCTATATATAGAATCCCTCCAAGTTTTACTGAACAAATGATACATGAGGAAATTTTAGTTACTGGAATAAAAGTTATAGATCTTCTTGCACCTTATCTTAAAGGAGGAAAAATTGGTTTATTTGGTGGAGCTGGAGTTGGTAAAACAGTTTTAATAATGGAGTTAATAAATAATATAGCAAAAGTTCACAAGGGATTTTCTGTATTTGCTGGAGTAGGAGAGAGAATACGTGAAGGTAACGATCTTTATTATGAAATGATCACTTCTAATGTGATAAATATAAACGAGTATGAAAAGTCTCAAGCTGTTTTAGTTTATGGTCAAATGAATGAGCCTCCGGGAGCAAGGGCTAGAGTTGCTTTAACTGCTCTAACTATGGCGGAATATTTCCGTGATCATGAAAATCAGGATGTTCTATTTTTTATTGATAATATTTTTCGTTTCACTCAGGCTGGTTCTGAGATTTCTGCTTTGCTTGGGAGAATACCTTCAGCTGTTGGTTATCAGCCAACTCTTGCAACTGATATGGGTGCGATGCAGGAGAGGATAGCTTCAACTATTTCTGGTGGTTCTATTACTTCCGTACAGGCTATGTATGTTCCTGCAGATGATTTAACTGATCCAGCTCCTGTTGCTACGTTTTCTCACCTTGATGCGGTTACAGTTTTATCTAGGCAAATAGCTGAAGTTGGTATATATCCTGCTGTTGATCCTCTTGATTCAACTTCTCAGTCTTTGTCTATTGAAATTGTTGGTGAAGATCATTATGAGATTGCTTCTGAGGTGAAACGTATATTGCAGACCTATAAATCTTTACAAGATATTATCGCAATACTTGGTATGGACGAGTTATCTGATGAAGATAAAATAATTGTTAATAGAGCTCGTAAAATTCAAAAATTTCTTTCTCAACCATTTCATGTTGCAGAGATATTTACAGGTATACCTGGTAGATTTGTTTCACTTTCTGATACTATTTCTGGCTTTAAAGGAATTGTTAAGGGTAATTATGATCATTTACCGGAAGATGCTTTTTATATGGTAGGAAATATAAATGAAACGATCCAAAAAGCTGAGTTAATGAAGAAAAAAATTAAGGATTAAATTTTATATGATTAAAGGTAAAATTTTTATGAATACTTTTCAAGTACAGTTTATTTCTCCAAATAATCAGATTTTGTTTGATAAAGTGATTTCTCTTTCAGCAAATGGGCTTGAGGGAGAATTTGTAGTTTTGGTTAATCATTCTTCTCATTTAATTTATTTATTACCTGGTATAGTTGTTATTAGGATGAACAGAAAACTGGAAAAGGTTGTGATTGGTAGTGGCATAATGAAGATTATAGCTAGTGATTGTACTATTTTTAGTAATCAGATCCAAATTTTTAATCGTATAATTCATAATGAGAAATCCTTAAAAAGAAAGGGAATAGATGTGCAATTAAATTATTATTTTAATTAGTATGAATTTAATATTGTGATTATGAGGTGGGTAATATTATATAATGGAAATTTTTCTTGATAGTGTTAATTTAGATGAAATTAAGGAATTAAGGGAGTTTATTTGTGGTATAACGACTAATCCTTCTTTGATAGCAAAATCTGGATATAGAGATAAGTATGAAATTTTAATAGGTGAAATATGTTCTATTATAGATGGGCCTGTTAGTGTTGAAGTTGTAGCAAATAATTATAGAGATATAATTGAGGAAAGTCTTAAGTTAACTAAAATTGCTGGTAATGTTGTAGTCAAATTGCCTCTTACGTATGAGGGATTAATTTCTTGTAAAAAATTGTGGACAGAACATAGAGTATCTGTTAACATCACACTGTGTTTTTCTCCTGGACAAGCACTGCTTGCCGCTAAGGTCGGTGCTTGTTTTGTTTCTCCTTTTGTTGGCCGTCTTGACGACATAGGTTGTAGCGGCTTATCTATGGTGAGGGATATACGTACTATATATTCTAATTATGGTTTTGATACTAAAATTCTTGTTGCATCAGTGAGGGATTCAACGCATGTAATAGAAGCCGCTAAACTTGGAGTTGATTCGATTACTTTACCAGCAAAGGTACTTAGACAATTACTTGATCATCCTCTTACTGAGCGTGGTTTTGTAATATTTGAACGAGATTGGAATGCAAAATGATGAATTTAATTTCTTTTATAGATAAAAATAATCTAAAAGAAAAAAGTTTAGGGGGTATTATAAACCCCTATAAAAATCTAGTTCAATTAGGGGGTTGTGAGTGATTCGTTTAATGAAATTGTTTTATCTTATATTAAATAAGGTTTGGGCTAAAACCCACGGGGTGCTAATAATTTTTGAAATAAAAATTTCACGAGATGCTTTGCTAAGTGTGTAATCGTGTTTCTATAAAAAATTTATAGAAGAATTAATATTTATTTTTATTATTTTAATTTGTAATGGCTTAACAGTTTTTAAAAAAGCAATTGATAAAGGCTTAGTTAAATTTTTGATTTTAAAGGGTGTGAAGTTTGCATTTTGTACTTAGTGGATTTTTATGGTTTTTGATGTAGAAAGTATTGTTAGTTTTATAAAAGAGATAATCTTTTTATTACAAAAATTTAAGTTTGAATTAACTTTAAAAAGCTCCATGATATTAGATGGTAATTATGCTGAGTAAACTATTTAACCTTTTAGCAAATAGATTTGCATTATCCATTTCTTCGCCTTCTACAATGCAAGCTTGATAGAACAATAGGTGAACCATATTTTCTAGTATTGGGTTTTCCTTATTTTTATTATAAGATTCCATTATTTTTTTTATTATGAGATGCTTAGTATTGATTTCAAGTACTTTTGGAGTACGATAGTTTAATTGTTTTTGTTCACGTAAGAAGCGCTCCATTCTAAGGTCCATTGCGCCTTCATCAACTACTAGACATACAGGACTATCGGTTAGCTTTTTGGAGATTTTTACGCTTTTTACTGAATTGCCCAGAATTTTAGTAAAATATTCTAATATAGAATTTACATCTTCTTCATTTTTTTCTTCGATTAACTCAGATTTTTTGTTTTCTTTTTCCGAATTGAATCCTTCTAAGTCAACATCTGCGCGAGTTACAGATTTAAATTTTTTATTTTTGTAATCATGAATTACACTAGTCCAAAAGTCATCTACTGGATCAATAAAAAGAAGAACTTCTAATCCTTTATTTATAAATCCCTCAAGTTGTGGGCTATTTTTTACCGAATCCAAATTATTTCCTGTGAGATAATAAATATATTCTTGTTTTGGCTTCATTTTGTTTATGTAATCATCGATACTGACTAGTTTAGTATCGTTCGTGCTATAAAACCTACAAACTGATAATAGTGTTTCTCTTTCATCGATTGGCATAGCTTCGCAAAGACCCTCTTTTAAAACTGCACCAAAATTTGTCCAGAATTTTGTATATTCTTCTAGATTTTCTTTTGCTTTTTTTCCAAGTTCAGATATTACTCGTTTAGTAAGAGATTTTCTAATTTGTTCAATAACTCGGTTGTTTTGCAGCATTTCTCTACTGATATTAAGTGGTAAATCTGGTGAATCTACTATACCTCTAAGAAAACGTAAATACTGTGGTATAATCTGTATATTATCTTCTGTTATGAACACTTTGTTTACATGTAATTTTACAGAGCATCGTCTATCCGGATGAAATAAATCAAAAGGCTTAATAGAGGGAATGTAAAGTAGGTTTATATATTCTATTGCACCTTCATTTTTATTATGCAATATCATCCATGGTTCTCCACCAATATGTGAAACACTTTTGAAAAAATTACTATACTCTTCTTGAGTAATATTTTTTTTTGGTTTAGTCCAAATCGCAGCCTTACTGTTTAATTTTTCGCTTTTTTTATTTTCATCTATAAATTCAACAGGAAAATTTATATGATCTGAATAAGTAGTGACTATATTTTCAATGCGAAATTTATCTAGGAATTCGATTTCTTCGGGACGCATGATTAAGGTTATTTTAGTGCCACGAGGAACTTGATTGCTTAATTTTCTGACTGAATATTCTCCATCTCCTTTTGATCTCCATTCCCAAGACTCTTCTTCTCTTGCTTTTTTAGATTCAACTATTACCTCCGAAGCAACCATAAAACTTGAATAAAAACCTACACCAAATTTTCCAATTAATTCTATAGTTTGGCTTGAATCTTTATTGTTTTTGATTCTTTCTAAGAATTTTTGTGTACCAGAGTTAGCAATTGTGCCTAGATTAGTTATTAGATCATTTTTATTCATTCCGATTCCATTATCGGTTATATATAGTTCATTTTTATTTTTATTAATACTAATAGTAATTTTTAACTCATCATTTGAATTTAAAAAACTGGAATCTAGTTGTGATTCATAACGTAGTTTATCACATGCGTCCGATGCATTTGATATTAACTCACGTAAAAAAATATCCTTATTAGTGTAGAGAGAATGAATTACTATATTTAATACCTTCCCTACTTCAGCATCGAATTTTAAATTTTCAATTTCTTGTGTATTCATTTTAAACTCCTTATTTAATACCAATATAATTTTTGTATTACAATCTTTCAAGGTTAATAAAAGTTAAATAAAACTTTATAGTGTGTTTAAATTATTATTTAAAGTCTCTTGTTGTTAGTGTGTTTTTATCTCTATTGTGGAATTAGAAATAAGTTGAGGTTTATTTCAAGATTTCATTTAAGTGATGTAAATTATTAATTTTAATGTTTATTTACTAAGAAAATTTTTATATCTTATCTTATATATAAGAGGACACGAGAGATGAAATGTATTTTTATATTTAAGTTTTTATTTATATAAATTTGGTTTAATCAGAACTTTTTTAGAAAATAGAAAATTGTGCATTTTATATACATTTCAATTTTGTTTAATTTTTAGTTTTATTTCATTTAATTTGATTAATTTTGGCTTTTATAAAATTTTATCATGAGGAAAATAATATATGCTTTATAATTTTAATTTATACATGTTTTTAGAGAGAGTTATTATTTTTATAAAGCTTTTTTATATAGTATATTCATGTCAGTATCATTAGGGTAATAGTGATTATATATTAATATATGTTATTTATTAAAGTTTTTTTATTATTTAATAAAAAATATTTTACTTGTTAATATAAAATACGTAACAATGAAAAATAGCCCGTTAGCAGTAGTATTTGATTGGGATAATACTTTGGTTAATACTCAAGAGAATATTTTTAATGCTATTAAGCATACTTTAGACTCAATGGGATACGAGAATGAAGTTTTCGATAAAAGTTTTTATGAGTCAAGGGAGAGTTATATGATTAATTTGTTTGGTAATCAATGGAAGAAAGCAAATCAAATATATCAAGAATATTTGGATAATGCTTTATTACAGAATATAACTTTGAATCAAGGGGTAAGGAAGATGTTGCAGAAATTAAAAAGTTATAGTATATATTTAGCAATAGTAAGTAATAAAAAAAATACTAATTTACGTAAAGAGGTGGCTTATTTTGGACTAGACTTTTATTTTGAAAGAATAGTTGGTTCGTATGATACAGTCGAAAACAAACCGTCTCCAGTTCCATTATTATTTGCACTTGAGAGATGCATATTACCAATAAGTAAAGAGAATGTGTTTTTTATCGGTAATAGTATTACGGATGTTTTATGTGCGCAAAATGCAAACTGTTTGCCTATAGTGTATGGACAATCGATAAATAAATATGGGGGTTTATTGTGTTTTCAACGTTTTGATGAACTCACAGATTTTATAATAAAGTATTTGGAAAATAAATAATGAATATTATTACAGAAGTTGCAAGCCTTAGGAGGCGTTTTTTTGCATATTTAATAGATGTTGTAATTTTATTAATTCCAAATTTATTGGTCATATCTTTGTTAAAAGATTTTCCGTTGATTTTATATTTAGTGTATATGTGTATAAATTGTAGCTATTTTACATATTTTATATCTTCGGAAACACAAGCAACTCCAGGTCAACAGGTAATGAGTATATATACTACGAGTATAGATGGCTCTAAAATAGATCTGGGTTTAGCATTTGATAGGAGTATTTCTCAGTTTTTTCTTCATTTATTAAATAATATAATAGCTATTCTTATTGAATTTTTTCAAGAAAAAAGTTTATTAGTTGGAATTTTTAGTATATTGGGAGTGATTGTGCTGCTGCTTACTTTTTGTTGGTATTTAGTTGCTTGTTTTTCTCAAAAGAAGCAGACATATCATGATATATTGTTTGATACAGTTGTTGTAGAGGGAACTTTTACAAAGTGAATAAAATTATGCACATATATTTTAAGGTTATATCTATGTTATAACTAATTATAATTGAAATTTTCTTTATTTATTTGTTAATCAATCTTAATCTAGTAAAGTTTTTCTAAAATTTAGTCTTATTGTGAAGATGATCTATTTCGTAGTTAGTTCAATTAAATAGTCTTTATTATAAAAAAGATGGGTGTTTTATAAGGTATATAAATTTTAACATGTAATTTATTTGTGTTAAGTCTTACTTTAATAAGTAAATGTTTATTTGTAATTATAATTGTATTATATTTATATTTTATGATTTTACTTGCTAACGATGTTTTTAGTTGTATAAGTTATTTATGTGATGTTATAAATGGATGATGGTCTGTGAGGGGCTGTGTTAAACAAATTTGAGATTAAACCTTTATTAAAAGGTAAGCCTCCATGTCAAACTAAAGTTGTAGTTGCAATGTCTGGTGGTATTGATAGTTCTGTTGCAGCAGTATTATTGTACCATCTTGGATATCAAGTAATTGGTATAACTTTGCAATTATATAGTGACGATACTAGTAGTGTTAAAAAAGGTTCGTGTTGCGCTAGGCAAGATATTTACGATGCTAAGCGTGTAGCTGAAAATACAGGTTTTTCTCATTATGTTTTGAACTACGAGGAAGTATTTAAAAAAGAAGTGATAGAAGATTTTGTGAATACTTATGTGCGTGGAGAGACTCCTATACCTTGTATAAGGTGCAATCAAATTGTGAAGTTTCGTGATTTATTGCAAGTTGTAAAGAATTTAGGTGCAGATGTTCTTGTTACAGGACATTATGCGATAAGATTAGAACAAAATGATGGAGTAAAGTTATACGCAGGGATCGATAGAAATAAAGATCAAAGTTATTTTTTATTTACTATAACAAAGGATCAATTAGATATTTTGAGATTTCCACTTGGTAATTTTTATAAGAGCGATATAAGAAAATTAGCAAAGTATTTTAATTTATTAATTTCTGAAAAACCAGATAGCCAGGACATATGTTTTGTTTCTAAAAATTATAGCGAAACCATAGCTAAATTGGCTCCACAATCTATACAGAAAGGTAAAATTATAGATATATATGGAAAAATACTTGGTGAACATGATGGTATAATAAATTTTACAATTGGGCAAAGAAAGGGTCTTGGTATTACTCATAGTGAACCTCTTTATGTTATAAGAATTAATGCAGAAAACAATGAAATTGTAGTAGGTCCAATTAATGCATTAATGCAGAGAAAGGTGTTAGTAAAAAATTTAAATTGGTTAGAAAAACCAAAAAGAGGGATGAAAGTTATTGTAAAGCTACGTTCATCCCATTTAGGATGTTTAGCAAAACTGTATCCGATTGAAAGACAAAATAAAGCTTATGTTATTTTGTTGAACAACGATTATTTTGCTATTAGTCCTGGTCAGGCTTGTGTAGCGTATATAGATAATCAAGTTATAGGAGGTGGTTGGATATGTTCTTTTTCTTGAAATTTAAAAGAAAGATAATTAGAAATTAGTATATGTTTCCTAGAGATAATATGAGTTATTTAGTAATGTGATTTTGTAGGCTTTTGTCTTATAGTGAGGATTGATGTATAGGAGTGAGTGAAATTGTTTAACTACGTTATTTTTTTATATAGGGAGGGTTACCAGAAATTTCTTTTGAAATGTTTTTAGTTTCTTTATGGATAAAGAGAGCGTACTTTCTTAGAGTAAAGAGTTGTTAATAAAGAGTTAATTAAAAGTTGTTGACGCTTGTCTTTTTTTTTAAAAAAAAAGGGGGGGGATTATTTATCGTTTTAATATTTTATGGCTAAGAAGCTTCTTAGTGATATAATTGGTGATCTGTAGAGATTTTATTTCAGTGTAATTAAAAAAAGATCTTTTAAAATGTTTATTTTGTTATGCTAAGTTTGCAAATATTTATTTAATATATAACTTTTAGAAATTAAAAAATTAATAGAATATTGGAAGTTATGCTTACAAATATATAAAAAAGAAAACTAGAGTTTTAGTTTTAGTAAAATTTAGGGTATATGGATGTTAAAAATCACTATAGTAGGTTTACCAAATGTTGGCAAGTCAACCTTGTTTAATAGATTAGTAGGAAAAAAGACAGCAGTAGTTAGTAATGTTTCGGGAGTAACAAGAGATAGAAATGAGAAAGTTGGGAGGATCAGTAATTTAGAATTCGAAATTACTGATACAGGAGGATGGAATAACAAGAGTGATTTCTCGCTACAAATTATTAAGCAAGTAGAATTTTCTTTATTAAGAGCAGATATGGTTCTTTTTCTTGTTGATGCAAGGATACAAGATGAACAAAATAAAGAACTTGCAAAATGGTTAAAAAAGAAAACAAGTAAACCTGTAGTGCTTGTAGCAAATAAATGTGAAAGCTATAAATCTGAAAATCTTGATTATTTACAATTTTTTGATTTCATGGGTCCGGTATATATTTCAGCTGAATGTAATCTTGGTATGGTTGATCTTTATGATGCATTAACCTGTATTGTCCGATCTATAGATTCTTCATCATCTATTATTTCTGGGGTTGTTGATTATTTACATCAAAAAAAAAATGAATTAATTTCAGGGTTACATACTAAAATAGTACCAGATCAAGCTAATAAACTTGCTAAGATGAAGATTGCGATCATTGGTCGTCCAAATGTTGGGAAATCTACTTTTTTAAATAGCTTTCTTGCAGAAAATAGGCTGATAACAGATTCGAAGCCAGGTACTACACGTGATTCTATTGATATTACATATTATTATAATGGAAAGTTAATTACATTAATTGATACAGCTGGAATTCGTAGAAAGGCAAATATTATAGGTAGTTTAGAATCAAAATTTGTTGAAAAGAGTATTGAATCAATAAAACGCTCTCATGTAGTAATTCTAATGTTGGATTCTGTTGTTGGTATTAAACATCATGATTTATCAATTAGTAAAATTGCAATTGAAAAGGGAAAGGGTATTATTTTTGTTTTAAACAAGTGGGATCTAATGAGTAAAAATGACAGGAGTAATTTTGTATGTTTTATGAAACAACAGATAATTCATTTAGAAGTATCGGCTATGACAATTTCTGCATTGAAAAATATTCGTTGTTCTAATGTAATAGATAAATGTCTTGAGATAGGTGAATTTTTGAATAAAAAAATTAGTACTGCAAAATTAAATAATTGGTTAGCTAATACTTTAGACAAACATTCTCATCCTCTTGTTAATGGTGGTAGGATAGTTAAAATAAAATATATTGTTCAGGTTGGAACTAAACCTCCAGCTTTTTCTTTAATATGTAATGTACCTGAATATATTAATGAAAGTTATAAACGGTATTTAATTAATGATCTTAGAAAGAGCTTTTTTATTAAAGGTGTACCAGTTAGATTATTTTTTAAAAAAAATAAAAACCCTTACAGGAATAATATATGTTGAAAACGTTTAATTTAATATTTTAAAAGAGAGCTTTATAAGAGCTTTTTACTTTGAAGGGGAAAGATGTAGAATAAAGTTTTATATGTTTTATTTTAGTTTTGTGTTTATTTATTAATTTGTTAATTTATAAAATTATTTGATTTTATTTTACAATTTCTAGAAAAATAGTTTTATATAAAATATCTTTTGAAGTTTTTAGCAAAATATTTTTATTGACTCTAAAGGCTAGAATTAGGATATTAAAATAATTTAATTTATTTAATATAATAAACTTTATGGGACCTATACCCCTATAATAAAAGGTCGGTCTTGTAATTTTTTCTATATTGTTTAATAATATCCCTATATTACGGCAGGAAATAATATAATATGAGGTTTGAAATAAAACATTCTGTTTCAAAAATTGAAGCATATATGTTATAATCCACGTCTTTAAAATTTTTTAAGGTTTAAAATTATTATTTTGGTAATCTTTATATTATTTTCTTTCTCATTATAAAGATAAATTTCTTTCTATGAAGATAAATTATATCAGAGAGGATGGTGTATTTAGCTATAAAATATTTTATTATATCAAGTAGGTAATTTTTATATTTTACAAAATAAGATAAAAATAAGTATGATCTGGATCCATTATAAAATGAAATTGCACTCTTTATAATTTTGGGACGGTTTTCTATAGGAAGGGTGTTATATTCTCTAATTTAGAAAGAAATATAATTTTAAATTATAAAATAATTAATTATTAAACAAAAAAATAATTTATTAAAGTAACTGTGTACCATGGCAGTGCTTATATTTTTTTCCAGAATTACAAGGGCATTTATCATTTCTCGAAACTTTTTGGAAGTTGTTCTTTTTAACAGGATGATGGAATTTTATTTCTTGACTATCTGTTAGTTTGAAATGTGCTAAACGATAAATAGTAAGTTCTTTCCACTTTTCAAGCATCGATTCAAACATAAAAAAAGCTTCACGTTTAAATTCACTTAATGGGTCTTTTTGTCCCATAGCACGTAGATTTGAGCTTTGTCTTAAACTTTCTAAAAGAGAAAGATGTTCTCTCCATAAATGGTCGAGTGTCATGATCATTACTTGTTTCACTATTGTGTTCCATAAATCTATAATTTTTTGACTATTAAAATATATTTTCTTTTTTAAAAAAAATTCTTTTGTTTTACTATTTATATAGCTTAAAACTTCTTGCTTTTTAAAAAGCTTTGCTAAGTTTTCTTTGTTAAGAGTTATTCCATATCTCATACAGAATTCTTTAGTTATATCTTCAACATAATCTTCACAATAACCGTTTTGTACTATATTTTCTATTATATTTTCATTTACTTCACTATATATTTCATATAGATCATTGATTTCATTATTTAAAATGTGATTTCTTTGTTTAAAAATGACTCTGCGTTGGTTATTGATTACATCGTCAAACTTAAGTAAAGATTTTCGTACATCATAATTTCTAGCTTCGACTTTCTTTTGAGCCTTTTCAAGTGCTTTACTAATCCATGGATGATGAATAGCTTCGTTGTTTTTTAACCCTACTTTTTGTAAAAAATTTTTTATTCTATCGGAACCAAATATTCTCATTAAATCATCTTCAAGGGATAGAAAAAATTTAGAAAGTCCAGGATCGCCTTGGCGACCTGAACGACCACGTAATTGATCATCTATTCTTCTACTTTCATGTCTTTCGGTTCCAATTACGCATAAGCCTCCGGCTTTTATAGCGATTTCTTTATCTTTTTTTACTTTTTCAACTATTTCTTGATATTTTTTTATTTTATCGTAAGAATTTTTTATTTTATTTAGTTCAATTTTTGCTATCATTTCAGCGTTACCGCCAAGTCGAATATCAGTTCCACGTCCAGCCATATTAGTTGCTATAGTAATATTTCCAGGTATTCCAGCTTGAGCTATTATGTATGCCTCTTGTTCATGATAACGAGCGTTTAATATTGAATGTTTAAGAGAATTTTTTTTTAGAAGTGTAGAAAGTTTTTCGGAATTTTCAATACTAGCTGTACCAACTAAAACAGGTTGAAGTCGTTTGTGACATTCTTTTATAAATTTCAATACAGCATTAAATTTTTCTTTTTCTGTACCATAAATTTCATCATCGACGTCTACTCTTTTTATGGATACATTAGTTGGAATTTTTATTACATTTAATTTATATATATCACGAAATTCTTCTGCTTCTGTTATTGCTGTTCCAGTCATACCAGAGAGTTTGTTATACATGCGAAAGTAATTCTGAAATGTGATTGATGCTAAAGTTTGATTCTCATATTGAATTTTAAGATTCTCTTTCGCTTCAAGTGCTTGATGAAGGCCATCGGAATATCTTCTGCCGTTTAGTATGCGTCCAGTGAACTCATCAATAATTATTACCTTACCATCCTTTACTATGTAATCCTTATTAGCAATGAATAATTTATGGGCACGTAATGCTTGATTTATATAATGAGTCATTATCATATTACCTGTATCATAAAGTGAAGAATTTTCAGGAATAAGATTGTATAATTTAAGTAGTTCTTCTACTTGTGAAATACCTTTTTCAGTAAGAAATACAGTTTTACCTTTTTCATCAATTTCATAATCAGAATCGAGCAATTTAATTACTATTTTATTTATATGTTCGTATATTTGATTATCTTCTTTTACCGGACCAGAAATAATGAGAGGAGTCCGTGCTTCGTCAATTAATATAGAGTCTACTTCATCTATTATTGCATAATTAAATCCTCTTTGTACCATATCTTTCTGAGAAAATTTCATGTTATCTCGTAAATAATCAAAAGCAAGCTCATTATTTGTTGAGTATACAATATCTGCATTATAAGCCTTTTTTCTTTCTTGATCTGTTAAATCATTTGTGATAAATGCTACAGAAACTCCAAGAGAGCTATATAATTTATTCATCCATTCTGTATCTCGTTTTACGAGATAGTCATTGACAGTTACAACGTGTACTCCTTTTCCTTCTAAAGAATTTAGATATGCAGCTAGAGTTGCAACTAGTGTTTTTCCCTCACCTGTTTTCATTTCCGATATCATACCACTGTGAAGTACTATTCCACCTATTAGTTGAACATCAAAATGTCTCATACCAAGAAATCTTCGAGATGCTTCTCGTACAATTGCAAATGCTGGTACTAGAAGATCATTTAATGTTTTTCCGTTTTTTAATTCTTGTTTAAATTTTTTAGTTTTATTAGCTAATTCTTCATCAGATAAATTTTGCATCTCGGATTCTAAAGAGTTTATTTGTTGAATAATTTTTTTAAAGGATTTTAATATTTTTTTATTTGTTGATATAGATGTACTTTTTATAAAAAAAAATAATAATATAAAAATGAAAAATATAAGGATAACTGTTAAAATTAGTGCAGAATTCGACATAATCTATAATGCGCGTTCTATTCTTAATTAAATAAGAGAATTATTATATTGTTAAATATAGTTTATAACAATTATATATTAAATTAGAAAATTTTAGTGGTATCATTCATTTAAAAGCTTTTCTTTTATAAAATATTTTTTTTTAAATTTTATAATTTAATTCCTTAAATATTGATTATTTATAATAGATTTATTATCTCATTAATTTTAATGTTTGGTGATTTTGTTCTAATTTTTAATCAATAAATCAATTATGTACATTTAAAATGTAATAAGCTTTG
Source organism: Wolbachia endosymbiont of Menacanthus eurysternus (assembly GCA_029715105.1). NCBI lineage: Bacteria > Pseudomonadati > Pseudomonadota > Alphaproteobacteria > Rickettsiales > Anaplasmataceae > Wolbachia > Wolbachia endosymbiont of Menacanthus eurysternus. The sequence continues at coordinate 530,128 of CP085695.1, read as the reverse complement.
AAATTTTTAAATTGAGCTCTAAAACTATTTTATAAAATTTAATAACTACGAAATTTTTATCTATTATACCTTCTGTTAAGAATACGGGACGAGATCAGAAGCTCCTACTTTAATATTTCTTTTTGGTTTATATTATCTCATTTTTAATAATTATTTATTATGACTATTATTTTATATGACATAGATTGTGCATTTTTTGGTATGCTTTTTTAAAACCAAGCAGAGAATAAGTATCATCAACAGTTGTTGCTTCATTTGTTTTTCCATTAACTTCCATTGAGAGCCCTTGTTTCATTTCAATAATTAGTTCTTGATCTGTTTTTGTACACTCTGTCCATGCAAAATCCTCTTGTATTATTGGTAATGTATATTTAACTTTTTTATCAATATTAAGAATTACAGGTTCATTATAATAACGAAAACCGGAAGTAACACTGACTTCATCAGCCTTTTTATCGACATAGATGACCATTATATATGGTTTTCGATTAGTTTTGTAATGTTTACTTTTCTTTTTAGGGTATGATACAATGTAGCATACTCTTTCCCCATCCTCCAGTGCAGTATACACGAACCAATCTTTATATTTATCTTTCAAATGTATATCACTAATTGATGTGAAAGCAGATATTAGAAAAAACGCTAGGAGCGCGAAAAATTTAAGCATATAAGCCAAGCTCTAAACTTTTTAGGTGTATATGCCGTTTTATTTTACCCATCGCTTGTTCGGCTAGTTGTCTTATTCTTTCTTTTGAGATGCAATATTTTTTGCTAAGTTCATCTAAAGTTTGAGAATTTTCAGATAGATATCTGCTGATAAAGATATCTCTTGATCTTTCATTGAGATTTGCTAGTGCGCTATTTAAAATAATTTCTTTTAACTCTTTTTCTTCATGTTTTTGATAAGTCATTTCTTGATTAATTGTTGAATTATTGCATGGAATTATGTCTTGTAATTCTTTTTTAGAGCTATCGCCTATTTTTATACATTTGTTCAGCGATTGATCTTGATAAGCTAAGCGATAACTCATTTGTATAATATCCCCTTCAGATACAGAAAGTTCATTAGATATTGATTTTATTTCTTCATTATTTAATGTCTCTCTATTTGTATATCGTAAAATTCTTTTTTTTATTTTACGTAAACTAAAAAATAGTTTTCTTTGTGCTTGAGTCGTACCTATTTTTACAAACGACCAAGATTTTAATATAAAGTCTTTTATTGAGGCCTCAATCCACCACATTGCATAAGTTGAAAAGCGAAACCCTAAATCAGGATTAAACTTCTTTATTGCATGCAGTAAACCCATATTTCCTTCCATCACTAAATCCATTAGTAATAATCCGTAATTTTTGAATTTCATTGCAATTTTTATTACTAAATTTAAGTGACTTGTAATTAATTTATGAGCAGAAGAGATATCTTTGTGTTGGTGCCAATTTTTTGCTAGCTGTATTTCTTCTTCTTGGGATAAAATAGGAAACTTTTGTACTTCGACAATGTATTGTGACAGACTAGAGCTATTGATACACAAATCAGATGTTGGAACTAACATAGCAAACCTAAACAAACTTGTAAGTACAATATATAGATTTTTATAAAAATTCAAGTCTTTCTTTTTAGTAAAGAAGGGGCCGGTGAGGAAGAAGTGTTGCTATCCAGTGTTTTATAATACTAGGATCTACAATTAAGCAACGCTTCCAGTCCTTCCCCTTTTATTACCAAGAAAAACTTTTGCTTTTTAAAAATATTGCCAGAAAGAGGATACTATAATTCGATATTAGTACCAATTTAGAGATACAAAATAATTTATTATTTAGAAATTGAATATTATTCCAGTTTCTGCACCGACAGTATTATAAAGAATTCTATATGCATCTTTAATAATTTTTATTCCTTTTTCATCTTCGCTTTTATCGAATTTAGCACCATAAGAACCAAAATAGCGAGCTCCAGCGAAAAGCTTAACTTCTGGAGTTGTGTCATAGCTGACACCAGCTTTTGCTTGGTAGGCAAAACCAAATCCGTATTTTTGATCTGTGATAACTCCATCCATCATAGGATTATTAAGATATGCTATACCCAATCCAACACCAACATACGGAGTAACAGGGATATCCTCAATTTCTATATCATAATAAACGTTAATTAACCCTGAAAATACGGTTAAATTATCTGTAATCTTTGAAACAGACATTGTATCATCATTAATTTCACTTTTGTATAGTTGTGAATAGAGTCCTTCAATATCGACTCTGATGTCGTCCATCTTGTAACCAAATGCTGTACTTCCTGCTATAAAAGAGGCTTTTAAATAGTCTCTTTGACTTTCTTCTTTCTTGAGCTCAACACCACGAACTTCTGTTTTAAAAGGTAAAAATTCATTATTGTATTGCATGCGAATATAATAATTTGCTTCCTCGTCAATTATTGAATCAATGGAATCTGAAAAAGCGGCGTTTGACAGGCTTAGCAATGCTACTAAAGCTGTTGATGAAAAAAACTTTTTATAATGCATAATTGCCCCCGTTAATAAAATTTTACTTTAGCAATCTAAGTAAAAACCAAAGCTAAGTCAAGTATTAACTTACGGCGATAATATATAACATAAAATGTTAAATGTTTGATATTTGGACCTTCTCTTTTACTCTTACTCTAGATTTATATATATTGTCATATCAAATTTTGATTGTCTCCATTTTAGATATTTCTCATTAACTTTGGATTTATTCTTCCGCTTTGGAATACAATTTATCTAACAAACATAGAAATTTTATTTACAGGAATTCTCTTAGAAAGGAAGTTTAAATCCAGGTGGTAATCCAATCATATTTGCTAGATCAGAAGTTGCATTTGCCATATCTTCTTCTGCTTTTTTAGTTGCATCATTAAATGCTGCTATTATTAAATCTTCTATTATATCTTTCTCTTCATTTTTTATAAGTTCTGAATCTATGTTTACTTTTTTAGCTTTATAGCTACCTATTTTTATAACTTCTACTAGTACAGAAACTTTTCCACCTCCGGAGATACCTTGAAATTTTTTTCCAATGTATTTTCCTTGAGTTTCCGTAAGCTTTCTTTGCATTTCTTGCGCTTGTTTCATTATTTGATTGAAATCTACCACTTTATTATTACTCCTCAATTTTCATTGTCTTCAACATTAATTACTTTTGCACCTTTAAAGGTGTTAAGTATATCATTAATGATAGGTGCATTTGAACTATCCATCTCTTTTGTGCAGACTTGATCGATTGTAATAATCCATTTCAGTTGAGTTACATGATTTAAGTAATTTTTTAATTTACTACAAAAATCATTATTTAATTGAGACATTGCTTTTAATTTTAGATATCCGTTCTTGCAGTCCACCAATTGTAGATTATTGCATAACTGTTTGTAAAGATAAATTTGCTTATCTTGTTGTAATAATTGCAAAATTTTATCAAAATTATAATTTTTTTGCTCTTTGTTGCTTTTTATATTACAAACGTTTTTTTGTATATGTTGTGTATTTTGTATAAAAACTTTTTTAATTACCTTCTCCAAAGAAGGTAAGTCAGAAAGATAGCATAGATTAATTAATATCATTTCAGCGGCAACGTCATTGCATGTTGATATTTTTATATCATGAATTCCATTGAGTAATACTTTCCATAGCCTTGAATAAAAGATCAAAGATTTTTTTATGCTTAGATTCTTTATTTTATCTTTTTCATAATCTGTAATTGAAATGTTAATTTCCTTTGTTATTATATAACGACACACTAGTTGAATTGTTTGTAATAGGCCTTCAAAAATATTAAGAGGATCCGTTGATTTTACTGTTTTGTCGAATATTAGTAGAGCATTTTGTAGATCTCCGTCTACTATTATTTCTAATAAATTGAATACAATATCTGTGTCTATTATGTTAAGTGTCTCTATTACATTTTTGATAGATATTGTACTACCTTTACTATATAAAACTACTTGATCCATTAGGAATAGAGCGTTACGTAATGAACTGTTACAATGGCGTGCAATTAATTCAGATACACCATTCTCGATGAGGTAGTTTTCTTTTTTAGCAATATCATTCAACCGTTTTACTATTTTAATAGAAGGGATATTATGTAAATTGAATTTTTGACAACGCGCAATAATGGTTATTGGTATTTTTTTTATTTCTGTAGTTGCTAAAATAAATTTTACATTGTGTGGTGGTTCTTCTAAGGTTTTAAGTAATGCATTAAATGCATTATTAGATAACATATGCACTTCATCTATAATGTAAATTTTAAATTTAGAATTTATGGATGAATAGCAGATGTTTTCTAAAATTATTTTGATATCCTCAATGCTAGTATGACTCGCTGCGTCAATTTCTATTACATCTGGGTGATTCGAATTTTTTATTGCTAGACAATTTTTACATGATCCACAGGGATTAGAAGTTGGTCCGAAGGAGCAATTTAAACACAGAGCTATTATTCTTGCTGTAGTAGTTTTACCAACTCCGCTATTACCAAACAGCAGTATGGATTGTGGTATCTTGTTAAGAGAGAAAGAGTTTTTTAATATACGGACTAGTACATCTTGACCTATTAAATCTTCGAAATTGTCCGGGCGATATTTTAGTGCTAAGTTCACAATAATGTTGTGTAATTATATAGTGTAGAGAGACATGCAACCCAAAATGTATTCTGATGTGGCTGCTTCATTTCTGATCTGACCAGATTACAGAGTTTTTGCCCGCACGCTCTCCCTAGTTTGCTAGGATATATACTTTTTTTTTTATTAGCAAGAATTTAATTTCAGTTCAATATAAGGAATTTTAACGAGAAGAATTAAAATTTTGTGTATTGTGTGTTATACAATAAAAACTATAAATAGGAATTCAGCTTGATAAAGCTCGAAACTTATAAAGTTGCTCTAACTCTACTGGGAGAGATTTTAAAAGTAATTTGCTATATGCTTTATATGTGGCAAGAAAGGTTTCTAAGAGTAGAAGGTACATATATAAATATAATAATTAACACTAGAAGTTTTTTATAAATATAAAATAAATAGAAGAAATATAGGAAGGGTGGTTTGTTAGATACTTTATTTCACGGTTTTTTCATATAATCTATCGATTATATCGGTAAAGTATTCTAATGTTCTATATCCTTCGTGTTTTATTTTGTCGTGTTCTATATTTGTATCTGCATACAAATTGTTATTGAATTTTATAAAAAACATTGGGGTAGCTGTAACGCCGAGTTTATTTATCGCAAGAGATTTATCGTTAATAATTTTATTAAATACTTCTTTATTTTTTTCTTCATCAATACACCTGTTAAAAATGTCATGCTTTAAGTTACTTAATGAAGCAATTTTTTGTAGTACAGTTAAATCGCTTAAGTCAGAATAATTCCATAAGTCTATCGAATTAAAAACGGCTTTATTAAAATTAAAATAATCCTCTTCATTTTTATAACAAAAACTCAACATTGCAGCTTTTAAACCCCTATAATCCAATGGAAAATGACGATATATATACAATATTTTACCAGTATCTATATATTTTTTTTTAATTGCAGGAAAGACATCTCTATGGAATAGAGAACAATGATAGCAGGTGAGCGAAGCATATTCTATCATTAAGATTGGAGCTTCTAGATTTCCCAATAATTTATCGTCAGGTAATGGTGATAGTAATTTTTCTGTTGTTATTTCTTCAATAACTTCTTGAGTGCATTGTTTTTTAGATAGATCCTCTTTCTTAATATCAGTGTAAGAATTAGCACTTATAAAGATAGAGATAAGTAAAATTGATAACTTGAAAAACATTTTATAAGAACTTTTATTAATTATTAGGGTAACTAATCTATATTGATGATGTCAAGCTTGCTTTCATTACATTTATCACTTGAAGCAAGTTTCTTGATTCTTTTTTCAAAAGCATCAATTATTCTATTTTGTACGTATTTATATACTAAGCTTAATATAGTTGAAAGCGAATTAGATTTAAATTTAAATTCTATATAAAATTTTACTACAGTAGTGTTTTTATTCATAGGAATGAATTTCCATTCGTTGTATAAGTATTTGAATATTCCGTTTGTCGATGTAACTTTTATCCAGCATTCATTTATTTTATTTGGAGGAAGAAAAGTTATATTTGATGTGTACTTTTTTTTAAAGTTATAGAAAGTTATTACAAGATCTACAATTATTTGATCATCAACTTTTTTTTTTATATGGACAGCTTTACACCAAGGGAGAAAATCAGGATACTTTTCAATATCAATTACAATTTGAAATATTTTATCAAGTGGACAGGATAATGTGCTTTGTTTTTTGTATCTATGTAGTGTTATCATATATATTACTAATATATTGCTATAATAATACCCATCTCATAATATTAAAAGTCATAAGTTTGCCAGTAGTAAAGAAGGTTAACTAAATTAAAAAGGATCTGTATCTACCGTTAGTTCTAGTAGATTTTCTACGAGACTTCGAAGTTAAGGTGGGCATTACATACTAATTCAAAAAAATTAACAGAGGTAATTCCCTTGATCAAAAATTATCACTCGGAAAAGTTCACTTAACTATAACGTGTAGAACAGAACCTTATGCTGAATTATATTCATAATGTGAACTGTGTCTATATATAAAAAACTAAAATTTAAAAATAAAAATAAATATAAACTGTAGTAATTGTAAATAACATCTATGGGGATTTGTAAAACTTTATTTTATTTGTGTTGCCATTGTAATTTTTGTACACTTTAATTGTATTTTAGTAGTAATTTCTTTTCTTTATATAGATCTAAGCGTTTAATGTTTCGGAACGTTAATAAAAAATAGGATTATAGAGCGGACTTTGATTTATAAAAGACTGGAATTTTGATTTAACCGTTAAATTTTTTAGAGTTTAGTTTAAGAAAGCCATAAATATGCGAATATTTTAGGAGAACTATGTATAAAATTTTACTTTTGTTGAGTTTTAATTAAATTTGTTGAAATGATTATAACTTGATAAGTTATTGTAGTATCGAATTTGATTCTGTGTGTATAAAGATAAATTAGTTTTTAAAAATTTTTGATATTGATTAGTAGAATTTAACTATGAGTAATACTAATATAATCATAAAGAAATTTGGTGGAACATCATTGACCGATTTAAATCGAGTTGCAAATTTAATAAAGAAAGACGTTGAGAAGGGTTGTAGTGTAATTGTTGTTGTATCTGCAATTGCAGATTTTACTAATCAAATGACTTTTCAAGTTAGAAAAATTTCAAATTTATGTTGTAAACAAGAATTATCTGAATGCGACGTTATACTTTCAGCTGGAGAACAAATCTCTTGTGGTATGTTGGCAATCACACTCCGGTCTATTGGGGTAAATGCCAAATCTTGGCTTGCTTGGCAATTACCTATTATAACTGATGATTTTTATTCAAAGTCTAAAATAAAAACGATAGAAGTTGATAAATTAAAAAGGTCTCTTGAAGAGGGGTATACTGTAGCTATTGTTGCAGGCTTTCAAGGTGTATTTAATGGTAGAATAACTACTTTCGGAAGAGGGGGCTCTGATATATCAGCAGTTGCATTAGCGGTAGCTTTTAAAGTTAAAGTTTGTGAAATTTTTACTGATATTGATGGAATATATACAGCTGATCCAAAAATTGTTCCGAAGGCACGTAAGCTAAAATTTATTTCCTATGATGAAATGTTAGAAATGTCATCATCTGGTGCAAAAATATTACATAGTCGTTCTGTACAGCTTGCAATGAGACACAATATTAAGATACAAGTGTTATCTACCTTTAGAGAGACAGAAGGAACCGTGGTGCTGTGTAAAAAAGATATATTAGAGAAATATATAATTACTGGAATAACTTGTAGCGCTAATAAATCCCTTATAACCTTTGCTAGTATTTCGGATAATTTGCGTGTTTTAAGAGATATTATAAGAGCAAATATTAAAATCGATATGATACACGGATCTAGTATTATAATTTCCGAATTTGATATTGTTTTGGTAGAGAATTTATTGAGTGGAAGTTATATTATAAATAATAATGTAGCTAAAATTTCAGTGATTGGTATTGGTATTATATCTGATGTTGAGGTAATGCGTCGTATATTTACGGTTTTGAGCAAAAAAAAAGTGGAAGTATTTGCTATTACAGCATCTGAAATTAAAATTAGTGTAATAGTTCACAGAGAATATGCTGAAATTTTAGTTAGGGATTTACATACAGAGTTAGTATAGATGATGGAGTTTTTGATTTTATAATTTTTTATATATACTATTGCAAATGAACTATTACAAATGACATGATTAATAATCAAATGTATTGCGTGTGTGTAGGATATTTTATTTGGCGGGCGTTTTGTTTATTGAATAAATTTTTTACATAAACTTTGATTGGTGTTCTTTAATGGAATGGTAGTATTTCGCTAATTTATGGGTTATAGTTATGATATTTTATATTGACTATTAGGGTTTTATTGTTTATTATCGTAGATATGGTAGTTGATTTATTAAAGTTTTGTTAATGCCTACAATAAATCAGTTAGTGAGAATGGGTAGGTTAAGGTTGCCCTATAAGAAAAAAGTGCCTGCTCTTGGAGATAGAAATCCTCAAAGAAGGGGTGTCTGTACGAAGGTGTATACCACAACTCCCAGGAAGCCTAATTCCGCGTTGCGCAAGGTAGCAAGGGTGAGGATTAGTGGATATGGCGAAGTAACGGCTTATATACCTGGTGAGGGTCATAATTTGCAAGAACATTCTGTTGTTTTAATACGTGGCGGTAGAGTTAAGGACTTACCTGGTGTGCGCTATCACATGATAAGAGGTGCTCTTGATTTGCAGGGTGTTCAAAATCGTAGAAAGGCCCGTTCAAAATATGGTGTAAAGAAGTCTAGTTAGCATAATGGCTCGTCGTAGTAAAGCAAAAAGGAGAGAGGTAGTTCCTGATTCGCGTTATGGTAGTGTTCTATTGATGCGTTTTATTAATGTGGTTATGAGGTGCGGTAAGAAGTCTGTTGCTGAAAGGATTGTGTATTATGCCTTGTCTTTAATTGAAAAGAAAATGATAAATGAAAGTGGAGTATCAGTTTTTGAAAAAGCAGTGGAAAATGTTACTCCTTCCGTGGAAGTGCGTTCTCGCCGTGTTGGTGGGGCAACTTATCAAGTGCCCTGTGAGGTTAGAAGAAATAGGGCAATTTCTTTAGCGTTAAGGTGGATTGTTAAAGCTGCTTCTATTTCGAGGAAGAAAAGTGCTAAAACTTCTTCTGATTGTCTTCAATCTGAAATAATAGATGCCTATAATAGGCGGGGTGGTGCATTTAAGATGTATGAAGAAAAATACAAAATGGCCGAAGCTAACAGAGCGTTTTCTCATCTTCGTTTTTAGTATTTGTGTTTATGAAAGTATCTCAGTATAGAAATATAGGTATAATGGCTCATATAGATGCTGGTAAGACTACCACAACTGAACGTATTTTATTCTATACTGGCAAACAGAATAGAATTGGTGAAGTGCATGATGGTTCGGCGTTTATGGATTGGATGGATCAGGAGAAAGAGCGTGGTATCACGATTACGTCTGCTGCTACTACTTGCTTTTGGAATGATCATAGAATTAATATTATTGATACACCAGGGCATGTTGACTTTACTGTTGAAGTTGAAAGATCATTACGGGTTTTGGATGGGGCTGTAGCTGTATTTGATGGAGTTGCGGGGGTTGAGCCTCAGTCTGAAACTGTTTGGCATCAGGCTGATAAGTACAATATTCCTCGTATTTGTTTTATTAATAAAATGGATAGGGTGGGAGCTGATTTTTATGGATGTGTTGATATGATTAAAAATAAGTTGGGAGCAGAACCTTTAGTTATTCAGCTTCCAATAGGAAGTGAAAGAGGTTTTAAGGGGGTAGTTGATCTTATTTTTATGAGGGCTGTTATATGGAAAGAAGAGGCGTTAGGAACTTTATTTTTTTATGAAGATATTCCTTCTAGTTTGTTTGGTAAAGTTCAAAAATATAGAAATCTTTTATTGGATACTGTTGCTGGAATTGATGAAAGAGCAATGGATGTTTATTTTGAATCTAACGATTTACCTGTAGACATATTAAAAAAATGTGTTAGGAGGGGGGTTATTAATAGTATGTTTGTTCCTGTATTATGTGGATCCGCTTTTAAAAATAAAGGGATTCAGCTACTTTTGGATGGTATAGTGGATTTTTTGCCTTCTCCTCTTGATATTTGTGAAATTGTTGGAACAGATCCTAGGGATTTGGAAAAAAAGATTATAATTAAACCTTCTGAGCAAGAAAAATTTGTTGCTCTTGCATTTAAGGTTATGACAGATAAGTTTGTAGGTAGTTTGACGTTTATTCGTGTTTATTCAGGTAGATTAAGATCTAGGTCAACTTTGTTGAATGCGGTAAGAAATGAGACTGAAGGAGTTGGTAGAATGCTACTTATGCATGCAAATAATAGAGAAGATATAAATGAAGCTAAAGTTGGAGATATAGTTGCATTAGTTGGATTAAAAAAAACGGTTACTGGTGATACTTTATGTTCTCAGGATTTTCCTGTATTATTAGAGCGTATAGAGTTTCCGGAACCTGTTATTGAAATTGCTGTAGAACCTAAAATTTCTTCTGATCAGGAAAAATTAGGTATTGCTTTGGCTAGATTGGTTGCAGAAGATCCGTCTTTAAAAAGATCGGTAAATTCGGAGAATGGCCAGACTATATTGAGAGGCATGGGTGAATTACATCTTGAAATTGTTACAGATAGAGTGAAGCGTGAGTTTAATATTGATGTTAATGTTGGTATGCCTAAAGTCGCATATCGTGAAACTATTACCAAATCTGTTGAAGTTGATTATACTCATAAAAAACAGTCTGGTGGTGCTGGTCAATTTGCTAGAGTAAAGATTTTGTTTGAGCCTCTTGAAGCTGGTTCTGGGTTTCAGTTTAAAAGTAAGATTGTAGGTGGTGCGATTCCAAAAGAATATATACCGGGTGTGCAAAATGGATTGGAGTTAGTAAGAGAAGGGGGGATAGTTTCTGGTTTTCCAGTTGTTGATTTTAGAGCTACCCTTGTTGATGGTTCCTTTCATGAAGTTGACTCAAGTCCTTTGGCTTTTGAATTAGCAGCAAAAGGTGCTTTTAAAGAAATGGCAAACAAGGCTGGTCCGAAGATGTTAGAACCTATAATGAAAGTTGAAATTGTTACCCCTGAAGAGTATATGGGTGGTATTGTGGGTGATATAAATGGTAGAAGGGGACAAATTCTAACTATAGAAACGTGTTGTAATAATAGTGCTATAATTTCTGCTTTAATACCTCTTGCTAGTATGTTTGGTTATGTAAATGTTTTGCGTTCTGTATCTAAGGGAAGAGCTCAATATAATATGCGTTTTTCTCGTTATGAACAAGTTCCTCAGTATGTGTTTAACGAGTTAAGGTAAATTATTAGGAAAAGGATGGAATTACGTAGTAGAAAAGTGAGTTTTTATTGTGTAAAGGTTATACTAAGGAAGCGTTGTTTAATAAATAAAAATAAAGAAAATAATATGGAAAGAAATTAAGGTTTTGTAGAGAGTGACTGCATTAGTTTGCGAATTAACATCTCTTTTGTTGATTGTTATAACTGGAAAATTAATTAAGAAGTGCTGGTGTAACGAAGGTGGAATTATGGGTGCCGAGAACAAGTGGGGGGTTAACAAGAAGAGAATAAGCAGGAGATTATGTTTCTTAGTAGGCTGTTTAATTTTAGTTAATTCTAGTAATTAATTTTATGTTGTATTCGGAATTTGAGATAGCTGTTTAGCAGTAAAAGTGGTAAATTAAAATAGTGAGTGAGTTTGTGTATAGGTGATTTATAGGAGTGTAGCTCAATCGGTAGAGCACTGGTCTCCAAAACCAGAGGTTGTAGGTTCAATTCCTATTGCTCCTGCGCGTTATTTATAGTGATAGCAATGTTAAAAAATTTTGGTGTGTTTTTATATGATATTAAGCAAGAAATACGTAGAGTTGCTTGGTTGAAGAAGCAAGAGATATTGTCATCTTTATTTATTGTGATGGTTGTTATGTTATGCTTTTCGATTTTTTTTTATTTAGTGGATTTTATACTTCTTTATGTGATTAAGGCTTTATACGGAATTGTTTATGGAATATAAATGGTATATTATTAAAATTAGTTACGGATGTGAGTGGCATATGCGTGAGTTAGTAAATCGTGCTATTTATTTTAAAGAAGTATTCATTCCTTATCAGACAATAAGTAATTCGAAATCTGATGTAAATATGGGAGATTTATGTCAGGTATATGTATATATGCATTTATGTAATGAGAGTAGAGATATTTTAAATAAAATACCTGGATTCTATAACGATGAGTCTGGTGATTTTGAGGTGGTTTTAAATGATGAAATGCTTCTGAAGCGTAAAGAGTTTGATAAATATAAGTGGTATATTTTAAGAGTTGCTTCTAATTATGAGGAAAAGGTACGTCAATATGTGTTAGAGAATTCTGTTAGGTTAGGAGTTAGAAACTATTTCAAAGAAGTTTTTATTCCTTACGAAGAACCTAGTGAATCAGGATTAAGATCTAAAAAAATTATTACGCGAAGGAAGTGTTTTCCTGGTTATCTGTTTTTATATGTGAATTTATGCGATGAAGTATTAAATTTTATTAATGGTATACCAAAATCTCTTAAAGTTTATGGATTTTTAAAAGATGGTAGTCTTCCTAAGGAGATTTCAGATAGTGAAATTCGATCGATGTGTAGTGCACTTTATAATGCTCAAGAGATAAAAAAATTGAGTTGTGGTTATGAAAAAGGAGAGAAGGTAAAAATCAATGATGGTCTTTTTCAGAATTTTACTGGTAAAGTTGATATGATCGATGATGATAAAAAAGTTGTTAATGTAGAGGTGTTAATTTTGGGTAAACCAACAATAATAGAGTTAGATTTGGCTCAAGTAGAAAAAGTAGAGGATTAAATTTTATGGGTGATACTATAGTTGCTAAAATTAACTTATTAATAGAAGCTGGAAAAGCGGCTCCTGGACCTAAAATTGCTTCTGTTCTTGGCCCACGTGGTATACCTATTCCTAGGTTTTGTGAGGCCTTTAACAAAATGACTAGCATTTCCAATGCTAATTATAAGGTAGGTGATTTGGTGACAGTACGAATTTTTATAAAAGACGATCGTTCCCATAATTTTACTATTAGTGGTCCTCCAGTTGCTTATTTGCTTAAGCAAGAAGCTAAGTTAGATAAAGGTTCTGGTAGTGCAGGTAAGGAATTAGTGGCGAAGTTGTCTATGTCTGCTATAATTAGAATAGCGAAACGTAAAATGATTGATATGAAAGTTGATAATGAGAGTTCTGCTGTAAAAATGGTTGTAGGTACTGCAAGATCCATGGGTATAGAAGTTTTATAGTTTATAAAAGGGTTAGATGTACAATGAATATGTATCACGATAATTTAAGGCAATGTTTAGAAAAGGTTATTAAATTTGCTTCGGCGCGATTTGATGAATCGGTTGATATTGTAGTTAATTTAGGCGTAGATTCACGTAAATCTGAAGAACAGTTGCGTGGTACAGTGATTTTGCCTAAGGGTATTGGGAAAAATATCAAAGTAGCTGTTTTTGCTGGAGATAGGTATTTATTAGAAGCTAAGAAGGTTGGTGCTGATATTTTAGGTGGAGAAGATCTTATTGAGGAAATAAGGAATGGTAGAAAATTAGATGTTGATTGGTGTATTGCTACTCCTGATTTTATGACAAAAATTGCTCCTATTGCTAAAATATTGGGTTCTAAAGGATTGATTCCAAATTCCAAATTTGGTACTGTAACTTTTGAGGTTGCAGAAGCTATAAGAGTTATTAAATCTGGTCAAATAAAGTTTAGAACAGATAAAAACGGTATTATTCATAGTAAATTAGGAAGTGTTAAGTTTAGTGTTGATGATTTACTGGAAAATTTAAGAGCTTTTCTTGTGGCTATTAAAAATATCAAGCCTCCTTCTTTCAGGGGAGTTTATTTTAAAAGTGTTTTTTTGAATTCAACTATGGGGAAAGCTTATAAAGTAGTAAATAAAATAGAAGATATAATTTAGGAGTTAGTGTTATGGATCGTAAAAAAAAAGATGATTTTGTGCAAAATATAATGGATGTATTTATGAATAATAATTTTTTGATATTAGTAAATTTTAAGTTTATGAGTGCTGGCGATTTGCTAACTATAAGGAGCGATTTGAGAGCTATAGCAGGTGGTGGGATGCTAGTGGTTAAAAATACTTTAGTACGTTTGGCATTAAAAAAAATTAATAAATATTCTTGTTTATTAGATAAATTTTTTGGTCCTGTTGCTGTTATATATTCTAGCGCTAGTACTTTAGTAGAGACATTAAAGTTGGTAGTCAATTTTATTGATACCAATAAAAGAAAAATGTCTTTGATTTGTGTAATTTATCTAAATCAGTTACTTTCCGTGGAAGATATTAATGAGCTAGTTAAGTTGCCTTCTTTGGGTGAATTACGCATTAAAATTATATATTTAATAGTGTCTTGTATTCTTGTTAGGTTAGGATTAACAATTAGATTACCTTTCATAAAACTTGCAAGAATATTAGATTCTTATAATTCTAAGAATAATTTGATTGTTAAGTAAGGTTTGTAATATGAGTAATATGACAGATGATTTAGTTGATAAAATATTATCTCTAAATCTATTGGAAGCTTCTGAACTTGTGAAAGTTTTAGAAGAAAAAATAGGATTATCCTCTAGTTCTTTTATTAGCGGTGGAGTTGGTGCCAGTGGTGTATCTACTAACAGTAGTGGCTCCTCTGCTATTCAGGAAAAAACTGAATGTAAGGTTGTAATTAAAGAAATTGATGTGAGCAGAAAAATGGAAGTTATTAGAATGGTGCGGAAGGTTAACTCTGCACTTGGTTTAAGAGAAGCTAAGGAGCTAGTTGAATCCTTGCCTAAGGATTTAGTTACTAATATTCCTAGAGATGAAGCAGAAAAAATTAGGCAACAGCTTACTGAAGCTGGGGCAATCAAAGTGGAGCTTGAATAAGAATTCATAATAAGTTTTGATTGTATTAAGTTTCGATATTAATGTGGTGTTTTAGTTAGTTTTAATTTTGGGTATTCAGATGGTTGTTTCTTCTTATATGTTTGCTTCTAATGCTTTCGTTCCTAGGATTTCTTATTCTAAATCAATTGACTTGAAGGATTCTCTATTAGATTTAGTTAAAGTTCAAAAGGAGTCATATAAATCATTTACTCCTGGAAGAAGTGATAATGAGAAACTTGAATCTATTTTTCATTCAGTTTTTCCAGTAAATGATCCTCTACATAGAGCTACTATTGAATTTATAAATTGCAGGATAGATCATCCTAAGTATGATGAGTTTGAATGTATAAAGCGTGGTATAACATTTTCTGCTCGGGTTATTGCATTTATACGTCTTGTTATTCTGCAAGATGGTATTTCTCTTGGTGAATATAAGTCTATTAAGGGCAGTAATAATAATGAGGAGGATCGTTTTAAGTTTACAGATAATATTCTAAAGTCCGTAGAAGAACAGGAAGTTCATTTTTGTGAGTTACCGATGATGACTGATAAAGGTACTTTTATTATTAATGGAGTGGAAAAGGTTATAGTTTCACAGATGCATAGATCTCCAGGTGTATTTTTTGATAGTGATAAAGGAAAAACTTATAATTCTGGTAAGTTAATTTATTCTGCTAGAATTATTCCTTATAGAGGTTCTTGGCTTGATATTGAGTTTGATGTTAAAGATCATTTATATTTTCGCATTGATAGAAAGAGAAAATTACCAATTTCAATTTTATTAAAAGCTTTAGGTTTTTCAAATATGGATATACTTGATAAGTTCTATGAAAAAATAAAGTATATAAAATATAAAAATAGTTGGAAGGTTCCATTCATTCCTGACAAATTTAAAGGGATTAGATTACCTTTTGATTTGGTAGATGTTGAAGGTAAAATCTTACTTAAAGCTAATATTCGTATTACTTCGAGATTAGCCAAAAAACTATATAATGATGGATTAAGAGAATATTTAGTGCCTTTTAATTCTATATGTGGATTGTTTCTTGCAGAAGATCTAATAGATAGTGTTAGTTCTATGAAAATTTTATCTGCTGGTGAGTCTATAAAAGTAGAGGATGTAAAGAAGCTTGAATTGTTATCTGTGGGTGAGATATCAGTTTTAAATATTGATAATATATATGTTGGGCCTTATATATTGAACACTCTTTTCTTAGATGCAAATATGTCTCACCAGGATGCGTTATATGAGATATATAAAGTTTTACGTCCAGGTGAGGTTCCAGTTTTAGAAATAGTGGAAGAGTTTTTTCATAATCTTTTTTTTAATCCTGAATATTATGATTTATCTAATATTGGTAGATTAAAACTTAATTCTTATCTTGGATTAAATTGCAGTGAAGATTTAACTATTTTAACACATGAAGACATTATTGAAATAATAAGAAAAATAGTACTATTACGTGATGATCAAGGGTCTGTAGATGATATTGATCATCTAGGAAATAGAAGGGTAAGGTCAGTTGGAGAATTTGTAGAAAATCAGTTTAGATCTGGATTGCTGAAGTTAGAACGTGTAATAATTGATTCTATGTCTACCTCTAATTTGGAGGGAGTTTCTCCATCTGATTTTATCAATCCAAAAGTGTTAACTAATGTTTTAAGGGATTTTTTTAATTCTTCTCAACTATCTCAGTTTATGGATCAAACTAATCCATTATCTGAGATAACACATAAGAGAAGGTTATCAGCATTAGGTCCTGGTGGTTTAACTAGAGATCGTGCAGGATTTGAAGTGCGTGATGTTCATCCAACCCATTATGGAAGAATTTGTCCCATTGAAACGCCTGAGGGGCAAAATATAGGGTTAATTAATAGTTTAGCTATATATGCGCGCGTTAATAAATATGGTTTTATCGAAAGTCCTTATAGAAAAGTAGTAGATAAGGTTGTTACTAATGAAATTGAATATCTGTCTGCAATAGATGAAGGTTTGTATTATATAGCTGATACTAGCGCAAGGCTTGATGAAAATAACCGTTTTATCGATGACATGCTGTATTGTAGATATGGTGGTAGTTTTGTTATGGTAAGTAGTGATCAGGTAAGTTATATTGATGTATCTCCCAAGCAGGTCATATCGGTTGCGGCTTCATTGATACCATTTTTAGAAAATGATGATGCAAATAGAGCATTAATGGGCTCAAATATGCAACGTCAAGCTGTGCCCTTATTAAAGCCTACTGCTCCTTTAGTTGCAACTGGTATGGAATCTTTTGTTGCCTCTGGTTCTGGTGCTGTAATTTTGGCAAGACGTGATGGTGTAGTTGATAATTCTGATAGTAATTCTATAGTTATACGTGCTTTTGATGAGGAAAGAATTAATTACCTTGGTGTTGATATTTATCATTTGAAAAAATTTCAGCGTTCTAATCATAATACTTGTATAAACCAGAGACCACTAGTGTTTATAGGTGATTCTGTTAAAGAAGGTGATGTAATAGCTGATGGTCCTGCAGTTAACGTTGGCGAATTAGCGCTTGGTAAGAACTTACTGGTTGCCTTTATGTCGTGGCAAGGTTATAATTTCGAGGATTCTATTATTATTTCTAGTGAAGTTGTTAAAAAGGATTTGTTTACTTCTATTCATATAGAAGAATTTGAGTGCATTGTGCATGATACTCCTTTAGGTTCGGAAAAAATAACTCGTGCTATACCTGGCGTTAATGAAGAAAGTTTGTGTCATTTAGATAACAGTGGTATAGTAAAAATTGGCACAAGAGTAGGTCCTGGTTCTATTCTAGTTGGTAAGGTTACACCTAAACCTTCTCTTTCGCTACCTCCTGAAACAAAGTTATTAATGACGATTTTTGGTGAAAAGTCGTTTGATTGTACAGATTCTTCTTTATACACATCTCCAGATGTTGAGGGAACAGTAATTGATGTGAGAGTTTTTACTCGTAGAGGAATTGAAGAAAATGAAAGGGCGTTACTTATAAAACAGAAAGAAATAGATGATCTTAAAAAGGAGCGAGACTATGTCATTAATGTATCTAGTGATTATTTTTATGACACATTGAAAAAACTTTTCATGAGATTTGACCTTCAAGATCAAGAAAAAATTAATATTATTGAACGTGAACAATGGTGGAATATAGGATTAAAGAATAAGCATATTTCTGAACAAGTTAAAAATATAAAGAGAGATTTTGATGAAAAGGTATTGAATGCAAAAATGCAATTTAAGCAAAAAATGGAAAAATTAAATGAAGGTTATGATTTACCTCAGGGTGTTTCAATGTTAGTAAAGGTTTTTATTGCAGTAAAACATAGCTTGCAACCTGGAGATAAAATGGCTGGTAGGCATGGAAACAAGGGAGTGATTTCTCGAGTTGTGCCTGTAGAGGATATGCCGTATTTAGAAGATGGAACTCCTATTGATATTATTCTTAATCCTCTGGGTGTTCCATCAAGAATGAATGTAGGACAGATATTAGAAACTCATGTAGGTTGGGCTTGTAAGAAGTTAGGAGAAAAAGTAAAAAAGTTTCTTTACGAAATAAAGAAGGTTGAGAGTATTTTTTGTGATAAAATTAGGTCTCTTGATGAGAGTAGTTTTATAAAATTTACGGCAGTTTATCTAGATAATAATAAAAGACTTGAGGAAATTAGCGACAAAGAAATAACAGATTCTGTTCTTAATTTGCCTAAAAAATGTATATCAAATGATGATGAATTAGATGTATTGGTAGAGGCTTATTTAGATTCTTATAAAAGAGCACATAGTAATTTGCGTGATTTTCTTATTGAGGTATATAGTTGTGGTAACGATATGTCTGTTTGCGATGATATTCGTAGAATTACTAATGGTGGTTTGGTTTTATTTGCGGGAAGATTATGTGATGGTATTCCTGTTGCTGCTCCCGTGTTTGAAGGTCCAAAAGATGAAAAAATAACAAGATTATTTGAACTTGCCGGGTTAGATAGTTCCGGACAAACTGTGTTATACGATGGCTGCACTGGAGAGAGATTTGATCGCAAAATTACAGTAGGTTATATGTATATGCTTAAGTTACATCATTTAGTTGATGATAAAATTCATGCGCGTTCAGTTGGACCTTATAGTTTGGTTACTCAGCAACCCCTAGGAGGGAAATCTCATTTTGGCGGTCAGCGTTTTGGTGAAATGGAATGTTGGGCGTTACAGGCTTATGGCGCTGCCTATACTTTACAGGAAATGTTAACTGTGAAGTCTGATGATATTAATGGTAGGATTAAGATTTATGAGTCAATAATAAAAGGTGATAGTAATTTTGAGTGTGGAACTCCTGAATCTTTTAATGTGATGATAAAAGAGTTGCGTTCTTTGTGTTTAAATGTGACTTTAAAGCAAAATGAAGTAGTTGTTAAAGATATATCTTCTACTAACATTGCACAGTCTTTTGATAAAATTAGTATATCGATTGCTAGTCCCGAGAGCATTAAGTCTATGTCTTACGGAGAAATAAAGGATGTTTCAACTGCAAACTATCGTACATTTAAAGTTGAAAAAGGCGGTTTGTTCTGTCCTAAAGTTTTTGGTCCTGTTAATGACGATGAATGTTTATGTGGAAAATATAAGAAAAGGAGGCATAGAGGTCGTATATGCGAAAAGTGTGGAGTAGAAGTCACTTCTTCTAAGGTAAGGAGAGAGAGAATGGGTCATATAGAGCTTGCATCTCCTGTTGCTCATATATGGTTTTTAAAATCGCTTCCTTCAAGGATTGGGGCGTTATTAGATATGTCTTTAAGAGATATCGAAAATATTTTATATAGTGATAGTTATATTGTAATAGATCCAGTTATTTCTTCCTTTGAAAGAGGGGAGATTATTAGTGAAAAAGCTTACAATGAGGCTAAAGATAGTTATGGTATTGATGGGTTTGTTGCTATGCAGGGTGTTGAAGCTATAAGAGAATTGCTAGCTCGTCTTGATTTACATGAGATTAGAATAAGTCTGAGATCGGAATTAGAATCTGTTACTTCGGAAATAAGAAGGAAGAAGATTATAAAAAGATTACGTATTATCGAAAATTTTATTAAGTCAGGAAATAGGCCTGAGTGGATGATACTTACCACTATACCTATTTTGCCACCTGATTTGCGTCCGTTAGTCTCTCTTGAGAGTGGTCGTCCTGCAGTTTCTGATTTAAATCATCACTATAGGACTATCATTAATAGAAATAATAGATTGAGAAAATTATTAAGTTTGAATCCACCTGAAATTATGATTCGTAATGAAAAAAGAATGTTACAAGAAGCTGTTGATTCTCTTTTTGATAATAGTCGTCGTAATGCCCTTGTGAATAAGGTTGGTTCTGTTGGATATAAAAAATCTATTAGTGATATGTTAAAAGGAAAACAAGGTCGTTTTCGTCAGAATCTGTTGGGAAAAAGAGTAGATTATTCTGGGCGTTCTGTAATAGTTGTTGGTCCAACTCTAAAGTTAAATCAATGTGGATTACCAAAAAGAATGGCTCTTGAATTATTTAAACCTTTTGTTTATTCAAAGCTTAAGATGTACGGTGTGGCTCCGACAATTAAATTTGCTAGCAAGTTAATAAGAGCTGAAAAACCAGAAGTTTGGGATATGCTTGAGGAGGTAATAAAGGAACATCCTGTATTGTTAAATAGGGCACCTACCCTGCATAGGCTTGGTATACAAGCCTTTGAACCTATTTTGATTGAAGGTAAAGCAATACAATTGCATCCGCTTGTTTGTACGGCATTCAATGCTGATTTTGATGGTGATCAAATGGCTGTACATGTACCAATTTCATTGGAAGCTCAGCTTGAAGCTAGAATATTGATGATGTCTACTAATAATGTTTTAAGTCCTTCTAATGGTAGACCAATTATAGTTCCTAGTAAAGATATAGTACTTGGTATACATTATTTAACTCTACAAGAACAGACTGATGAAGAAAATAGTAATTTGCCGTTTTCGAGTACTTTTGGTGAAATTGAACATTCTTTAAGTAACGGTATTTTACATATTCATTCTAAAATAAGGTATAGAATAGAGTATATGAATAGTGATTATAAAATTGTTTACACGACTCCAGGTCGTTTGATACTATGGCAGATCTTTCCTAAGCATGAGAATTTAAGTTTTGATATTGTAAATCAAGTTTTGACAGTTAAGGAGATAACTAATATAGTTGATTTAGTATATCGTAATTGTGGTCAGAGTGCTACAGTAGAATTTTCTGATAAATTAATGGTATTAGGTTTTGAGTATGCTACATTTTCTGGTACTTCTTTTAGTCGCTGTGATTTGGTTATACCAAAAACCAAGGCTATACATGTTAATCATGCTAGAAACGAAATTAAGAAATTTTCCGTCCAATATCAAGATGGGCTAATTACTAGAAGTGAAAGATATAATAAGGTTATAGATGAATGGTCAAAATGTACGGATATGATAGCAAGTGATATGTTAAAAGCGATATCTATATACGACAGAGAGAGTAAATATAATTCGGTATATATGATGGTTAATTCTGGTGCAAGGGGTTCTACTTCTCAGATGAAACAATTAGCTGGGATGCGTGGACTTATGACTAAACCTTCTGGTGAGATTATAGAAACACCTATAATTTCTAATTTTCGTGAAGGATTAAATGTGTTTGAGTATTTTAATTCTACTCACGGTGCACGTAAAGGTCTTGCTGATACTGCGCTTAAAACTGCAAATTCTGGATATTTAACTCGTCGTTTGGTTGATGTCTCTCAGAATTGCATAGTTATTAAATATGATTGCAAAACACAAGATGGGTTAACTATGAGAGCTACAATTGAGAGAGGTACGATAGTTGCATCTTTGGAGAGTATCGTGCTTGGGAGAGTAGCCGCAAATAATATATATGATCCAGGAACGAATGAGTTATTGATAAAAGCAGGGGAATTGATTGATGAAAACAAGGCAAGGCAAATTAGTATTGCAGGCCTTGATACTGTAAAGATTAGATCTCCTTTAACTTGTAAATTAAATCCAGGTGTATGTGCTCTTTGTTATGGGAGAGACCTTGCGACTGGCAGAGTTGTTTCGATAGGTGAGGCAGTTGGTGTAATAGCTGCTCAGTCTGTTGGAGAGCCTGGTACTCAATTAACAATGCGTACTTTCCATATAGGTGGAGTAATGACTAGAGGAGTTGAATCTTCAAATATTGTAGCTTCTATTAATGCTAGAGTAAAATTGAACAATATTAATATAATTACAGATAAAAATGGAGATAAAATTGTAATAAGTCGTTCTTGTGAAGTTGTGTTGATTGACAGTTTTGGTAGTGAAAAATTAAAGCACAGTGTGCCTTATGGTGCTACTCTTTATGTAAATGAAGGTCAGCTAATAAAAGTTGGTGATAGAATTGCAGAATGGGATCCTTATACGTTACCTATTATTACTGAAAAGACTGGTATAGTATCTTATCGAGATTTAAAAGATGGGATATCAATCACTGAGGTTATGGATGAATCTACTGGTATATCAAGTAAAGTAGTGAAGGATTGGAAATTACATTCTGGTGGAATAAATTTGCGTCCTAGAATAGTGCTACTTGATGACAATGGTGAAGTAATAACACTTGCAAGTGGTGTTGAGGCATGCTATTTTATACCGATTGGTGCAGTGCTTAATGTACAAGATGGTCAAAAAATTCATGCAGGTGATATTATAACAAGAACACCAAGAGAATCGGTTAAAACTCGGGATATTACCGGCGGTTTACCTAGAGTTATAGAATTATTCGAAGCACGTTGCCCTAGAGAGCATGCAATTGTTAGTGAAGTAGATGGTTATGTAGCATTTTCTGAGAAAGATCGCAGGGGGAAACGTAGTATATTAATTAAGCCTGTGGACGATAAGATTTCTCCTATTGAGTATCTTGTTTCAAGGAGTAAGCATGTGATAGTTAATGAAGGTGATTTTGTGCGTAAGGGTGATTTATTAATGGATGGTGATCCTGATCTTCATGATATTTTACGTGTACTTGGACTTGAGGCTTTAGCACATTATATGATTTCCGAGATACAGCAGGTCTATAGGTTGCAGGGTGTTCGTATCGATAATAAGCATCTGGAGGTGATATTGAAACAGATGTTACAGAAAGTAGAGATTACTGATCCTGGTGATACTATGTATTTGATTGGTGAGAGTATTGATAAGTCAGAAGTTGATAGAGAGAATAATGCTATGAATAATTCCGGTAAACGACCTGCTAGTTATCTTTCTATTTTGCAGGGGATTACTAGAGCTAGTCTCGAAACTCATTCTTTTATTTCTGCTGCTTCTTTTCAAGAGACAACAAAAGTATTAACGGAAGCAGCGTTTTGCGGAAAAGAGGATTCTTTAAGTGGGTTGAAGGAAAATGTTATAGTAGGTAGATTGATTCCTGCTGGTACAGGTTTGATTATGAGCAAGATTAGGGCACTTTCGCTTTGTAGTAACGTAGATAAATATGAAAAGTATTTTGATATTGAAACTTATGATGAAAAACTATTAGAAAATAGCTTTTCATAGTTTATATGGATAAATAAACAATAAAAAGAGTGTCTTTTGTAGTAAAGATAGAAGTTAAAAAAGTTAAAATGGAGAAAAATGTGAGGGTTTTGCGTTTAGATTGTTATTCTCTAATTATTTAAATAATAGAAAGTAACTGTTAATTTTATTATTTATATTATTTGGTAAACAGTGCTTTCTTGGTGTGCTTACTTTTTAAGTAGTGTGACAACTAATTTTTAATGTTAAATCCGTATTTTTCCCATTTTTCTGTAACTTTTTTTATTATTTCTTGGCTCATTTCGATTTTTTTTCCCCATTTTCGTTTAGTTTCGGGAAAAATTTTATTTGTTGCGTCAAGTCCTATTTTACCTCCAAGTCCTTTTTCTGGAGAAGCAAAATCTAAGTAATCAATCGGCGTGTTTTTTATTGGAATTATATCTCGTATGGGGTCCATTCTTGTTGATATTGCCCACATTACTTCTTTCCAATTGCGTATATTTATATCGTCATCTACAATTATAATAAACTTTGTGTATAGAAATTGTTTAAGAAAGGAAAGTATACCCATAACGATTCTTTTTGCATGTCCAGGGTAGGATTTTTTAATTGATATTATTGCTATTCTGTAAGAACATCCTTCCGGTGGGAGATAAAAATCTACTATTTCTGGAAATTGATTGATAAGAATTGGTATGAAGATTTCATTAAGTGCTTCGCCGAGTATCGATGGTTCATCTGGAGGTTTGCCTGTAAAAGTACTAAGATATATTGGATTTTTGCGCATTGTAATTGCAGTAATATTGAATTCTGGAAATTTTTCGATAGAATTATAGTAACCAGTGTGATCTCCGTATGGTCCTTCGTTTTGATATTTATATAAGCTTACATAACCTTCTAAAACTATTTCTGCGTGAGCTGGTACTTGAAGTGGTATAGTTCTACATTTTACAAGTTCAAGAGGTTTTTTACGTAGTAATCCAGCAAATTGATATTCTGATAATGTTTCTGGAATTGGAGTTGCTGCAGCTATAAGTGTTGCAGGATCAATGCCTATTACAGCAGCAGCAGGAAAATTTATATTTTGCTTTTTATTTTTTTTCTTCCATTGTATATAATGGTTTGCTCCTCCTCGGTTTGCAAGCCAACGGATTAGAGTTGTTTTTTTATTTATAACTTGCATACGATATATTCCAAGATTAAAATTATCTTGTTCGTTCTCTGTTGATCCTTTTGTTACTATAATTGGCCAGGTAATGAGTGGTGCTGGTTCATTTGGCCAGCATGTTTGGATTGGTAGTAAGTTAAGGTCTATTTCATCGCCGGTTAATATTACTTCTTGACATGGAGCTTTACTTATAATTTTATTACGCATTGATAATATAATTTGTAATGTAGGAAATATTTTTATAGCATCTTTTAAATTTTTTGGTGGCTTTGGTGATTGTAAAAATGCTAGAAATTTACCGAGATCTTTCATTTTATTGCGATCTATATTTAATCCTAAGGCTATTCTATCAATAGTGCCAAATAGATTCACTAAAACTGAGATTGGATTTTTTCCGTTTTCTGTTATAACATTTTCAAAAATTATGGCTGATCCTTTATTCAAAAGAACTCTACGATGAATTTCTGTTATTTCAAGAATCGTTGAAACTTCTTCTTTAATTCTAATTAGGTCTTTTTTTTCTTCTAAAATAGATATAAAGTCACGTAAGTTGTTATATATCATCATATGATTCGAAATACAAATTTTTATGTGCGATTAAAATAGTGTAATTATACTTTTAAAATGCTGATTTTGAAACTTTTTGTTTTATTATGGCAGTAGTTAAAATATTTAGAAGTATTTATTTTTTGGTTTATAAATTGCTTTTTAATATTGTAGTTTAGAATTCATTCTTAATCTATATAAAAAAGTTAGAAGAGATACACTTATTAAGTTATTGTATTTAAGTTTAAAACTTTTACTAAATGATGGTTGCGTAAACTTTTATAAAAAGTTTGTTCAATTTTGAGTATTTCTAATTGAGATTAGACTGTTTTATTAATTGTGAAAATAATGTTCAATGATTCATTATTTTATATTTTGTGTTTTAGTTCTCTTATTTTTAGGTTATCTTCGATTATTGAATAATATATATAATATGATATATCAATTTTCTATATGAAATATTAAATGTTTTTAATTTTAATTTTATTTAAAAAACAAAGTAGAGATATTATTAAATATAATATTTTAGGTTGAATATTTAATTCAATTTCTAGAATAGAGATTTTATAGAAATTATATTTTAATTTTGATTAATTTTTAGTTAAAACGTCAGCTCTTAGTTAAGAAACATTTGTTGATTTTTAGCAATTTGTACTTTTGGAGCATTTTATATGAAAATAGAGTTTAAAAGGAAGAGATAAAGAGATAGAGATTTTAATCCTTCAAAATGGAAAATTTTAATAAAAAAAGCAAATTTAAGTAAATTTAATTAAAATAACTGATAGCTGTGCTTTTACGTATATTATCTAATAGTGAGTTACTTTGTATTAAAACTTTTTGTTGATATATTTGTTGCTTAATATCCTCTATAATATTTGATGTATTTTTTATGTCACATAGTAACATTAGTCTTATAGTGTCATCTTTTTTAAGCTCTATTAAGTCGTTTATTTTAGCGTTTTTAAATGAAATTTGTAAACTGGGGTTTAAATTTTGTATTTTCATTTCAAATTCTTTTATGTTCTTTAATTTAAAATTATTTACGATTTTATCGAAATTCAAGCAATCAACTTTTTGTTTTTTGAATTCATTTAATAAATTTTTATAATTTTTAATTATAACTTGTTTTACTTTTAAGGTACTTTTCAAAAATGAATAACTAAGTTGCACTTTATCTGTTATCCTTATAACGGAATAGTAATTTTTATTAAGTTTAATTGGACCTATTATATCACCAATTTTTGCATTCTCTAAAACATTCTTAAGATTTCTTTTTAGTTGGCTTAGATTAACTGTTAATTTATGTATTTTTATTGCAGGTTCTAAAATAAAATTGTTATCATTATTCAATAATCTTTCTGCAAAATTTTTAGCTGTCTCGTAAATATCCCAATTTTCTTGGTTAGAGTTAGGAATAAATTCTTCAAACGTGACAAGCCAATTTAGTTCTTCCATTTGTTTTTTTACATTGCAAATTTCTTCATCGCTTATTTTAATAAACGGTATGACTTTTGTTTCAATAATTTTAATCCATAATAGTTGGCATTTTATATGCCTTTTTAAGGCATTAAGGTCTATATTTTGTTTTTCTATATATTTAGAAACTTCATTATTTTTAATCTTAAAGTTCTTTGTCATAAATGATATGATGGCATCATTTAGATCCTTATCACTGAGTTTTATGTTTAAATTTTGTGCTTCATTTACAATGATGATTTCATCAATTAGCTGTTTTAGGGTTTGAAATTTTAATGTCTCGTTATTTTGGAGATAGAATAGCGAATTTATTAAACTAATACGTTTTTCAACATCTAAATTTGAAATCGGTTCACCATTTACATCTGCAAGAATTTCAATTTTATTTGCAAGTAACCTGACTGGTATTATTACTATTATCAATAGTAAAATCACTATTTTACATGGGTAGGTCATTATCCCTTAGTTTTAACATACTTCTTGGTGAGAATTACAAATTTTTTTATTTTGTCATATGTTATATATTAAATAATTAGTCAGTATACCATAATATTTATGGTAAAATATTTTTTTAGTGAACCCTAGTATAGGGGAAAAATTAAGAAATTCTATTAATAAATATAGATAGGTGATAGGAGATGTATGCGAGAACAAATGAAACTATTTTTGCTTTATCAACTGCATTTGGTAAATCAGGAATTGCAATAATTAGAGTTTCAGGTAATCATGCTCTTAAGACTTTAAATCATTTTTATATTAAAAAATATATTAAACCCAGATTTGCTACTTTAGTTAATTTATATGATGATGTAGGTCAACTTATAGATAATGGAGTAGTTATTTATTTTCCTGCTCCAAATAGTTTTACAGGTGAAGACATTGTAGAATTACAAGTACATGGAAGTAAAGCAGTTATAAATATTATTTTAGAAAAATTATCAGAAATTTTTGTTATGGCTAAACCTGGAGAGTTTTCACTCAGAGCATTTTTAAATGGTAAGTTTGATTTAACACAAATAGAAGGAATTGCTGATTTAATTGATGCTGAAACAAAAATGCAAGCTAAACAGGCAATTAGGCAAGTTTCAGGAGAATTGGAGAAGTTATATAATGATTGGAGGAGGAAATTAATAACAGTACAGTCTAAAATTGAAGCATATATAAATTTTCCAGAAGATATTTTAATAGAAAAAAATGAATTAGAAAAGATAAGTAGTGAAGTACAAATTCTTATACAGTCAATACAAGATCATTTAAATGATAATAGATGCGGTGAAAGACTACGTGAGGGTTTACATGTTGTTATAACTGGTAAACCTAATGTTGGTAAATCAACATTGTTTAATTTTCTTGCTAAACGTGATATAGCTATTGTTTCCAAATATGCAGGTACAACTAGAGATATACTTGAGGCTCATATTGATATTTGTGGATATCCTGTTATTCTTTTTGATACTGCTGGAATTTGTGAAAGCTTGGATCCTATAGAGTCTGAAGGTATAAGTCGTGCAAAAAAGAAGCATTGCGAAGCTGATTTAAGAATAGAGCTATTTTCTTTTGAAGAAAGAAGTAATATCAGCTGTGATACTGCGGATATTAATACTATTTATGTTTTGAGCAAAGCTGATGATGTGAATGATGATTATATTGTGAAGATTAATAACATAGATTTTTTACCTATTTCTATTTTAAAGGGAATAGGTTTAAAAAAACTTTTTTCTTCAATTGAAAAAAGGGTAGAAGAAAAGTTTTATTGCAGCAAAAATGTTCCTTTAATTACTCGACAAAGACATAGAAATTGCATGCAAAGAGCTATAAAGTATTTGCAATGTTTTAATAATATAGAGAATCCAATTGAGTTAATGTCTGAAGATTTAAAACTTGCAATAGTTGAACTTAGTGAAATAACAGGTATCATTAACGTTGAAGAGGTGTTAGATGAAATATTCAGTAATTTTTGTATTGGTAAGTAAATTTTATAGATTGTTCGAGATTAAATGTTGTGGTAAGAGTAATTAAAAATAGGGTGGACGGATGGCCGAGCGGTTTAAGGCATCAGTCTTGAAAACTGACGTACATAGTGAATGTACCATGGGTTCGAATCCCATTCCGTCCGTTTTGTGTTTGTAACTTTATTTTATAGTATATATCATAAGATTCTGTATCTCTTATAAAGATTTAATTGTTTTGTTTGTTTTGTGTTCTATTCTATACTTATAGAGCTGAGCTTATTTATAATGGAAAATATGCTTTCTATATTTTCAGTATTATATAATCTGTATTGTTATTGTTATTATATGTATTTTCTTCTAAAGAAGGGGGTTATCTTGACATTAATACGTTAGTTTTTTATACTTAAGGGGCTAAATAGTGGGAGTGCGTTTGTGTTTGCGGTAATTGAAACGGGTGGAAAGCAATATTTGGTGAAAGAGGGTAGTATTTTGAAAGTGGAGAGATTGAATGCTGAAGAAGGAAAAGAGGTAAAGATTGATAAAATTATTTATTTTTCCGGTAGTGGTTTATCTTGTTTACCTAATATTGCTGTTGAAGCTTGTGTACTTGAACAATGTAAGGGGAAGAAAATTTTAGTTTTCAAGAAAAAGAGGAGGAAAAATTATCGCAGGAAAATTGCTCATAGGCAGTGTATAACTGTTCTTCGTATTAATAAAATTAATATTCAAAATTAATGGTGACAAGGTATGGCAACTAAAAAATCTGGTGGTAGTTCTTGTAATGGAAGAGATTCAGTAGGTCGTAGACTAGGAATAAAGAAGAATGGGAAGGTTATTCCTGGAAATATAATTGTTCGTCAAAGAGGAACAAAATTTCTTCCCGGAAGGAATGTTGGTATCGGTAGAGATCATACTATTTTTGCTAAAGTAAAAGGTTGGGTTAAATTTAGAAGGTCAGTTAACAATAGGATTTTCATTGATGTTTTACCTATGGAGGATATACAAGTTTCAGTTTAGAAGGGTCTGTAGCTCAGGTGGTTAGAGTACACGCCTGATAAGCGTGAGGTCGGAGGTTCGATTCTTCCCAGGCCCACTCTCTCTATATTGATAATTATATCGTGTATATTTTATAAAAAGTTTTGAAACGAAAGATTAAAGCATGAATTTATATAAAAGCTTAATTACCAGCGAGTCTGTTGCAGCCGGTCATTCAGATAAAGTAGCAGATCAAATTTCTGATGCAGTGCTTGATGAATATCTTTTTGTTAATCCGTTTTCGAGAACTGCAATAGAAACTTTGGTTACTAAAGATAATGTTATTGTAGCTGGGGAAATATTTGGTTCCGATATAAAAAACGATAGAATTGAGAATATTGTGCGAAATGTAATAAGAAATATTGGTTATAATAAATGTGATGATTTTCACTGGAAAAAAGTAAAAGTAAATATATTGTTACATGAACAATCGCATGACATTGCATTAGGAGTGGATCAGGGTGCGGGAGATCAGGGAATTGTGTATGGCTATGCGACAATAGAGACGGAGAGTTTTATGCCAGCACCAATTTTTTATGCACATTTAATTTTAAGAAATATTATGGGTATAGCCAAAGAGGTAAAACTTGGTCCGGATGCAAAGTTACAAATTACTTTAAAATATGAAGGCAATTTACCGGTATATGCTGAAAGCATTGTTATTTCAATACAACATCCGGAAGATTTTGACAGATTTAAAGTGAAAGAAATAATTTATCCATGTATAGTTTCTTCTTTGCCTGAAGGATGGATGTGTTCTGAGGAGAATCTTTTAATTAATCCTGCTGGTAGATTTATAGTTGGTGGACCTGTTAGTGATTGTGGGTTAACTGGGAGAAAAATTATGGTTGATACTTATGGAGGTTATATTCCACATGGAGGGGGGGCATTTTCTGGAAAAGATGCAACAAAGGTTGATAGATCTGCAGCTTATATGGCGAGGTATCTTAGTAAAAATATTGTTTCTGCAGGTTTAGCTAAACGCTGTTTAGTACAGCTTTCTTATGCAATTGGTGTATCAAAGCCTACTTCATTTTACGTTAATACGTTTGGTACAAATATAGTAGATGAGAAGAGAGTTAAGAGGTTTATTGAAAATAATATAGATTTATCAATTAAAGGTATTATTAAATATTTATCGCTTAATCGTCCTATATATAAACGTACATCTTGTTATGGCCATTTTGGTAAGAAATTAGAAGAAGACGGTGGATTTTCTTGGGAAAATACAGATTTATCTGATGTTCTTGTAAAGACTTTATTATAAAGTAAAAGTTTAGTATAAGAGTAATTGAATAGTTTCGAATTGTTAGGGTTATGTTATTAATAAAGTTATAATAATAGTTTTTTGAATAAGCTTTATCGCTTAAAATAGTTACAGATGAATTGTAACGATAGGTGGAATTAGAATATAATAAAGGTGATGAGAGAGTTCAGATAAGAGATATTTTTTGATATTTCAAAATAAAATAAAGATAAAGAAAAGTTTCAAATAAAGAACAAGAACTATTATTATTCTAAATAATGTTGGAAAATATTTCATAGTTTTATAAAATAGTTTTTAAGCCTTAAAATAAGTGTAAGTTTAGTTATTGAATTTTATAATATACATGGGGAGGTTGAAATGGTGGCGAATATGTGCTGTTATCGAAATAAATTCAATGGAATTTAAAAGATGGTTAATATTAAAGTGTGTTTAAGTATACTTTAATTATATAATGTGAATGCATTCATATCAGAGAAAGGTAATAATATAATATTAAAGTGTGGATGTTGTTTATATATGTGTATAATGATATATGTTATGTATATAAATATTTTAAATTAGATATATGAGTTGCAATAAAAGTATCTTCAATCAAGTAGAGAGGTTATGATGCACATTTTAGTTTTATGTTTAAGTTAACTCTTTGTTATATTAGAGATATAACGTGGTTTATGGGATTATTTTATATGGTAATATGAAGTTAAAAACTAAGTCTTCTGTTAAAAAGCGCTTTAGTCTTACATCCAGAGGTAAAGTAATTTCTACTCAGTCTGGTAAAAGACATGGTATGATAAAAAGAAGTAAGTCTAATATTCGTAATCAGCGTGGTACGACTATTCTTGGTAAGTCTAGTTCGCGTATAGTTAAACTTTATATGCCTTATGGTGTTTAACATGATAAAATGAGGAGGTGAAATAAGGAATGACTCGAGTGAAACGTGGAGTAACTACTCGTGCTCGTCATAAAAAATTGTTGAAGTTATCAAAGGGATATAGGGGGCGTGCAAAAAATTGTTATAGAATTGCTTTACAGAGAGTTGAAAAGGCGCTTCTGTATGCTTACAGAGATAGAAGAAACCGTAAGCGTCATTTTCGTAGTTTGTGGATAATGCGTATTAATGCAGCAGCAAGAGAGCATGGGCTCACTTATAGTAAGTTAATGTACGGCCTTAATCTTATGGGGATTAGCTTAAATAGGAAAATTCTTGCAGAAATGGCTGTTAATTATAAAGATGCTTTTGTAAAGTTGATAGGATTTATTAATAATGATAGGAGGGTTGATGACAGAAAGTTGATTGTTAAAACGATATGAGATGAGAATTGTTTTTATGGGGTCGTCAAAATTTGCTGTCAGTGCGTTGAATTTATTGTTAAAATCTGAAAACAAAGTAGTAGCAGTATATACTAAAATCCCAAAGCCTTCGGGACGTGGGTATAAATTAGGAAAGTCTCCGATACATGTTATTGCTGAAGAAAATGGTGTGGAGGTGCGTATTCCTATATCTTTAAAAACTTCTTTAGAAGAAAGACGGTTTAAAGAATTAAAGCCAGATATTGCAGTTATTGCTGCGTATGGGTTAATAATTCCGAAAGAAATTTTATATATTCCTAGATATGGCTGTATCAATATTCATCCTTCACTCTTGCCTAGATGGCGAGGTGCAGCTCCAATACAACATACAATTTTAGCTGGAGATTATGAAACTGGAGTTAGTATTATGCGTCTGAACGAAAAATTAGATTCTGGTCCAATTTTAAAACAAGAAAAATTTCTTATTGAAAAAAGTGATAATTATAAAACTTTACATGATAGATTATCTATATTAGGTAGCTATCTATTGATAGAGGTATTAAATAATATTGAAAAACAAGTTCCCTTAGAGCAAAATGATAATAATGCTTGTTATGCTAATAAAGTAGAAGATTATAGAATTTATGCTAATGATACTTGTGAAGTTGCTTATAGAAAGGTTAAAGCTTTTTATCCTAAGGCATTTATTAAGATATGGAATAAACGCATTAGAGTACTGGATGCAGATTTTAAATTGGATTCTTCTTTAGTTCCTTTGATACGAGGCGAGATTATTAATAATGATATGCATATAAGTTTTACAGGTGGTACTTTAATCCCTAAAATTGTTCAAATGGAAGGAAGAAGTCCTTCTAATATTAAGGATTTTATTTGCGGATTAAGGTTTAATATATTAAAGAAGTTTATAGAGTAGGGTTGTATTGTATTTTCAGTAGTAAAAGAAGGTACACGGTAAAACGCAGCATATTTTATTAGTATGGGTTTTATATGAGTTTTTATATTTGCATATAATTAAGGATATCTATTTTTGTTCTAAAATATTATTGCGAATATATGTTGATTTGTTATATAGGTTTTGTTTCTTTTAAGAAGAGGATATTTAGTTTGGTTTGTTCAGATTTATTTCTCAAGTTTGATTCGGTTAAATTATAGAAATAAATATTATACTTTTCATTTTAAAGAGGAGAGATAGTATATTAAAAATTTTGTGTTATTTTCTATGATTCGCATTTGTTCAGGATAAAATTTAAAGTTTTAAATAGGTAGGGGTTTGTTATTAAAATTTTGTGTACTGCTATTTTAATAGAGAGAGGGGGAGGATATATATTTATAGTGCAAGATGCAATTTTAGTCTTACAAGATGGCAAATATTTTCTAGGAAGGTCAATAGGTAAAGAAGGTAAATGTATAGGTGAAATTTGTTTTACTACTGGTATTACTGGCTATCAGCATACTATAACTGATCCTTCTTTTGCCAATCAAATTATAATGTTTACTTTTCCTCATATTGGTAATATTGGGATAAATAAGAAAGATAATGAGGGAGGAAGAAAAATTGTTGCAAGTGGTATAATTGTACGTGAGCTTTCTTATGCATCTCATCCTTCATCGTGTATTAGTTTAGATGATTGGTTAAAGAGAAATGATGTAGTTGGAATATCAGGAGTTGATACAAGAGCCTTGACAAGGCATTTACAAAAGTACAGACCACAAAGTGGTATTATATGTAAATTTTCAGTATCTGATGCAGAAAGGATTTACAGTGATCGAATGACTTTTGTGATTAAATCTCTTTTAAATGAGTTAAGGGGATATAAACCATTAAATGGAATAGAGATAATTAATAAAGTTAGTTTGAGTAATAATATCATTAAAAATGATCTTAATGCAAAATATAAAGTTGTAGTAGTTGATTTTGGTGTAAAGACTAGTATAATTTCGCGTTTAATAGAACTTGGTTGTGCAATCGAACTAATTAAACCTGATGAAGGTCTTGCGAAAAAAGTATTGAGTATGAATCCAGATGGAGTAGTACTTTCAAATGGCCCAGGAAATCCACAAGAAATAGGAAAAAATGTGATTTCAGAGATAGATATTATTGTAAAATCTAAAGTACCAATTTTTGGTATATGTATGGGTCATCAATTACTTGCAATTACTTTTGGGGCAAAAACATTTAAAATGAAAGTTGGTCATCGAGGAAACAATCATCCAGTTTATAACATAAATAATAGAAGAATTGAAATTACCAGTCAAAATCATGGATTTGTTGTTGATCCTTCCTCTTTGCCAAGTGAAGTTGAGATTACTCATATTTCTTTATTTGATAATAGTGTAGAAGGAATTATGGTAAAAAATTATCCTGTTTTTTCTGTACAATATCATCCAGAGGAAGCTCCAGGTACGCATGATTCGCATTATTTATTTAGGGATTTTATTAAAAATATTGAGTTATATAAAATGTGATTTTATGGGATTTTATTTTAAATTTTTATTGCTTGATTTTTTAGTTTTAGATGCATATAATGCAACGATATTAGTTTTATATGATGATATCGAAATATTGGGTTTGTAAATTGGGTTGAGTAGTATTTATGTCTCGACTAGTTTTTGTGGAGGAGTGACCGAGTGGTTAAAGGTAACAGACTGTAAATCTGTCCGCTAATGCGTACGTAGGTTCGAATCCTACCTCCTTCATCTGCGGGTATAGCTCAATTGGTAGAGTTCTAGCCTTCCAAGCTAGCGAAGTGGGTTCGAATCCCACTATCCGCTCTTTTTTGTTGTATTTTGATAAAATCGTTTTAATATTAAGTATTGGGTTTTAGGTAGAATTTTTAGTTATGGCACGAGTAGTAGAAGCATTTGGTAAGCCGCATATAAATGTGGGAACGATAGGACATGTAGATCATGGAAAGACTACGTTGACAGCGGCAATAACGAAGTATTATGGGAGTTTTGTACCGTATGATCAAATAGATAAAGCACCGGAGGAAAGGAAAAGAGGAATAACGATAGCAACAGCGCACGTTGAATATCATACAGAGAAGAGACATTATGCGCACGTTGATTGTCCAGGACATGCTGATTATGTAAAAAATATGATAGTTGGTGCGGCACAAATGGATGCTGCAATATTAGTTGTGTCTGGTGTTGATGGTCCTATGCCGCAAACAAGAGAACATATATTGCTAGCGAAGCAGGTTGGTGTTAGAAATATTGTAGTGTATATTAATAAGGCTGATGTTGCTGATCATGATATGATTGGTTTAGTAGAAATGGAAATTAGAGAGTTATTAACGAAGTACGGTTTTCACGGAGATGAAGTGCCATTTGTTGTAGGTTCTGCGTTGAAAGTATTAGAAGGTGATGAAAGTGGTGAGTATGGAAAGAAATCAGTGGATAAATTGATGAGTGCATTGGATGAATATGTACCGGATCAACCAAGACCTGTAGATTTGCCATTTTTGATGCCAATAGAGGATGTGTTTTCGATATCTGGTCGTGGAACGGTAGTAACGGGGAGAATAGAAAAGGGAGAAATAAAGACTGGAGAGGAGGTGGAAATAATAGGATTAAAGACAACACAGAAAACCATATGTACAGGTGTTGAGATGTTTAAGAAGCTATTAGATAAAGGATGTGCAGGGTTGAATGTAGGGATATTGCTAAGAGGGACAAAAAGAGAAGAAGTTGAAAGGGGACAGGTATTAGCAAAACCAGGGACTATAACGCCTCACAGGAAGTTTAAGGCTGAGATATATGTCTTAAAGAAGGAGGAAGGAGGTAGACATACGCCGTTTTTTGCAAATTATCAACCTCAGTTTTATATAAGAACGACTGATGTAACTGGAAGTATAAGATTATTGGAGGGAAAAGAGATGGTAATGCCCGGGGATGATGTAAGAATAGAAGTAGAATTACAGGCACCGATAGCGATGG
This sequence comes from Wolbachia endosymbiont of Menacanthus eurysternus, assembly GCA_029715105.1. Classification (NCBI taxonomy): domain Bacteria; kingdom Pseudomonadati; phylum Pseudomonadota; class Alphaproteobacteria; order Rickettsiales; family Anaplasmataceae; genus Wolbachia; species Wolbachia endosymbiont of Menacanthus eurysternus. Next base: position 493,801 of record CP085695.1, on the reverse strand, counting down.
ATAAGGGTTTACGTTTTGCGATAAGGGAGGGTGGTAAAACTGTTGGCTCTGGTATTGTATCTGAAATTTTGGAGTAAAGAGTTGTGGTAGATGAAGTAGAACAAGTTGCTTACATCGTAAGCAAGGCTTTCGATTGTTCAAAATTAGAGAAATATGTTAGGGAGTTTGTATGTGGATTTAAGGATAAGTTTAAACACTCTGATGCAAAGTTATCAGGTCCTGTTGCGCTTCCGAGAAGTGATTTTAAGTTTGATGTTGGTAGGTCTCCCCACGTTGATAAAAAGTCTCATGAGCAATTTGAAAAGAGGACTTCTGAGCGTTTGGTTGTTTTATATGGCCTTACTCCTGCTATGATGCAGATGCTTGGAGATTCGTCATTTTTTCCACCCCCACCTCCAGGTGTAGAGATTTATTTAAAGATTAAAAAAATTCTTAAAAAGGGAAAATGATGAGAAGAGTGGGTTCATCGAGAAGAATTGGTTTGCTGATGAGGAATGTTGGTCATACTTCTTTGTATTTTAATTTTAGTCGTATAGCTGTAACTTTATTATATCTTGATGAGACATATATTCTAGATATAAAGAAGCAGGACAAATGCGGTTATAATTCAGTCATTTTAGGTACAGGAGATTTGCAAAAAATTGCAAAACCTCAATTAGGATTCTTAAAGAAGAATGGGATAAGTGGTAAATATAAGTTATATGAATCTAGATTAAATGATCTTTCTGGAATAGAATGCGGTAAAAGAGTTGGGGTTAATCATTTTGTGATTGGTCAGTATCTTGATATTATTGGTTATTCTATAGGTAAGGGGTTTGCTGGTGTAATAAAGAGGCATGGTTTTAGTGGTCTTAGAGCGTCTCATGGTGTTTCTATTTCTCATAGAACGCAAGGTTCTACTGGTCAATGTCAAGATCCTGGTAGGGTGTTTAAGGGAAAGAAGATGGCTGGTCATTTAGGTAGCAGTAGGGTAACTGTTCATAACATGAAAGTGTTGTTTATCGATTATGAGGATAGCTTAATTGCTGTAAGAGGTAATAATATTCCTGGATTTAAAAACTCGTATGTTTTCGTGAGAGATGCAATTAAAAAACCATTACATAAAGATATTTGTTTTTCTATTGGTTTGTTTTCAGATGCAAATAATAATAGTATTAATGGGTGAATAGTTCTATGGAGTGTAAATTAGTAAATTTGTTTAATGATGATTTGGGTACTGTTAAGCTTAATCCTATGATTTTTTCTGTTAAACAGAAGTTGATCATTTTATATGATATAGTTAAATGGCAGTTATCGAAAAGAAGGGCTGGTACTCGTAAAGTTAAAGGGATTAGTGATGTTTCCGGTACTACGGCTAAGCCTTATAGTCAAAAGCGTACTGGTAGGGCGAGACATGGGAGTTTGCGTTCTCCTCAATTTAGAGGAGGTGGAATTGTTTTTGGTCCTGTTGTTAGGAGCCATGCTTATTTTCTTAATAAAAAGGTACGTAAATTTGGTTTAAAGATCGCTTTATCTTTAAAGTATTCTATTAATCAATTAGTAATTCTTGATAGTTTGAATGTTGATGTAAAAAAAACGTCTGAGATGCGCAAATATATTGAAAATTTTAAGTTTTCTTCTTTTTTAATAGTTGGTAACTATGGGGATAGTTTGTTACGTGCTACTAGAAATTTGAGCAATATAAGTTTAATCAAGCCTATTGGGTTAAATGTTTTTGATATATTAAATCATGAGTGTGTGATGTTGACAAATGATACTTTAAAGTATCTTGAAGGTAGGTTATTATGATTAAATATAATAGCGTGATAAAGTATCCTATAGTTACAGAAAAGTCTTCTTTTTTGAGAGAGAAGTTTAATAGGTATTCTTTGTATGTTTCTGTAAATGTAAATAAATATAAGATAAGGTTAACGATAGAATCTTTGTTTGGCGCTAAGGTTTCTTCTCTAAATGTTATTAGAGTTAAACCTAAACGTAGCTGCTTTAAGGGTATAATTGGTTATGAGAAACGAAGAAAAAAGGTCTATTTTTCTTTAATGAATCATCAAAAATTAGATATAATGGGTGGTGTTTAGCCATGGATATGATGAAATGTTTTAATCCCACTACTCCTTCCTCTCGTGGAACTGTATTGGTGAATAGGACTGGTTTATCAAAATATAAACCAGAGAAGCTTCTTACGTTTGGTAAAAAATCTAGTGGTGGGAGGAATAGTTATGGTAGAATTACAACTCGTCATAGAGGTGGTGGTCATAAAAGGAAATATAGAATTATAGATTTTAAACGTAACAGAGACGATCAGGGAATAATTGAGAAAATAGAGTATGATCCAAATAGGAGTGGTTTTTTAGCGCTGGTATCATATAGTGGTGTTAAGTCTTATATACTTGCACCACAGAATGTTAAGCCTGGTGATATTGTAGTGTCAGGTAATAATGCTGATATATTACCTGGTAATTGTTTACCATTAAGGTATATACCCGTTGGATCTTTCGTTCATGGTGTTGAGTTAAAACCCGGTAATGGTGCTGTAATCGCTAGGGCTGCTGGTTGTTATGCACAAATTGTAGGTCGTGATGGTGATTATGTTTTATTGCACCTGAGATCTGGTCAAGTTAGATTGGTTTTGTCTTCTTGTAAAGCTACTGTTGGTATGATGTCTAATCCTAATCATAAGAATAAAAAATTGGGTAAAGCGGGAAGAAATAGATGGTTAGGAATTAGGCCTACTGTTCGTGGTGTTGCTATGAATCCCGTTGATCATCCTCATGGTGGTGGAGAGGGAAGAACTTCTGGTGGTCGTCATCCTGTTACTCTTTGGGGAGTTGCAACAAAAGGAAAGAAAACTAGAAATAAAAATAAACTTAGTAATAAATATATAAAACAATTGAAAGGTTAAATTATGAGTAGATCTGTATGGAAGCCACCTTTTTGTCATCCATCTGTGTTAAAATTAGTAAATAGAGTTTTAAGAGAGGGTTCTATTAATAAGGTTATTAAGATTCACTCTAGAGCCTCTGTGATTCTTCCTAGCTGTTTAGGTTTGAAGTTTGCTGTTTATAATGGTAAAGATTATATTCCGGTTAATGTTAATAATCAAAATATGATAGGTCATAAGTTTGGTGAATTTTCTCCTACTCGTAAATTTATTGGACATAATAGCGATAAAAAAGTAGTGAGAAGGTAAAAATAGGGGTTAGTATGAAAGATAAATGTGCAGTGATTAAAGCTGGTTCTGAAGTATTAAAATCTACTCCTCGCAAGTTGAATTTGGTTGCTAATTTAATACGTAATAAGGATGTTTCTTTCGCTGTTATGCAGTTAAAGTTTTGTGAAAAGAAAGCTGCTGGTCTCATAGAGAAAGTACTGAATGCTGCAATTGCTAATGCTCAGTATAATTATGGATTAGATATTGATAATTTATATATAAAAGAAATTTTAATAGGTAAGTCTTTTACTTTGCGTAGAGTGCTGCCAAGGGCAATGGGCAGAACTAATAGGATTGTTAAGCGTTATAGTAATATAACTATAAAATTAGGAGAATTATAAAATTTCGAGGAACGAGGTTAATGGGGAGGAAAGTTTAGAGATATGGGGCAAAAAGTTAATCCTATAGGGTTTAGATTAAAGATAAATACTAGTAATACCTGGGATTCTATTTGGTATGCTACTAATAAAGATTATAAGGTAAAATTACATCAGGATTTGTATATACGTAGTTATATAAATGAATCCTTTAGAAATACTAGTCTTTCTAGGATAATCATAGAACGTAAGATTGATTTAGTATCTGTAACGATATATTCTTCTAGACCAGGAATAATAATAGGTAAGAAAGGTTTAGATGTTGAAAAGATAAAACGAAAGATAGCAGAAGAGATAAAGAATAATGTGGAAATAAATGTAGTAGGAATAAAAAGACCTGAAATAGATGCATCTTTAATATCGAGTAATATAGCGCAACAATTAGAGAAACGTATTTCATTTAGAAGAGCAATGAAGAAGGCTATTCAGAGTTGCTTGAGAATGGGAGGTGGTGGCATTAAAGTAAGTTGTTCTGGACGTCTAGGTGGAGTTGAAATAGCTCGTACTGAATGGTATAAAGAGGGTCGTTTGCCATTGCATACTTTACGTGCTAATATAGATTATGCCTTTTGCAAGGCAAAAACTATATATGGTATTATAGGAGTTAAGGTCTGGGTTTATGTTGTTTAATTGAGGAGGTAGTGTTAGATGTTTATCCCTAAAAAGAGTAAGTATAGAAAGGCATTTAAGGGAAGAGTTAGTGGCAATACAAAGGGTGGTAATGTTTTGTCTTTTGGTAGTTATGGATTAAAGGCTGTAGAAGCAGGTAGAGTTCAATCTAAACACATTGAAACTGTAAGGCGCGTGATATCTAGGACATTAAAGCGTTCTGGTAAAATATGGATAAGAATTTTTCCGGGTATTCCTGTTAGTAAAAAGCCTGCAGATGTACGTATGGGTAAGGGGAAGGGTAGTGTTGAATTTTGGATATTTAGAGTAAAGCCTGGCCGGGTGTTATTTGAGATTAGTGGTGATGTTTCAATGCATTTGGCAAAATTAGCGCTTGAGAAGGCAACTGCAAAGCTTCCTCTAAAATGTAGGTTTATATCTCATAGTTGTTGAGTATAGTGTTATTGTGATGGATATAAATGATATTAGATTAAAGTCTTCGCAAGAGTTATATGAAATTCTTATAAATTTGAGAAAAGAATTTGTTAATTTAGTTTTTCAAAAAAAAATAGGACAGTGTAATAATATTTTACGTTTTATTTTAATAAAAAAAAGTATAGCTCGTGTTTTAACTATTTTAAACGAGAGGAGAGTAGTAGAGAAAGAAAGAGCAAGGAGTAAAAGGAGAAAGAAATAAATATGTCTAGGAAATTTTATGGTATTGTAACTAGGGTTAAGTGTAATAAAACTATAAAGGTTTCTTTATTGCGTGTTTATAGGAATAAATTTTACAAGAAAATTATAAAGAGATATAAAAAGTATACCGTTCATGATGAAAATAACGTATGTAGAGAAGGAGATAGAGTTCTTATACAAGAACATAAACCCGTTTCTGCTACTAAAAAGTGGATTGCTACTCGAATTGAATGAGGTTGAAATGATTCAAAAAAATACATTATTAGATGTAGCAGATAATTCTGGTGCACGTGAAGCGCTTTGTATTGGTTTATTAGGTGGAAGAAGATTTGCATCCATAGGTGATATAATTGTTGTATCCGTTAAATCCATCAACCCGAAAGGGAAAGTAGAGAAGGGAGGAGTATACAGAGCTGTTGTTGTTAGAGTAAGAAGTCGTGTTAGAAAATTTGATAGCTCTGTAATTTATTTTTCTAGTAATGCTGTAGTTTTAATTGATAATCAGGGCGAGCCTATTGGTACTCGAGTATTTGGTCCAATTAAAAAGTTACAATCTAGTTTTTTTATGAAAATAATGTCATTAGCTGTTGAGGTTTTATAAAGGTATATATGAGCGCAAAAATAAGAAGCGGTGACGATGTTGTAATTTTAGTTGGTAAAGATAGGGGAAGAACTGGTAAGATAGTTAAGATCATTGTATGTGATTCTAAGAAAAAAGCTATTGTTTCTGGAATTAATATATGTAAGAGACATACAAAACCGAAAGCTGGTAGTAGTGGTGGTATAATTAGTAAAGAGTTAGCTATTGATGTATCTAATATTGCAATATTAGATCCTAGATATAAAGCTCCAACTAGGGTTGGATTTAAAATTTTAAATGGTAAAAAAGTGCGTTTTGCAAAGATTTCCGGGGATCTTTTAGATTAGGGGTTATAAATGTTTAAAGAATTATATAAAGATAATATAGTGAAGTGTTTAAAAAATAAGTTTAGTTATAGTAATTTGATGCAAGTACCTAAACTTGTTAAGATATGTATTAATATGGGTATTGGAGATGCTGCAATGAATAATAAAGTGATAAATGAGCCTTTTGATAATTTATATCTAATTGCAGGACAAAAGCCTGTATTAACATTTGCAAAAAAATCTATTTCTGGTTTTAAAATAAGAAAGGGTGTTGTAGTAGGCTGCAAGGTTACTTTGCGTAGAAATAGAATGTATGAATTTTTAGAAAGGTTAGTGTATATTGCTTTACCAAGAGAAAAAGATTTTAGAGGATTTAGCATGAAACAGTTTGACGGCAATGGTAATTTTTCCTTCGGAATAAAGGAATATATTTCATTTTTAGAAGTAGATTATGATAAAGTAAGTAAAATTAGAGGTATGGATATTAATATTGTAACAAGTACAACTAATGATAAAGAAGCAAAAGAGCTGTTGTTAGCTTTTAATTTTCCATTTTTTGATTAATTGATTGGAGTGTTTATAAAAATATGGCAAAAAAATCTATAGTACAAAGAAACCTCCGTAGAGTGAGATTATGTTCTCAGTATAAAGAACAAAGAAAAAGGTTGAAGTCTATAATAAATGATAGAAATATATCGATAAGTGAGAGGTTTGCGGCTCAGAATAAATTAGTTAAGAAATTACCTAGGGACTCCTCCCAAACAAGAATAAGAAATAGGTGTGCATTAACTGGGAGATCAAGAGGAGTATATAGAAAATTTGGTTTATGTAGGATTGTTTTGCGTGATTTGTGTTCTTTTGGGAAGATTCCAGGGGTTATAAAATCTAGTTGGTAGAAAATTTATATGTGATTAAGTATTTTAGGAGTGTGAATTGTGTCATTATCTGATAGTGTTGGTGATTTTTTAACAAGAATACGTAATGCTCAGTTGGCGATGCATAGAACAACAAGAGTTTTGTTTTCTAATATAAATTTTTCTATACTGAAAATTTTAAAAGATGAAGGATATATTCTTAGTTATAAGAAGGATATTGTGCGTGGTATGTCTACTTTTATAGTAGAGTTGAAGTATCATGAAAAGTTACCTGTAATTCATGATATAACGAGGATATCAAAACCAGGTTGTCGTAGTTATTTTAAATATAAGAATCTTGCTAAGGCGTATAATGGTCTTGGTATATATATTATATCTACTTCTAAGGGAGTAATGACTGATTATAATGCACATAAATTGAAAATCGGTGGAGAAGTATTATGTCGTGTATTTTAAAAATAAGTAAAATAAGTTGGAGTTAGAAGAAAAATTATGTCTCGTATTGGTGCTGCGCCTATTAATATTCCTGTTGGTATTTCAGTTGAGTGTAGTGATAATGGTAACGTATTGATAAAAAATGATAAAGTGGAAAAAAGAATTAGATTATGTAGTGGTATTATTTGTAATATTGTTAATAATCAATTGTTACTTTCCGTTGATCAAAATAAAGTCAATCTTAGTAAGGTAAAGTCTATATGGGGTGCTTATAGGAGTAATATTAAGAATATTATTAATGGTATGATTAATAATTTTTCTGTTGATCTTGAAGTTAGTGGTATTGGATATAAGGCAGAATGTAATGACAAGTATTTGACTTTATATCTTGGTTATAGTCATAATGTGAAATATAAAATACCTAGGGATATCGAGATTAAATGTATAAAACCAACTCAGTTAATAGTAAGCAGTATGGATAAACAAAAGGCCTATATGATAGCATCTGATATATGTAGAATTAGAAAATATGATCCATATAAGGGAAAAGGTATTACTATAAAAGGTAGATTTATATTACGTAAAGTTGTAACTAAGAAGAAGTAATTGGTATGAGAAAAAGAAAATTATTTAATTTTTTAGATAGTTTTGAAAAAAGAAAGCTACGTAATAGAAAGAAGTTGAATTATTCTAAATGTTTGCGTATATCTATATTTAAGTCTAACAGGCATTTTTATGTTCAATTAATTAATGATGAAAAAGGAGCGACTCTTGTTTCAGCTTCTACCTTGGATCCTGCGATTAGGAGTGTATGTAATGGTAGAATTAATTCTGAAGCTATAAAGCATGTTTCACATTTAATGATTGAACGTTTATCTAATATAAAATTGGAACAGAGATTAGTGTTAGATTGTGGGGCATATAAGTATTCTGGATTAATTTCTCAGTTTACTGAGAATTTGAGGAAATCTGGATTTATTTTTTAGAGATTTTAAATATGGCTGTAAAAAATTTACAAAATAATAGTGATTTATCAGAACTTTTGGTTTCAGTGCGAAGAGTGACAACTGTTACTAAAGGTGGTAGGAGATTTTCGTTTTCTATTTTAGTTGTTGTTGGAGATGAAAGAGGTAGAGTTGGATGTGGAATGGGAAAACACGCGGAAGTTGCTGAGGCAAGAATGAAAGCTGTGAGTGCTGCAAAAAAATCAATGATAAGGGTATATTTACGTGAAGGTAGAACTTTGCATCATGATATTAAAGCTAAATTTTGCTCTGGTGAAATAGTTTTAAGATCAGCTAAAGCTGGAACAGGTATTATTGCTGGTGGAGCAATTAGATCACTTTTTGAAGTGCTTGGTATAAAAGACGTAGTAGCCAAATCTACAAGATCAAATAATCCGCATAATGTTATATGTGCAGTATTTAAGGCTTTTGGTAGTATGTTGTCTCCTCGCCAAATAGCGGGAAAGAGGGGTAAGAAAGTCAGTGAAATAATTGGAAATAGGTAAAAATATTATGAGTAATATTGAAAAATTAAATTTTATATTTACTGGATTATCAAAAAAGAAGAAGTCTAAATTATTAGGTAGGGGTATTGGTTGCGGAAAAGGTAAAACATCTGGTAGAGGACATAAGGGACAAAAGGCTAGAAGTGGTGTTTCTATAAATGGATTTGAAGGAGGGCAGCAATCTATATATACTCGATTGCCTAAAAGGGGTTTTAATTCTATGCATAAAAAAGATATGCATTCTATTATTAATATTGGTGATATTCAACGTTTGATAGAAACCAAGAAAATAATAGTGAATGGCGATTCTATTATAATAGATAAGGTAATATTACATAAATTAGGTTTAATAAAGTCTATTAAAAGTAGAATTAAACTTCTTAATAGAGGTAAGTTGAATGAAAAGTGTATATTTTATGTTGATTCTGCATCGAGAGCTGCAAAAAATTCTGTAGTTTCAGTTAATGGTAGCGTGAATATTTTATTATAAAAATATATGGTGAGTAATAAATCTATATTTGGTAGCTTAGATTCTACTTTCTTGTATAAGAGTGATTTGTTAAAACGCATATTTTTTACGTTAATTGCTTTGATTTGTTATCGTATAGGTACTTATGTACCTATTCCAGGAATTAACCTTGATATAATTAATGATATATTTCCCAAGAGGGGTTTTGGTGTTTTTGGAGTATTTAATTTATTTTCCGGTGGTGCGTTAGCAAGAATTACAATTTTAGCTTTAAGTGTTATGCCATATATAGTTGCGTCTATAGTTATGCAATTGTTATCTTCTATTACTAAGGGGATTAATGAGGTAAAAAATGATGGTGAATTAGGGCGTCGGAGAATGAATTCTTATATACGATGTGTGACTATATTATTTTGTATATTTCAATCAATTCCTATCTTAATAGGATTAGAAAAAATGAATAGAGAGGGTGTATTAGTTGTAGTTGAACCTGGTTTTGTATTTCGTATAGTTGGTGTTTTTAGCCTTTTAGGTGGAACTATGTTTTTAATATGGTTAGGAGAACAAATTAGTATTAATGGCATAGGCAATGGTATTTCATTAATTATATTTACTGGTATAATATCTGAATTACATAGTGCTTTTTCATCTTTGTTAACATTAAACAAAAGCGGTAGTATATCGTTGCTTGTTATTCTTTTTATTTTATTAGTGTTTTTTTTATTATTGCTTTTAGTTATTTTTGTAGAGTCTTCTTATAGAAAAGTTATAGTTCAATATCCTAAAAGGCAGTTTAAAAAATTACATAATGATGATTTTACTTACATTCCATTAAAGATTAATTTATCTGGTGTAATACCAACTATTTTTGCTAATGCAATTTTACTTACACCTATTTCAATTGCAAATTTTTATAAGGGGAATGTTTTTTCTGATTTTATTTTGAATTTTTTTATGACGAATAAAGTAGTTTATATTGTAGTTTATTTAATACTTATAGTATTTTTTAATTTTTTTTATACTAATTTTGTATTTAGTCCAGAAGAAAATGCTGATTTTCTTAAGAAGAATGGTGGTTTTATACCTGGTAGGAGACCTGGAAAACATACTTCTAATTATCTTCAGGATATAGTTTTTAAATTGACTTTTATTGGTTCTGCATATTTAGTACTTATATGTGCTATACCTGAGGTTATAAGATATTGTTATGATATACCGTTTATTTTTGGTGGAACTAGTTTATTGATTATAGTTAATGTTATCACTGATACTATTATTCAAGTACAGTCTTATATTTTTTCAAGTAGATATGATAGTTGGATAAAAAAGTATGAGTCTAAAAAATTAAAGTGAGATGATTATTGTAATTTTTGGTCCTCCTGGTTCTGGTAAGGGTACTCAATCAAGTTTATTATCAGCGAGGTATAATTTGAAGTTGGTTTCAGTTGGAGATTTGTTGAGGGATATTATATCTAGTAATAGTGAATTAGGTAGGGAAATAAGGAATATTGTAGAATTAGGTAGCTTAGTTCAGGATAGAATTATGTATAGATTATTGTATAATCAACTTATGTTAGTGGATGATAATTTTTTACTGGATGGTTTTCCTAGAAATTTAAATCAAGCTCGTTTTTTGACTCGATTTCTTTTGAAAAAATACAATAGAGATGTAGATATTGTTATTGAATTGCAGCTTGATAATGAAGTTGTATCTAAAAGATTGAGGGATCGTTTTATATGTTTAAGTTGCAAAAGTATATATAGTATATCTTCATTTAAGAATGATTATTTTATTTGTGTAAAATGTGGAAGTACAAGATTAAAAAAGAGAATTGATGATTCCAATTTATTTTCAATTAATAAAAGAATTAGTGAATATCATATTCAAATAAAAAATTTGCGTGAGTATTATAAAGATAAATTGTTAATTGTTGATGCTAGTTTTAATATTGATCAAGTAAGACGAGAAATAGAAAGTAAAATATTTTTATAATTTAAGCTTGACTCTATTCTGTTTTATGATATGAATTAGGTTATTATTTTAAAATAAAGAGTGTTTTAGAATATTGGGGTACTAGTAGTGCGTATTGCGGGTGTAAATATTCCAACAAAGAAATGTATTCCTTTTGCGTTAACTTATATATATGGCATAGGTATTGCTACCGCAAATAAGATTTGTTGCATTTGTAAAGTAGATAAAAATAAGCGTGTTTCACACTTACAAGATAAAGATATAGAGAATATTAATAGTTTTATTAGGCAAAATTACTCTGTAGAAGGCGAGCTTAGAAAGGAAGTGGCTATGAACGTAAAGTTTTTGGTAGAAATGGGATGTTACAGAGGGATAAGACATAGGAGGAGTTTGCCTGTAAGAGGACAAAGAACTCACACTAATGCTAAAACGATTCGTAAAAGTAAGCTTTACTCTACTTCTGAAAGAAGGTAGGAGGTGGTGGTATAGTACACCTTTTAAAAAGGGAAAAGAAGGTATAAATTAAAATGAAAAGGATTAGAACAATCGATAAAAAAGATGTAAAGAAAAATGTTACTGGAGTTATTCGTATCCGTGCAACTTTTAATAATACATTTATAAATGTAACTGATGTTCAGGGTAATACTTTATATCAAACATCTGTAGGTGCACATGGTTTTTCGGGTTCAAGTAAGTCTACACCTTATGCTGCCGGTAAAGCTTCAGAATTTGCTGCAAAGGTTGCAGTAGAGAAATTTGGAATGAAAGTTGTTTCTGTAATTATTTGTGGTCCAGGTTTTGGCGCTGAAGCAGCGGTTAAGGCCCTTCAGATTTGTGGATTAACAGTAACATCAATTGCAGACAAGACCGCAATTCCTCATAATGGGTGTAGATTGAGAAAAAAAAGAAGAGTATGACAGAGTATATAGTAGAGGGTTGTGAATTTTTATATATGTGTGTGTGATAATAATGTGTTTTTGGGGGATTAGTTTTGTATATGCGTGATGATAGTGCTTCTATTTTTAGTAGTTCAAATAGATTAATTAAGCCTACTTCAGTTAAAGTAATACCTGGTGATTCAGATAAAAAAGGAGATATAGTATTGGAGCCATTGGAGAGTGGTTTTGCTTTGACGCTTGGTAATGCATTGAGACGGGTTATGTTGTCTTCTCTTATAGGTAGCGCTGTTTATGGAATAAAAATTGAAGGTATAACACATGAGTTTACTTCGATTAAAGGAGTAAGAGAAGATGTAACCGATATAGTGTTAAACATGAGTATGTTGAGGTGTAAATTAAATGGTGTCTCAAATAAATGTTTGAGTTTGAATGTTAAGGGACCTTGTCAAGTGTTTGCTGAAATGATAGAAACTGATGATCAGTGTTTTATTATTAACAAAGATTTATTGATATGTACACTTGGACAGAATGTAGAGCTTAATATGATTATATATATTGCCAGTGGAAAGGGATATCTTCCAGTTGCTAAGTATAAAGAAAATGAATTTTTAAAATTAATGAGCGAGCAAGATCTTGTTGGGTTCATTCCAGTTAATGCTTTGTATAGTCCTATTAATAGAGTTTCATATAAAGTAGAGAATAGTCGTGTTGGTCAAGTTACTGATAAGGATAGATTAGTATTATCGATTGAAACTGATGGTACACTTTCTCCAAGTCATGCTGTTGATTTTGCTGCAAGAATATTACAGGAGCAACTTCAGCCTTTTATTAGTAGTAGTTGTTCTGATATGGATCATAGAAGATCATCTCAATCTTTATCTAGTAGTAGTAGTGGTAGTTATTATAGTAATAATAAGGGAAGAGATTTGGGTTATGACCCTATATTATTACGTAAAGTAGATGAAATGGAACTTTCTGTTAGATCGCATAATTGTTTAAAAAATGAAAATATTATTTATATAGGTGATCTTGTACAGAGAACAGAAAGCGAAATGCTTAGGACTGCTAATTTTGGTAGAAAGTCTTTGAATGAAATTAAAGCGGTTTTAAATAATTTTGGTTTGTTTTTAGGGATGTCTATTCCTGATTGGCCTCCTAAAAATATAGATGAATTAGCTAGACATCATATTGATGAGGATTAAAATAATAAAAAATTGTAAAAAAATATGAAACATAGAATAAAAAAGCGTAAATTGTCCCGTTGTACAGGGCATAGATTATCGATGTTAAAGAATTTGTCTATTTCATTGATTAATCATGAACAAATTGTAACAACTTTAGCAAAAGCTAAAGAGCTTCGTCCATATGTAGAAAGACTTATTACGATTGCTAAAAAAAATAGTAATAAGAATAATGTTTTGTATGCTAGAAGGGTATTGCTTTCGCGTCTTTATAATAATAATCTAGTAGTTAATAAGTTATTGAATGTTTTAGTCGATCGTTATTGTAGTCGCAATGGTGGATATTCTAGAATAATAAGGCTTAACCCTAGGAGGGGGGATTGTGCTTCTATGGCAGTGATAGAATTAGTTGATAGAGATATTAAGGCAAAAGGATCATCATCCAAAAATGCGGATGTTGTAGAGAAGAAGAAGGAAATTCCTTCTTAAAAAAAGAACAAAAGAAAGAAAAAGGGGGGAATACTAGTTTTGATTCAATCAACCCGTTTTTATCGCATTCATGATGCATAGAGATATATTCAAAAAAATCACACTTCCAAAAGGTTAGGGAGGGCAAAGCCAAAGTGGGGAGGCCCCTTCCATTGGCTTTGCCTTGAGGCTCTTATTTGCTTTTAACAGAGAACGCTCACCTTTTAAAACCCGTTCATTCCTCCCATGCTGCCAGCACCTCCACCCATAGGAGATGAAGAACTTTCATCTTTACTTGGTAGATCAACTATCATGGATTCTGTGGTAATCAGTACACTTGCAACAGATATCGCTGTTTCAAAAGCAATACGGATTACTTTTGCTGGGTCAATAACACCTGCAGTAAATGCATTAGCATAGTTCATAGCTTCAACATTATATATAAGTTCCTTATCATTTTGTTTAACTAAATGATCAATTATAACAGCAGATTCAAGACCAGCATTTTTAACTAACCTATTAATAGGAGTGCTTAGAACTTTTTTAATAATATTTATACCTATTTGTTCTTCGTCACTTCCTCCTTTCAGCTTATCAAGAGCAGATGAGGTATAAAGAAGTGCAACTCCACCACCTGGGACTATACCTTCTTCAATTGCAGCTCTAGTCGCATGAAGCGCATCTTCAACTCTATCTCTACGCTCTTTAACCTCTACTTCAGTAGCACCACCAACTTTCAGAACCGCAACACCGCCTGATAATTTTGCTAAACGTTCTCTTAATTTTTCTTTATCGTAATCAGAAGTTGAGGTCTCGATTTGAGACTTAATTTGCTCAATTCTAGCTTTTACTCTTTCAGAATCACTATTTTCACTAACAATTGTAGTATTATCTTTAGTGATTTTAACATTTTTAGCAGTGCCTAAATCTTCTAGGGAAAGGTCTTCCATTTTAATTCCAAGCTCATCTTTTATAACATATTTAGCATTTGTCAAAGTCGCTATATCTTCAAGCATTTCTTTTCTTCTATCTCCGAAACCTGGAGCTTTTACTGCTGCAACTTTCAGCCCACCACGCAACTTGTTGATAACTAATGTGCTCAACGCTTCACCTTCAATATCTTCTGCAATGATAAGTAAGGATTTACCAGATTTAACAATAGCTTCAAGAATAGGAAGCAGTGGCTGAATAATATTCAGCTTTTTCTCAGTAATTAAGAGATATGGATCGTCAAGCTCTACGATCATTTTTTCGTTATTTGTAATAAAGTAAGGAGAAAGATAGCCACGATCAAATTGCATACCAGTAGTAAGTTCAACCTCCAATTCTTTTGAACCTTTACTTTCTTCAACAGTAATTACACCTTCCTTCCCAACTTTTTTAACAGCATCAGCAATGCTACTACCAATATCTCTATCGCCATTTGCGGAAATAATAGCAACTTGCGCTACTTCATCCATCTTTTCCAGAGAAATTGTACGAGACATTGATGAGATTTGTTTCAATACCAATTCTTTTGCTTTCTGCATTCCATTTTTAATACTGACACGATCATTTCCAGCAGCTATAGATTTTGAAGCCTCCATTACCATGCTACTAGTTAGTATTGAGCATGTTGTTGTACCGTCACCAACTTTATCATTACATTGGGAACAACTTTGAGCAAAGATACTTGTTATTGCAGCATTTAAAGGCTTTTCGGGTTTAATACCCTTCATTACTTTATAACCATCCTTTGTGATTTCAGGAGCTCCGTAAGGCTTATTAATTCCAACTGTTTTTCCCCTAGGTCCTGCAGTTACTGCTACTGTTGAATCTACTATCGATGCAACTTCACGGAAAGCCTCTTGCAACTGCTCGCCTGATACTACTACATTAGCCATTTTATCACCTCTCAAAAATAATAAAACTAAAACAAAATACAAATTAAAACATTTAAACAAAAACTTGAATTATAAACTATAAAACTACCTAACGATAGCAAGTATATCAGATTCTTTCATCACTATAAACTTTTCATCGCGGTGTTCTATTTCTGTGCCAGCCCATTGTCTGTAAAATACCTTATCGCCAATCTTTACAGTTAAAGCTACGCGCTCACCACTTGAATTACGTGAACCCTCACCGATTGCTATAACTTCACCTTTAGTAGGTTTTTTTTCGGCACTCGATGGGAGTACAATTCCACCTTGTTTTTCTTCAGTGATAGGTTTAATTAAAACACTATCATCTAATACACTTAAGTTTATACTTGACATTGCTCTCCCTCCAATAAATAGATCTAGGATCTATGTATGTATTTTTAAGTTTGATTTCAAGGGTTGGTTTTAAAAGAACTGGTGTATTAAAAGCAATATAAAATAATATGTTTGTGTACAACATGTTAGTTAAGGGTGTCCCACCTATATAGCGTTATAAATCAAATAAAAATGTTAAAAATATTAAAAATTAGTCAGAGAACATTTCTAGATAATACCTAAATAATATTTTGACAAATGGTGTATATATTTGCCATACTCAAGATTTTTATATAATTTGGTAGTGAGCTACTTGCCATTAGAGAGCCGCGGTGTAATAGCTTTATACGGTCCGGATACCGCAGATTTTTTACAGGGTATTATAACGAATGACATCAATAAATTGAATAATCAAAAAGCGATTTACTCCTTATTGCTTAGTCCTTACGGAAGGTACTTATATGATTTTTTTTTAATTAGATATGGTGAGTTTATTTTTTTGGAATGTGAAAATATATATTTACAACAAATAATTGAAAAATTAGTTCTACTTAAAACTTATTTGAGAGTGGAAGTCAAAGATGTTAGCACGATATATAAAGTGGGGATTTCACTTAGAGGTTCAGATGAGCCAGAAATATGCGATGAATCACAAGTTATTTTCCAAGATCCACGAAGTAAATCTCTTGGAATAAGAATTATATATAAACATAAAGATAATAAGGTGAAGCGGATTATTGGAGATTTCATTGAGTATGAGGAAATTAGAATTCAGAATCTTATTCCCGATGGGGCAAGGGATATGATACAGAACTTGTCGTTTCCTTTACAGTATTTGATTGATAAGGCTAATGGGATGAGCTTTAATAAAGGGTGTTATATAGGTCAAGAGATTGTAAATCGAATGAGAAGGCAAAAGGTACTTAGAAAAAGAATTTATTTTATTGAGGGAGATAGTAATATACTTCCAAATATTGGAACTAAGATAATAAATGAAAATAACAATAAAGAGGTAGGTGAGTTGCGCTCTAGTATAGGTAACATTGGGCTTGCATTGCTTTGCTCTGGAGAGAATTATAATAATTTATATGCTAATGGAGTTAAAATAATTGTTGTGCATTAGAGGGAGATGTAATTGCAAAATTACAGAAATTGTGGCGTTATTTTTAGTTAATTTATTTAATTAAGGCTTAAACTTTTTAATAATTTTTGGTATTGATTTTTATATTCCTCAAGAGTAAATGGGGGGGGATTTTGATTATATATTTTTATTTATTTGTTTAATGGAGGATATATTAAAAATATATTAACTAAGAGATGGGTTATTTACTTATTTTCGTCAGGATCGCTTGGTAAGCTGCTGCATATTTGAGAATAATTTGGTGCTTCTTGTGTGATGATTATGTCATGAGCATGGCTCTCTCTAAATCCGGATGCGGTAATAGTAATAAATTTACAGTTTTTCTTCATTTCCTCTATATTTCTATTTCCGGTATATCCCATTGCAGCCTGTAATCCTCCAATTAATTGGTGAATTACTCCCGAAGCTGGTCCTTTAAATGGAACTCTTCCTTCTACCCCTTGCGGTACTAATTTAGGTTTTGAGTTTTTATTTTGAAAGTAACGACTTGCTGAGCCTGATTTCATTGCGCTGATGGATCCCATTCCTCGGTAGCTTTTATATGCTCTACCTTTATACATTATTGTCTCACCTGGACTTTCGTCAGTACCCGCAAAGAGCGAACCAATCATTACAGAATCAGCACCTGCTGCTATAGCTTTTGCAACGTCTCCTGAGTACTTTATTCCACCGTCAGCAATTAATCTTACTTTTTTTACCTTACATACTTCTGCAACATTTTGAATTGCAGAAAATTGCGGTACACCAACACCTGTAACTATTCTAGTAGTGCAAATTGATCCGGGTCCTATACCGACCTTTACTGCATCAACGCCCGCATCGATTAATGCTTCAGCAGCTTCTTTTGTTGCAATATTACCACCTACTAGTTGTATATTTGGGTACATTGTTTTTATTTTTTTGATGGTATTAATAACATTTTCAGAATGACCATGAGCAGTATCAATAATAATTGCGTCAATTTCTTCTTGAATTAAAGCCTTACATCTTTCTATACCATCTTTCTTACCAATTCCAACTGCAGCAGCAACTCTAAGGCGTCCCTTATTATCTTTACATGAGTTTGGGTATTTATTATAATACTTTTCAATATCCTTGACGGTAATTAAACCTATACAACAAGAGTTTTCATCTACAACTAAAAGTTTTTCTATTTTATTTTTATGTAGTAATTTCATAGCTGATACGCTATTTACTTCATGCTCTCGTACAGTAATTAATTTACTTTTTGTCATTATTTCAGAAACTTTTATATTCATGTTTTTATTTTCAATAAATCTTACATCACGATTGGTTAAAATTCCTACTAATTTAGATTGATCGACTACAGGAATACCTGAGTAATTATATTTATTCATTAATGAAATTGCTTCTGCGATTGTTTTATTTGGAGAAATTGTAATTGGGTTATATACAATCCAGCTTTCATATTTTTTTACTTTTCTAACTTCTAAAACTTGCTCATCTATTGATAAGTTTTTATGTATACAACCTATTCCACCATGTTGTGCGATAGTTATTGCGAAATTTGATTTAGTGACAGTATCCATTGCAGAAGATATGAGGGGAATATTAAGCTTTATACTATTTGTTAGATAAGTTTTCGTGTCTGTATCGGAAGGTAGTATATCAGAGTGAGCTGGTAAGAGTAGTATGTCATCAAACGAATAACAAGCTTTCATTCTCATAAACGCTTTTATTTAGAGCTTATATACATCTCAATTGATTGAATTGCAACAGTGAATAATTGCAAAATTTAGCTAGTAGTTTTATTAAGGTATGTTTTTTTATGAAAATAATATGTGTTTTAATTACTTTTATAATTAATTTCAGTAGTAAGGCAAAAGGAAAAGCAAATTTATCAGTATATAATTTTTGTTCATAGTATGAAATATAAGTTTTATAAATCAGATAAAATTTTAAAATGGGCTTATTGAGCAAATTATTTAAGTTTATAATATAATAAGGTAAAAGGTCTCTTGTCGTGGGGATATTAATTCTAATTATCTTAAAAGATTTGCAATCTTTTATAAAAGTTTTATGATTATGAAATTTGGTTTTGCTTTTTATGAAGGTGATAAGTCTGTTTTATATTTTAAAATTACCAGAATAGGTTTTTGGTAGTTTTAAGTATAAAATTGTAGCTGGATTTCGGGGTAAAATTTTAATATCTTCTATATAGTAAAAAGTGAGTGAGGCTTTTTATATTAGAAGAAATTTTATCTACTTATCTGTTCAATAGATATTCCCTTAAATAAATTAGAAGGTTGTTCCATTAACATGAGAATTGATACTAGATAAACTAGATAAGTACTGAATTAGTATTTCAATTCCTTCGTCGATTTCTTTTTCTGTGATAGTGAGTGGAGGTAAAATTCTTACAACATTATCTAATGTTGCTCCTACAGTAAGTAGACCTCGGTAGCTTAATTCTTCTGAAAATTTTTTGCTATCCATTTTTACTTTTATTCCGAGCATTAGCCCTTTTCCTCTTACTTTTTCTATTATTGAAAATTTGTTTGCTAAATTTTCTAATTTATTTTTTAAATATTTACCTCTAATTTCAACTTTTTTTAGAAAGTTATAACTTAGTAATTCGTCTATAACAGTGTTACCTATTGAGGTTGCAAGTGGATTACCGCCAAAAGTAGAACCGTGCATACCAACCTTCATATATTTAGCAGCTTTTTTAGTTGCGAGACAAATTCCCAACGGGAATCCACCTCCTATTCCTTTCGCGAGAGCGCATATATCAGGTTCTATTCCTATATGTTCATATGCGAATAATTTTCCAGTTCTACCAGAGCCACATTGTACACAGTCAAAAAACAGTAATATGTCATGTTCATTGCATAGTTTTCTTAATTCTTTTATAAAGGTTTTGTCCATTATTTTAATACCACCTTGTCCTTGTATTGGTTCTATTAATATAACACATGTTTTATTAGAAATTGTTTCTTTTACGCTTTCGATGTTAGGTTCAACATTGTCACACCAATCAATATAGGGATTAATTAAACTAGAAAATTTTTGTTTGCTATTTATAGCACAGGTTATAAATGTTCTTCCATGAAATGCACCATAAAATGTTATAATTCTATGACGGTTTTTATTACCTTTTCCATTTTGATAAGCCATAGCAATTTTAAGTCCACACTCTACTGCCTCTGATCCAGAATTTGTAAAAAATACAGTATCTGCAAAACTATTATTTTTTAATTTTTTTGCAAAATTATTAGCAGTAGGTATGTTATAGGTGTTTGATATGTGCCATAATTTTTCTCCTTGTAGCTTAAGGGTGTTAATTAATTGTGGATTGGAGTGACCCAAACTATTAACTGCTATTCCAGAATGAAAATCTATGTAACGTTTATTATTAATGTCATATAAGTAGATACCTTTGCCATAAGAAAAATTTATGTTAATAGGAGAGTAAACTGGTAAGATATGAGAGATAGTCATGTAGATAATTAATTCTTAATTCAAAATGTAAAATTAATAATATAAAAAGTTATCGTCCCAATCAAAGATTTTTGTATTTTGGATATAATTTGTTTGTTTTAGATAGAACAGATAATAGCATAGAGTTATGTCAAATTTTAAGATTTTTAAAAATTAAAACTTTGTTAGTTTTATTGTGATTTTAGTTTTGAACAAAAGTAAATATAGATATGCGTAAGAAGCATTAAGAAAATATGTTTTAGCGTTAAGTAAAATATAAAAAATATTAGGGTAATTTAAGATATTTTGGTTGGGAGATGTTTGAAATGAAGTGCAATAAATTTATTTATAAATAAGCTTTTATAAAAAAGAAGTTGGTTACAAATTAAAGATTTTATAAGAAATATAGATAAATGAAAGTAAGTGAAGCAAATGAATAAGAAATTTCAATTTTAGATATTATTTTGTGAATAAGAAACTTATATATTGCTAGCATAATATTCTTGTAATTCAAGTGTTAAAAGAGGTATGTAGACTGATATGGGATTGCTAATTAAATGAGACTTTTTCCGATATGTATTAAATCTATATTGGATTAGAGTTATTGGGGCGTTGTCCCTTTCAGGAGGAAGGTTTATTATTCAATTAATAGATTTATATTTGGAATAAAAAGTAGGAATTAATTAAGAGAAAAAGAAGTATTTAATAGTGGTATATATATTTAAATTTCTTTTAAAATATTGAAGATTTAGTCGATTTTAGATTCTTGCAAGAACTTTTAATTTATATTAACTCATGTTTTTGTGTGATAAAAGTATGATAAAATAATAAAAATTTTTAAGAATTTAGTGAAGAATTGAGATTTAGTAAGAGTAGATGAATGATGCAAGGGTGGGGTATTATGTTTTATAAATTTAATAAAATAAGGATAATGTTAAAGGAATTTATTTTTGTGAATACGATAAAATCACTGCTGTGATATTTGTTAACAATTAGATTGTCTAGATTGACCTATCGATTAAAATTTTGAGAAAAACTTTAAGTTTCATATATTTATAGTTTTATTTTAGTTTTTATGTTCACTTAGATGATTTTCTTTGGATGATTTCATAAAAATTTTTAATTTTATTTACCTCTTTGTATCTAATTAGAGTACAAAATCATTTGTATTTAAAGTTATAGCAGAATATGTTATTTTAGTTATTATTAAATTATAAGTATAAATGTTAAATTTTGCTTCACAGTTAGGATAGTAAAGGGAGTATGTATTTATTGTTACAGCTTTTGTTTGTAAAACAAGAAGAAGATTTTATTAGAATTTATTAAGTTTATGTTTAATACGGGGCATGCTTATTGATTTCTAAGGGATAGTCTCATTGATGAACAATTTTGATGATGTTTATTAGTTTAAGCTTAAAGCTTAGCAAATTAAATAAATGTATAAATTTTAATAGAGTTTTTATTAGTTGTTTTTCATTTTATAATCTATTAATTAAAAATTAAATGAAAAGTTTATGTTAGAAGGAAAGTATAGTTTTCATGAAATTGAAAATAGACATAATGCATTATGGGAAGATAACAATATTTATAGATGGAGCGGTGGGAGTAACACTTTTGTTATAGATACACCTCCTCCGACAATATCAGGAGAGTTGCATATTGGTCATGTATTTAGTTATTGTCATACGGATTTTATTGCAAGATTTCAGCGTATGATAGGAAGAGACGTATTTTATCCAATAGGATTTGATGGTAATGGACTTCCAACTGAAAGGTTGGTTGAACAAGTTTATAAAATACGCGCAAAAGAGGTTAAAAGGGAAGAATTTATAGAGATGTGTTATGGGGTAATTAAAAAATTAAAGCAAAAATTCAAGAATTTATTTAGGTCTATTGGTATTAGTTATGATTGGAATTTAGAGTATCATACTTTAAGCAGGGATGCTATAACGCTTTCTCAAATGTCGTTTATTGACCTGTACAATAGGGGGTATGCATATAGAAAAATGCAACCTATTTTTTGGGATCCTGTTGACAAAACTGCAATTTCTTATGCAGAAATAGATAACAAAATTTGTGAGTCACTTTTAAACACAATAATTTTCTCTACTCAAGAAAATGAGCAGATCAAGATTACAACTACAAGACCTGAATTACTTCCTGCATGTGTTGCAGTTTTTTGTCATCCGGAAGATATACGTTATACTCATTTAATTGGGAAGATGGCTATAGTATCAGTAACAGAGGAAAAAGTTCCAATTATGGCTGATAATAGAGTTAAAATAAATAAGGGTACTGGATTAGTCATGTGTTGTACGTTTGGTGATGAACTTGATGTGTATTGGCAACAAAAATATAATTTACCGATGAAGATTATTATTAACAGTGATGGTAAGATAAGTTTAAATTCAATTTATCATAGTAAATATAGATGTCGAGGCGTTGAAATAATATGTAGTGCATTGGAAGGGTTAAGGATTAAAGAAGCAAGAAAAAAAATGATTGAAATATTGAGTAAAAGTGGATCTCTTGTAAAGAGTACTAATGTTTTTCATTCTGTTAAATGCGCAGAAAGATCTGGTGCACAGCTTGAAATATTTTCTACATATCAATGGTTCATTAAGACTTTAAATGAAAAGGCTAAAGTTTTAGATAGGGTTAAAAAATGCAATTGGTATCCAGATTTTATGAGAAAGCGTATGGAAGTATGGATAAGGGGACTAAGTTGGGACTGGTGTATTTCAAGACAACGTTATTTTGGGGTACCATTTCCAATATGGTATTCAAGGCGCAAAGGAGAGGAAGGCAAAATTATTTTGGCTGAAGTAAAAAATCTTCCTGTAGATCCGTTTAAAGATCTACCAACTGGGTATAGTAGAAAAGAAGTTATTCCAGATCAAGATGTAATGGATACTTGGGCTACGAGCGCTATTACCCCTCAACTAAATGCATTAGCAATAAACAATAAATTTTATTTGCGAGATCATCGTTATGATAAAATATTTCCTGCAGATTTACGTACTCAAAGTCACGAAATAATAAGAACTTGGGCTTTTTATACGATTTTAAAGGCACATTATCATGCAAATTCTTTGCCATGGAAGAACATTATGATTAGCGGTTGGTGTTTAGCTGATAATAAAAAAAAGATGAGTAAATCAAAAGGTAATATTATTACTCCCAACGTAGTGCTTAACATCTATGGGGCTGATGTAGTGCGTTATTGGGCAGCAAATTCAAAACTTGGAATTGATACAGTTTATTCTGAGAACACATTAAAAACTGGCAAGCGTTTTATTATAAAGCTTTGGAATGCTAGTAAATTTGTTTCCATGTTTATAAAAAAGTATCAAATAGTAAAGATAAATTCTATTAGTGAAACAATAGATAAATGGATACTGTCTAAGTTATATAAAGTTATAGACAGAGCAACGAATGATTTATTGCAATTTGAATATTATAAAGCTTTAAGAGTTGTGGAGGATTTTTTTTGGAAAGATTTTTGTGATAATTACTTGGAATTAGTAAAAAAACGTGTGTATGGGGATAGAGTTGGTGGTGATAAAGCTTCGAGCGCAAAACAGGGTTTAATATGTGCATTAAATGTTATTTTGAGATTATTTGCGCCTTTCTTCCCATATATTACAGAAGAAATATATTATCAATTATATAGTTGTAATTCTATACATCGTAAGAACAATTGGCCAATTAAAGAAGAGCTTATTTATGATGAATGTTCTAAAGAAATGGGGGATAATTCTGTACAGATATTGAATCTTGTAAGAAAAATAAAAGCTGATAATAATGTATCATTAAAACATTTAATAAAAAAATTGACGATAAAAGTGAATGTACAAGAAAATAGATTAAATTTATCTACGCAGAACGATTTACAAACAGTTTGTAATGCTAAATTGATACAATGGAGTGAAGATGTGACTGGATTTGTAGCATCGAATGAAAAGTTTACTGTAGGTGCGGAATTATAATAGTTATGTTTTAATGTGTAAAGAATGAATAGCTAGAGTGTTGTTGACCATGAATAAGGTTCTGAAGATAAAATGTGGTGTGATTAAGTAATGTGAGTTTTAATAATAATTAGAAAAGAAATAAGTATTGAATTTTATTTTTAAATCTAATAAAGAATTTTTAATGGGAGTTCTTAAAAGAAAGTAATAGTTATTATAACCTATTAGCAAAATAATAATAATTTTGTTAGTAAGAAGTTTTATTAAAGGTAAAATTGTATAATTTCTCTTGTTAAATAGGGTGGGTTCGGCAAAATTTAAATTTAATTAAAATTAAAATATGAAAATTAGATTAAAAGGGTAGAATAAGGATAGAATTGGTTTCTATATTTATTTTAATAAAATATGTTTAATTTATATGAAGTTATTAGTAGTGAAATTCACGTGTAAAATATTCTGTAAAATTTTACTAATATATAAAAGTATATAGATATTATTAGTTTTAAATAAAAATAAAAGTGAAATTACGGAGTTGGGCATTATAATATATAATATATGAATGTGGATGAAAAGTTTTAATTGATAATAATATTTATTGGAAATATTAAGTTCTGCTTAAGAAGCAGAGATATAAGACAAATAATGAAGAATATTTATAAAGGGAAAAGGATGCATGTATGAATCCAATAATATGTGCGTTGGATACACAAGATTTGAACAAGGCTATATCTTTAGCTAGTGTCTTATATGGTAAGGTTGGTATGATAAAGCTCGGGTTGGAATTTTTTATTGCTCATGGACCACTTGGAATTAAAGAACTTGCAAGATATAATATACCAATATTTTTGGATTTAAAGTTATTTGATATTACAAGTATTGTATCTAAAACAGTTAAGGTAATTAAAGAATTAGGTGTTGAAATATTAACGTTGCATATAAATGGTGGAGTAAGAATGTTGAGGGAAGCTATAAATGTAGTAAAAGGTACAAAAATGAAGTTAGTTGGGGTGACTGTATTAACTAGTATGGATGATGAAGATTTGAATGAGCTCGGAGTGATAAGAGATGTGAAATCACAGGTAGTTTTGTTTGCAAAACTTGCAAAAAAGATTGGTTTACATGGAATAGTATGTTCTGCATTGGAAGCGCGGGAGGTACGCAAGGAATGTGGTAACGGAATTATAATTATTACTCCTGGAATTCGTATATGCGATGATTATAACGATCAAAAAAGAATAGTAACACCAAAAAAAGCAATAAATCTGGGAGCTGATTATATTGTGATTGGTAGACCTATTACAAAAAGTGATAGTCCTGCAAATGTTGCAGAGTTAATATGGAAATCCCTTTGAGAAAAATAAAATAAAAAGTTTTGATCATTTTCTCGATAATGAGAAGTCATTTGTTTGATAATTTAAAAATTTTATTTAATGATATTGTGTTATACAGTAATGTTGTGGGTTTCAAAATTTGTATAATTTAGGGGGGGGGGCTGAATTCTGTTTCATTAATTTTATTTTAAGTTATTTGTTTGGTAGAGAATTTTGTAAATAGATGATAATTTCATATCTTGTAAGAAGAGAGCTTTGTATTCTTTTTAGTTTTAAACTATTAATTTTTTATACTTAAAGTTTTAAGTTTTTCTAATTTATTGTTAGGAAGATATCTTTATTTTAATAAGCAAAAAAAAAGATAGGATTGTCTTTTTTTTTGCGAGATCAAAAAATTTTATTTGTATTTATTGAGAGATCTCTCTTCTATAGAACCTTTAATAAGCCACAGAGTATATAATTAACATCTATACCATCTGTTAACCTCCATTCACGTTTTATTATATTAAATTCCATGCCAGTTATGTTCTGTAACGTGATATTATTTTCTCTCAAATAATTTGTAATTTCTGATGGTTTGAGGAATTTATTCCAATTATGTGTGCCTCTTGGCAGCCATTTTAGTATAAATTCTGCAGCAATTATTGCGAGGCAGAAAGATTTGATAGTTCTATTAATTGTTGATATGAATATCAGCCCTCCTGGTTTTAGTAGCTTTATTGTTTTTTTCATAAAAAGTTCTAAATTATCTACATGTTCTACCACTTCCATAAGTAAGATTATGTCGTATTTTTTATCATTTTTTAGTTTTTCAACGGAAGTATTTTTGTATTTTATACTTAATCCTACTTTTTTTGCATGTGATTTTGCTATTTTTAAGTTTTCTTTACATATATCTATTCCTACAACACTAATTCCAACTCTAGCCATTGATTCTGATAAAATTCCACTACCGCATCCAATATCAAGCAATGACAGTTCTTTTAAAGAACATTTTTTAAATTCTTTTATTTTTTCAATAATATACAGTGCTCTTATTGGATTCATCATATGTAGTGATTTAAATTTTCCATTTTCATTCCACCATTCTTCTGCTGTTTTATTGAATTTTAATATTTCGTTATTATTGTAAGTTTGTACTTTTTCTTTCTTTCTATAAGAAGTTATATTATTTAGTTTGTTAAGACGTTTTTTGTGTCTACTTTCTTTTGAAAATTCTGTCTCAAGGAATTGTTTGATTACATCTTTTGCTAATGTACTTGTAGTAAACTCTGCGCCAATACAAAGTATGTTTGCATTGCCATGTTTACGAGCTAATCTAGCAATTTCGATGTTATTACATAAAGCGGCATAGATTCCCTCAAAGCGATTTGCTACGATGCTCATACCAAGACCTGTACCGCAAATTAGTATTCCGTAATTTGCTTTTTTGTTTGTTATATCTTTTACAACCTTAATAGCGTAGTCAGGATAATCTACACTTTTTTGCTCAACAGTACAGCCGTGATCTATTACTATATAACCTAAAGTTTCTAAATATGGTCTTATTTCTGATTTTAATTCATAGCCAGAATGATCTGAAGCTATTGATACAACATTCATATTAAAAATTATGATTTATCAAGAGTATATTTAATATGGATAATTTATTCTATTTTGTTTGTCAACATATCCTCTTAAGGCATAGACTCGAAATTTATTTCGAGTTATTAATTAATTACCAATTAGAATTATTATTTTAAGTAAAGTGAGTTATATAGATACTATAAAATCAAGACTTTTAATATCTGATATAATAGGTAAAAAGATAAAATTAATAAAAAGCGGGAATAATTTTGTTGGAATTTGTCCATTTCATAATGAAAAAACTCCATCATTTTTTGTAAATGACATTAAGGGATCGTATTATTGTTTTGGTTGTTTTGCTCATGGTGATGTATTTGAATTTATTTCACAAACTGAAAGTTTAAGTTTTCAAGAGGTTTTAAAAAGATTAGCATTAGTTACAGGTGTTGATTTATTTAAGAGTACTGATATTTCCGCTAAAAATAACAAATTGTTTTTAGCATTAAGTTTAACTACAAAGTGGTTTATACAAAAAAAAAAGAGTGTTATTACTTACTTAAATCAGCGTAAAATCTCGCTCAAAGTTATAGATAAATTTAAAGTGGGTTACGCGCCATATTGTGGTCTAAGAGAATATTTAAATTCTTTTGGTATCGAAGATGAGATTTTAATTCATATTGGTTTAATAAATAAAAGTTTTCGTGACTACTTTTATAACCGTCTTATGTTCCCTATACATGATATTACAGGTAAGGTTATTGGTTTCGGAGGGCGCGCACTTAGCGCAAATCAATATCCAAAATATTTAAATAGTTCAGAGAGTAAACTTTTTAAAAAAAGGAAAAATTTATATGGATTAGATCTTGCTTTGAGTGAAATACGTAAAAAGCAACATGTATTTATCGTTGAGGGATATATGGATGTAATAGCATTACATCAAGCCGGAATTAACAATGTAGTTGCTTCTCTTGGTACTATGATTTCAGTAGAACAAATACAAAGTTTATGGAGATTTACTAAAGAAATTTCTATTTGTATGGATGGTGATAACTCTGGACGTTATGCCACCACTAGAATTGCTAAATTTATTCTTCCGATACTTAAGTTAGGATATACATTAAAATTTATAATTTTACCAAAGGAAAAAGATCCATACGATATATGTAATGAGTTGGAATATAAAAAAGAAGATATACTTTTTTGTTTTAATCGTTATACAGAGTTACACTCTGAGTATTTGTGGAAATATATAGTTAATAGTAGTAACTTTCAAAATTATGAAAATTCTATTCCAGAAAAATATTCAGTTCTTGAGTGTAGATTTATGGAATATGTTAATACTATAAGTAATAGCAGTATTAAGAGATATTATAGGGATTATTTTTATACTAAAATTAGCGATTTAAAAAAAACTAGAAGTTTGCCTATCAAAATAATAGAGACTAGATATTTTTACGATAAGTCTTCAGATGCAATTGAAGCAGAGCAAAATCAGGCTATAATTTTACGTATAGTGATAGAGTTTCCTGAGATTTTAAATCATGCCATATTTTTAGAGCAGTTTTCTTATTTTGAGTTTACGGATATTGGGATGAGAAAATTACAAATGTATATAATTGATTTGATAAATAATAGAAATAAGTTTGATAGAAGGGTTTTGTTGCAGGAGTTATATCAATTTGATAGTAAAGTTATAAAGCTCATTTTTGAGAAAACTAATACGTTAAATAGTCAATTAAATGAGAAAAAGTCGGCGGAGATTGTGTGGAATAATGTGATATTGTTAAAAGAGTTAAATGTATTGCAAAAGGAAAAATTTAAAGCAAGATTGGGAGGTAATTTCAATTTAGAAAAAAGATTAATAGAGCAGATAAGACAAATAGAGCATAGTATACAGAAAATACAAATGATGTTTGTTAAAAATAGATAAAATTGCAAGTTTTGCTAATTTTATTGATATAAAAGTTCGATTTCAGCTATTGAAATGATAAGATTTGATAAAATATCTATGTAATAACTTTTGTTTTAGCAGAGATAGTTCTTCTATTCAAGATGTATGTGTTTTTAGAATAAAATTATTATGGGGGTATATTAGAAATTATTAGATTAGTATTAAATGATGAGAAAGTAAATTTGAATTTGTGCAGTAAAATATCAAGGGGCATACATGTTAACAAAAGTATAAAATGCAGATGTAAGTTGAGAAATAAATGAGTTCAATTGATATTGAAAGATTTGTTTGTGAGCTGATTTTATTTTAAGTTTTTAAGGAAGTACTTTCGAATAGATGCGTTTTATAATAGGATTTTAGATTTAAAAAAATCTAGAAATGTAAAGAGTTTTAGAATAAATTAAAATTTCTTGTATTGAGTTTTTATTTGATTACAATTTAGAAATTAAATTGTAAGTTTACTTTTAATTTATGACGATATTAAGCAATAAAGTAAGGCAAATTTTAAATTATTATGATAATGAAAATCTTGGAGTAAAAACAAGTCTTGCACGTATCCTCATGCATGGAAAACTTGGTGGTACTGGGAAATTATTGATCTTTCCTGTTGATCAAGGATTTGAACATGGACCAGTGAAGAGTTTTGAAGTTAATCAGGATGCTTATGACCCAAATTATCATTTTCAACTTGCACTTGACTCAGACGTGAGTGCATATGCTGCTCCGCTTGGAATGATTGAGGCTGGTATCTCGTCTTATGACGGGATACTTCCTCTAATTTTAAAACTTAACAGTTTTAATTCTTTACATCTAAAAAGTTTAACTCCTGACCAAGCTATAACAGCTTCTGTAAAAGATGCGCTGCGTTTGGGCTGTACAGGTATTGGGTTTACTATTTATCCTGGTTCTGCTAAGTGTTTTGATATGATAGAAGAAGCACGTGAAATTATAGCTGAGGCTAAGTCCTATGGACTTGTAGTAGTATTATGGTCTTATCCACGAGGTGAAGGAATTTCCAAAGAATTTGAAACAGCAGTTGATGTAGTCTCCTATGCCGCGCATATAGCAGCTTTGCTTGGTGCTACTATAATAAAAGTGAAACTTCCTACAAATCAATTAATGAAAGAAAAAGTAGAAATAGAGAATATTGAGTTGCTGTCTAGAAGAATTTCTTTTATTAAGAAATCTTGTTTTGCAGGAAGAAGGATAGTGGTTTTTTCTGGTGGGAATTCGAAATCTATAAATGATATATATAATGATATAAAAGAGATTAAAAAAGGTGGTGGTGATGGTTCAATTATTGGACGTAATACTTTTCAGAGGAAAAGAGAAGAAGCTTTATCTATGTTAAAGGATATTATGCATATTTATTCATAATGGCTGGGTGGCAGAATGGTTTATGCGAAGGACTGCAAATCCTTTTTATATCGGTTCGATTCCGGTTCCAGCCTTTCTGGATTATAGAAAATTTGAATCTTAATAAAAAATTGGTGTTTTATATTTTCTAATAATATTGGAAAGTGTATTGTTATTGGAATAATACTAAGGTGTAAATTATAGTAACTTACCATATTCTAAAAAGAGTTTAGTTGTTGTTTTGTTATATTATGAAAACTTGTAAATTTGGTTTTTGTATAAAATAATTTTGTTTATGTAAGATGATTTTATACAGTTTTGTTGTTGTTTTATATTTAAAAAAATATAATTTTGGAATTTAGCTTTATTTTAGTTATTTTCTTTTGGTGAGGAGTTTATGTTGAGTTGAATTTTAACTTTTCTTTAAATATTTATGAATTTTTTAAAACTGAAATTTTTGTTTTAATTTTAGATTTTGTAGTCAACTCCTTACTAGGAGTGTTATGGGGAAAAATAATATGTAGTTGTTAACTTAATATTTATATAAAGATGTATAAACTGTATATGATGTTGAGTTAAGAAAATCTTTTCTGGATAAGAAATGTTTTTTAATATACATAAAGAGTAATGTAAAATACAGTAAGGAAATTTTATATGTTTTGTTAGAAATAACTAAAGAGTGATGGTTGTTATTTGAAAATTGGTAAAACATATAGGCGATAATTAGGAAAATAAGTTTTGTAACATTTTGTTTATTTCGAGTATCCATATTTAGTACGCTTTAATTGAAAAATTAAAAGAAATAATTTTATTATTGAATGAATTAAAAAAAGTTAATTAGTGCGTGTCATGATATATGAATTTCACGAAGAGTTTCAATTTTATACTTATATTATAATAATGCGCATTTATAATAACATAACTTGTCATCAGGCGATTATGTTATACATATTATTGTCAAACTTTATAAAATTTGTTACTCTAACCGCTTCATGGGAAGTCTGTACCGAAATTATATGTATGATTTATAAAAAAATTCAAAAAAATGAAAGAAAAATTAATATATTATTTTAGCCAAAAAAAATGCGATGGCAACGCAAAAATGAAAAATTTGCTTGGTGAAAAGGGTGCAAATTTAGCGGAAATGTGTAATATTGGTGTTCCTGTTCCACCTGGTTTTACGATTTCAACCTCTGTTTTTAACAATTATTGTAGGAGTAATAGACTACTATCTAGTAATTTATGTAATGAAATTAAAAAGTATATGGAGATGCTAGAAAATGATATAGGTTCCAAATTTGGAGATTCGAATAATCCGTTATTGGTTTCAGTACGTTCTAGTGGATCTAATTCTATGCCTGGTATGCTTGATACAATTTTAAATGTCGGCTTAAATGATGTAACTGTTACTGGACTTGCAAAAAGAAATGGAGAAAGTTTTGCTTATAATAGCTATTGTCGTTTTATTATGATGTATTCCAATGTTGTTTTACAATTTAATCATCATCTTTTTCAAGTTATTATAAATGACGAGCAACATAAAAATAGAGCGAAAAGTTTAGCTGATCTTGATGTTTGTATTCTAAAAAAAATTGTTGATAGCTTTAAAAGTATAATTTATGAAAAAACTGCAAAACATTTTCCACAAAATGTTGAAGAACAGCTGTCAAGTTCGATAAAGGCAGTGTTTGATTCTTGGAAGAATGACAGAGCTATTTTTTATAGAAAAATAAATAATATTTCTGAGACTTTCGGTACTGCTATTAATGTACAAGCAATGGTTTTTGGAAATTTAAATAATAATTCTGCAACTGGTGTGGTGTTTACACGTAATCCTATAACTGGAGAAAAAAAATGTTTTGGGGAATTTTTAGTTAATGCTCAGGGCGAAGATATTGTTTCAGGAATTTGTACTCCTATGCCGGTAGATGGAGATAAAAGTAATACCATGGAGAAATTGATGCCAGGCGCATATAAAGAATTATGTGATATATGTGAGAAGCTTGAAATCTGCTATAAGGATATGCAGGATATTGAATTTACTGTGCAAGATGGCAGGTTATGGATTTTGCAAACTAGATCTGGTAAGCGTACAGCTGAGGCTACTATACGTATAATAGTCGATATGGTCAATGATGGAATAATTACAAAAGAAGAAGGAATATTAAGAATTGACCCAAAAATTTTTGATGGTTTATTGTATCCAGTTCTCAAAATCAATGATTTTGATCAAAAAATAATAGGAAAAGGACTTCCAGCTTCTCCAGGTGTTGTTTCTGGATATGTGGTATTTAGTGCAAGCGATGCGGAAAAGGCAGTAGAACAAGGTAAGAAAGTGATTTTAGTGAGACCAGAGACGAGTTCTGAGGATATTAATGGGATAAGTGCTGCAAATGGTATAATAACTGCACGAGGAGGAATGACTTCGCATGCTGCTGTTATAACTCGTGGAATGGGTAAGCCGTGCATTTGTAGTGTAGGCGGATTATACATAGATAAAGACAGGAATTTTTTTTCTATAGGAAATATAAAGGTAAATAGTAATGAACCAATTACAATTAATGGAGGGACTGGTGAGGTTATGCTTGGTATTCTTCCTACGGTTTTACCCAAATTATCACACGAGCTTAAGACTATAATTAATTGGATAGATGAAATTAAAACAATTAAAGTGAAAGCAAATGCTGATACCCCTAGAGATGCCAGGATTGCTAAAAAGTTTGGCGCAGAGGGTATAGGATTATGTCGTACAGAGCATATGTTTTTTTCTAATGATAGGATTGAATTTATTCAAAAATTGATAATAGCTGATGATAAATTTGAAAGAGCAGATGTATTGAATAAATTAGAACAAATGCAAAAATCTGATTTTAAAGAAATATTTTCTATTATGGAGGAGAATGCGGAGATTACGATACGTTTACTTGATCCACCTTTACATGAGTTTTTACCAAATAGTCAATTTAGTATAGAGAAAATTGCTAATTCACTTAATAAATCAGTTGAATCTGTGAAAAATAAGGTAGCTCAATTATCAGAAAAAAATCCAATGCTTGGTCATAGAGGTTGTAGACTTGCTATTTCTTATCCTGAGATATATTTAATGCAAATTAGAGCAATACTTAGTGCTGCAGATGAGCTAAGAAAGGAAAAAAAAGCAAAAATTAAACCTGAAATTATGATTCCTCTTATTATGAATGAAAACGAACTTGCAATGATATGTGAGCTGATAAATAAAGAATCTTCTATTATTACAGGAATGATGTCTGGTAAAACTTATTCAGTTGGAGCAATGATAGAATTACCGAGAGCAGCATTAATTACAGATAAATTGGCAAAATATGTAGAGTTTTTTAGTTTTGGTACTAATGATTTGACGCAGACAACTATGGGTCTCTCGAGAGATGATTCAATTAGTTTTCTTAATTCATATAAAGAAAATGATATATTAGAAAACGATCCGTTCGAAGTATTAGATGTTGAGGGAGTAGGTGAATTGATTAAAATAGCTATTGAAAAAGGTAAGAGAACAAGAAAAGAGATGAAGTTTGGCATTTGTGGAGAACATGGAGCAGATCCGAGATCTATAGAATTTCTTATTAGATCTGGGATTGACTATATTTCATGTTCACCATATAGAGTGATGATCGCAAAACTAGTAGCAGCACAGTTTAATGTCAAATTCTCTAAAGAAGGGAGAGGAAATTACAGATTATAGCTATGCGAGCAATGTTATATTTTCCAATTTTTATTGGAAAAGAGGCCTTATAAGAGATGTTAGAATTGTTGTGTGTTTTAATTTTATTAAATTAGTTATATTACTCATCACAATATAATGTGTAGTCAACAATAGTCAATTAAATAATATGAGGTTATTTCAATGATAGTGATGCTACGTTTATTTTTTGATTTAGTGTTTTAGTGGTTAGTGAATGTTGTTATTTGAACTTTCTATTTTATTATGGAGTTTGAGATGTTTATATATTGAAATGAAATATTTGTTTTTAGTTTCCTTTCTACTTAAAGAAGAAGGACCCCATAATAGTTTATGTTGTTGAGTTTGAATAAATATTTAAGAATTTGTTGTGTTCAATGTATAAGAATTAGTTTTATTGTTTTTTATTTGTGATTTAAATAATAAAATTATATATTATTCATGAGTACTTTAAATTTTTAATTAAAAGATGTTAGAAGATTTGGCTTATAAATTAGTGAAAGCAACTGAATCTACGGCATTTGCTACGTATAAGTTATTGGGTTTTGGTGACGAAAAGAGAGTCGATCAAATTGCTGTTGATGTGATGCGCACCGTGTTAAATTCAATGGAAATAAGTGGTAGAATTGTGATTGGCGAAGGAGAAAGAGATGAAGCACCAATGCTCTGTATTGGAGAAAAGGTTGGTACAGGTAGAGGGCCGGAAATTGATATTGCCGTAGATCCTATTGAAGGTACTACAGCTTGTGCTCATTATAAGCAAGGAGCAATGTCTGTTATTGCCGCAACAAAAATGGGTAGTTTTTTGTATGCACCTGATGTCTATATGGAAAAAATAGCAATAGGAAAAAATATTCCAGAAGGTGTAATTACATTAAAAAATAGTGTTGAAGAAAATTTAAGTAATTTGATCCAATTGAAAGGATGTAGAATAAGTGATTTGATAGTAACTATACTCAGGCGTAAAAGACACGAAGAATTAATAGCAAGAATTAGAGGATTAGGTGCTAAAGTTAAACTTATAGACGATGGTGATATTGCTGCTGTAGTTTCATTAGTAAATAGTAATTGTGATATGTATATTGGAATAGGAGGAGCGCCAGAAGGAGTACTTGCGGCTGCAGCATTAAATTCGATTAATGGAAAGATGGAAGGAAAGTTAATATTCGATACTGATCAATTAAAAGAAAAAGCAAAGAGTTTAGATATCAGTGATTTAGAAAAAATTTATACTGTAAGAGATATGGTAAGGTCTGAATCAGTATTTATTGCAACTGGAATAACAGATGGAGAACTTATAAATGGGATTAGTTTTAATTATAATAATAATACTTATTTAATAAGTTCTTTAGTTATTTTACCTAATAAAATAATGAAAATACAGACGACGCGGAGTTTACACACCTGTTGATAATAGAGTTTTAATTATATTAAGATAGTAAATTTTTAGAATATAGTTGTTATTGAAAAATCCTTGTATTTTACGTAGTGTTTCTATTTTTCTAATATAAATAAGGATTATTATGGTGAAGTAAAAAAAAAAAGAGGGAGCGATGGAAAATTATTACGAAAAATGTTAATTTAAATTAATTTAAAATGTGTTGTTCGGTTTTTAATAAAAAAAGTAAAAACATTATGAAATATTGGTTGATTTGATAAAGTTAAAGGAAAATTTACATATAATAAATTTTGATGAGATTTTTAAAATTGGTTTGTTTCTTAACAAATTTTTATATCTGATAAATATACAGAATGTATAAATAAAGTATTTTTGGATCATGATAATTTTGTCATATTTAGAGATTTAGTAGATTTTGGGTATTGATTTATTTTAAATTAAGATACCAATATGAGGTGCTCTTGAAATATAATGTAAGTAAGAAAACTATCATTAAATATGATCTAAATATTAGGAAAGTAAATTTCCTTTGTAAAACAAAAGAAAAAAAGGGGGGTAGCGCTATAGTTGAGAATATAATTTTTATTATAGAGTTAAAGCAGTTATTTTATAACGAATTCTTTTTAATAAAATTTTAGAAGAGATTGTTTAGATATTTTATAATAATACATCATTATTGCTGGTGAGAAGCTTATCTCTATTTTTAGAGATAAAAATCAGGATATTTAATGTGTAAGAAGAGGTGTTTAAAAATACGTTATTTTTGATCATACGCGAAATTTAAAATGCATTATATCGCCATCCTGTACGACATAATTTTTACCTTCAAAACGAATCTTCCCCGCGTTTCTACAGGCTAATTCACTTCCGTATTGAAGGTAGTCTGTAAGGCTTATTTTCTCTGCCTTTATAAAGCCTTTTTCAAAGTCTGTGTGAATTATACTAGCTGCTTTACTAGCTGTCGATCCTGCTTTTATTGGCCATGCACTTGCTTCTTCTTGCCCCACAGTAAAAAAAGTTATCATATTTAATGTCTCATACATAGTACGTATTATTTTATCAAGACCTGACTCTTGTAAGCCAAATTCTAACATGAAGTTCTGCTTTTCTTCTTCATTTTTAAGATTTGCGATGTCTTCTTCAAGTTTCGCTGAAATACAAAAAGATTTGTTTTTATTTTTTTTTGCCATTTTTTCTACTTTTTTGGATAGTTTATTACCAATTAAAACATCCATATCTTTGACATTACATACATATATTACAGGTTTCGTTGTTAGTAGTTGAAGCAATTTAATTTCATTATCGTTAATATATTTTAATTTCCTTACAGGATTGCCATCTTTTAAGGTAGATAAGACTTCATGCATCAGATCAAATTGTCTTTTAAATTTTTTATCACCTTGTTTTATTTTTTTTTCTAATCTCGGTAATCTTTTTTCTATACTATTGATATCTGCTAATATTAATTCCATTTCTACTGTTTCAATATCTAGTATTGGGTCTACTTTATTATGTACATGTTTAATATTATCATCTTCAAAACATCTAATTAAGTGAATAATAGCATCAACTTCTCTGATATGACTTAGAAATTTGTTACCGAGTCCTTCACCTTTATTTGCGCCCTTTATTAGACCAGCAACGTCTATAATCTCTAATTTGTTATAGATTATTTTTTTTGATCCGGCAAGTTTTGCAATTTGCTTTAAACGTTGGTCTTTTATTAGTGTTTTACCAATATTAGGTTCAATTGTACAAAAAGGATGATTTGCAACTTCGGCTAAATATGTATGTGTAAGCGCGTTAAATAAAGTTGATTTCCCTATGTTTGGTAAACCTATTATACCACAGTTAAATTTCATATATATTATTCATATATAAATTCTCAATTTTTGCAAAATTTGAAATTTTTGATACACTTAATAATATGATCGTTACGATATTCAGAGTATATAACTATGATTATAAATAGTAAACGAGAGATGTCAAATTTTCAGAATTCTAGGAATTCTAATAAAGATAATAAAATAATAGCCTTAGAGTGTACTCCTTATCCTGATAATTTTTATATAGGAAAAGCAATTAGTAATGGAAGTTGTTTTTTTGATTCATTTAGACAAGGTTTAAGGTATCAAAAAGGAATAGAGGTTACTATTGAGAAATTACGAAGAAATTGTAAGGAATTTGCACAAAATAGTCCACCAGAATGGTTTATAAAAGCAATTGCCAATAATTGCGATAGTGATGGTAAGTGTTATAGTGAGACTTTAGACGCTTATATAGCAAATATTATGTATGATAATAAATGGGGAAATCCGGATATTGAAGGGAGAATACTCTGTAGAGAGTACAATGTAATGTTACATGTTATTGAAAAATATAACGTAGAGGGGCAAGAAATATGGACTAATCAAATTGTAAATGAGTTAGAATCTGAATCTGTAAATGATGTAAAATATGATGAAATCAATATAATACATATGATAAATAAAGGTAACGCTCATTTTGAGCCGTTGTTTAATAAAACAAAAAATTTTGAAGAGCAATTATGTGAAGGAATCAAGTTAAAGCAAGAACAAAAAGATTTTTTATTAGCAAGACGCTTTCAGATAGATGAAATCGTAAAATATTGTAATAATTCAATGAATTTTTTCAAAAGAAAAGAAGTTGAAGAAAGGTTTGATGAATTATCAAAAAATAATTTTAAGAAAGGAATTAGTGATGTTGTAAATCAGTGTATTTATAACGTAAAATATTGTGTTCAGTATTATGAAAAGAAAAGTGTTTTTGGTCTGTTGTATGATATAAAAGAAGTAAAAATAGAAAAATTATTTAATCGACAATATGAAAGTAAGCCTTAGAGTTTTGTTATACTTTTGTAAGGTTTTATATAATAAAAATGTGATTAGGTAGTCAATATGCAAATTGATTATGAAACTGGTTTGATTATTGATGCGATGGAGGAGTTTTGTGGTGAGATTAAACTTGTCGGTGGATGCGTAAGGGATTTTATATTGCAGCGTGAAGTTCGTGATATTGATCTTGCTACTAACCTTCTTCCAAATCAGATAATTAAGGCACTTAGATTTTGTGGTATAAAATCTATTCCAACTGGTTTAAATCATGGAACTATTACTGCAGTTTTAAATAATAGATCTTTTGAAATTACAACGTTGAGGTATGATACTCAATGTAATGGTAGACATGCGAAAGTAGAATTTACAAACAATTGGGAAATTGATGCTTCAAGGCGTGATTTTACTTTTAATGCTTTATACGCAGATAAATATGGTAATATATACGATTACTTTAATGGTATTAAAGATTTAAGATTAAGGAGATTAAATTTTATAGGTAATCCTGAAGATAGA
Source organism: Wolbachia endosymbiont of Menacanthus eurysternus (assembly GCA_029715105.1). Classification (NCBI taxonomy): domain Bacteria; kingdom Pseudomonadati; phylum Pseudomonadota; class Alphaproteobacteria; order Rickettsiales; family Anaplasmataceae; genus Wolbachia; species Wolbachia endosymbiont of Menacanthus eurysternus. Next base: position 454,720 of record CP085695.1, on the reverse strand, counting down.
ATTAAAGAAGATTATTTACGTATTTTAAGGGCATTTCGGTTTCATGCAAAGATATGTATTGGGGATTTGAGTTGTAGGATATTAGAGGTATGTAAAAAGTATTCACATATGATTCAAAGTCTCTCTGGAGAGAGAATAAGAGATGAGATATTTAAATTGTTAGAGTGCAATAATCCAGTTTTAACGCTTAAAAATATGCAAAAGTCTGAAGTTTTACAAAAAATTATTCCAAGAGAAGTAAAATGTGAAATTTTGTCTTCACCTTTTCTTTTTGATGCTGATGCACTAATAAAGTTAGCATTACTTCTTAGAACAGCAGGAGATACGCTGAATCTTGGAAAATATATGGGAAGATTTTTATGTCTTTCAAATAAACAGAAGAAAAAATTATTGTTTTATTTATCAAATGATATTAAAATAGGGATGTCAAAAAAAGAACAGAAAAAATATATATCTTTGTTCGGTAAGGAGTTATATTGTGATTTAGTAAAGATTTGTGGCGTTGAATCTGAAGTAGATGTTAGTGAATATATTTTGTTTGCTAAGGCTTTTAATATTATTAAGTTTCCATTGTCTGGTAGTGATTTAATGAATATAGGCTATCAGCCAGGGAAGAGTTTGAGTAACAATTTGGAGTTGTTAAGACGACATTGGGAGGACAATTCTTATTCTTTAACAAAAGAAGAGTTGTTACTTTATGCTAAAAATATGCTTTAATTTTTATTTATTATGGCATTTGAAATAATAAAGATACTTGTATTTTGTGTATAATATTATTTAATATTTTAAATATTATGCTCTAATATATGGAATTTTGTTTTATAATTTTTAATAAGTGAAATTGTATATAAATGGGTTAGATAGGGGAAAATTTTTAAAAATCTTTTATTTTAAAGTGGTAACTTAATAGGGTTTGGATTTAGGATAAGTCTTTCTTATTATTTATGATGTTTCCCTTTTTTAATTTTATTATGATATATGTTTGGTTTTAGTGTATTTCGTAGTTTTGTAGTAAAAATTTTTTACTAAAAAATATAGGGGTTTTGTCTATATACATAATAAATATTATAGAATTAAAGAAGGGAAACATGTATAAAATGATTACTGGGAAAATATAAGTTAATATAATTTTGTATTGAAGTTTAATTTTTTGTTTTTTAATAGAAAGATGTACCTAAATTTTTAGTAGAGGTAGGTAGTATTTTTGAATAAAAATATATGTAGTATTATTTTATTCCCTTATTTATATTAATTTCATCTTATAATTAAGTTTTATGAACAATTTAGAGTGGTGTACTTTATATCGGAATATGGTGGCATTGTTGTCATATAGATCTGTAAGTACAATTACAAAATTTTACATTATTATATTATGAATTTTTGTTAGAACTTTTTTCATATCTTCATTTAAAAGTGGGATTAAACCTAGCTTAGATAAGTAATTGTCTTCGCTGATAGAGTTAACAATTTCTTTAATAAATTCTTTTAATCCATCAACACTATTTAGATGTTCTTTTTTTATATAGAGATATAGTGGTCTCGCTAATATATATTTTCCAGACGATATACTTTCGTAAGTTGGTTCAATTCCTGCAATCGTACTTCCTTGAATTTTATCTTGATTCCTCATCAAAAAACTAAAACTAAGTATTCCAAAAGCATTTTTATTACTTTTTAATTTTTGTATCACTATATTCTCATTAATTCCAACTTCTTTATATTTTCCATCGTCCCTTATATTACTACAAGCTTTCTTTCTCTCTTCTTGATTTCTATAATGTTCTTTAAAAATCTTTGAATTCATACATGAGTATTGATCGAGCATAATAGAATTAATTAAAGTCTCATATGTTCCTGTGTTTTGATGTGGACCATAGATTTCAATTTCTATTTTTGGTAAGGTTTGATTTATATCAGACCAAAATTTGGTATCATTTTTTACAAGTTTATCATTCTTTTGAGAATATGCAGATAGAGTTTTGAATAGATCTTTTTTTGAAAAATCAAATCTATTATTTTGATTAGAATTTGCAATGATAATTCCATCGTAGCCAATGATAATTTCTATTGTTTCGTCAACTTTATTTTTTTTGCACAGTTCTATTTCCGTGTTTTTTATAGAACGAGATGAAATAGCAATATCTGGTGTATCTTTTCCTATCCCTGAGCAAAACATTTTAAATCCTGCTCCACTTCCTATTGATTCTACAATTGGAGTTCTAAAAGGGAATATACGACTGAAGTCTTCAGCTATATATGAAATAAAAGGAAAGACAGTTGAGGATCCAACAATTCTAATATACTTTCTTGCACTGGTATCCAATAAAGGTATAAAAATCATGGATATAAATATAAAAATTAATACAAAGCTTTTGATCATTTTGGTGAAGATGCAATAAACACATTATTTATCTATATTATAATAATTTCGGATTTTTCAATTATCAACAAAAGTTGAATTTTTTAGAATTAAATATTCAATTTATTTTATTGATTTAATATTTTCTTCAAATTAATTTTGAAATTATTTTATTTATATTGACTTTTAGTTTTATTAAAAGTTATAGGATTGTATGGTATGTTATGTATTACAATTTATAAACATATCATCGAAAATATCTATTAGAGATATTTAGTATTATTTATTAAAATTCGATTCTTGAATTTTTAATTTGTTGTTCTATGTAATAAAATTATTTATAATTTAACCATGTGTTTTAAATTTTTGTTTATTTTGTATTACAATGCTTTAATATAATATTGTATGATGTTTCTTCTTAGAGTCTTCTTTTGAAGAGTTGAGTTTTATTTCAACAAAAAATTAGAAAGATAAATTTTCAGATTTCAAATTTTTTGAGTAACAATTCCAGTTATATAAAATCAGCGGTATATTTTGAGTTTGTTAAAAGCTTTTTCAGCATGATATGATGATCTAGTCAATGGGCTTGATGCAACCATTAGAAATCCCTTGGAATAAGCAATATGTTTATATTGCTCAAATTCTTCTGGGGTAATATATCTATCAATTTTTACATGTTTTTGAGTTGGTTGCAGGTATTGGCCGATTGTTATAAAATCGACTTCAGCACTGCGTAAGTCGTCCATAACTTGGAGTATTTCTTCTTTTGTTTCTCCTAGACCAACCATAAGTCCTGATTTAGTGAAAAGCTTAGGGTTAATTTGTTTTACCATTTTTAGTAGATACAATGAATGAAAATATCGAGCTTTTGGTCTTATTTTTGCATATAATCTCGGTACTGTTTCAATGTTATGATTATAGACGTCAGGTGAAGCGATAGCAATTGCTTCAAATGCTCCATTCTTATTTAAGAAATCAGGAGTTAAAATTTCTATTGTTGTTTTTTCAACTGTTTTTCTAATTTCCTTTATACAATTTATAAATTGGCTCGCCCCTCCATCTGGTAAATCATCACGATTAACAGAAGTGATAACAATATGTTTTAGATTTAATTCTTTCACTGCTTTTGCTAAATTGTTTGGCTCATATGGATCTAGTTTATTGGGAATACCAGTTACAACGTTACAAAATGTACAAGCACGTGTACAAATGGAGCCAAGAATCATTATAGCAGCATGATATTTATTCCAACATTCACCAATGTTAGGACATGCGGCCTCTTCGCATACTGTGTGTAGATTATATGATTTAACAGTGTTTAAAGTTTTACTGAATATTTTACCAGTGGGAACTTTTGACTTGAGCCAAGTAGGCTTACTATACATCTGAATGACCGACTTTATTTTTTTGTTCTATTAAGATTTTCTTCAATTTTCTTTTTATTTTTTGTGCTTTTTTACTTAATTTAAACGTTTTTGTATTAAGTAAAAAATTATCAAGACTACCCTTATAGTCTATAGTTCTTAAGGTTCTAGATGATATGCGAAATTTAAATTTTTTATTTAAAATGTCACTTATTAGTGTAACATTGCACAAATTTAAATGAAAAGTACGTTTTGTTTTATGATTTGAATGTGATACATTATTACCGAAGGATTTTTTTCTATTTGTCAGTTCACAAATTCTGCTCATTATAACTGTTTAACTTTTTTATTCCTAAAAGGGGTTATTATCAGATATAGATAAATAGTCAAGATTTTTCTAATTTTCTCAATTTAACACAACATATTTTAGCACGAAATATAAATTATATAAATTTAAAATAGAAGAAAGAAATTGATAAAAAACGGGATCTTTTTTCATTTATTTATAATTTTTATTATAGATCTTAATTATATTTTATTTTAGATATTTTTAATTTACTAGATTTGGTCTTTAACTATATACAGGGGGTAGTAAAACAAATTTTTTGTTGTAAATCTAAGAATTAGAATAATGGTTTAAAATCCAAAATTTACTATTATAAATAGTTGGTATAACTGATATAATATTGATGGGATCAAATATGTATTTTCTTCAAATATTTGTCATAACTTATTTCATATTTTGCATATTTTAGTATTCTAGTGCTTATTGCTAACTTGGTGTCGGTTTTGTGTTTATTATGGTTTTAAAATAATTTTATAATGCTATTATAGTGAATTTAATTTTGTTTTATGAGAACATTTTATATACTGATAAGTAGTAGAAATAGAAAGATGATAGGTTAGTTTAATGATTTCTCGTTATAGACGCAAAGAAATGTCTCTAATCTGGGAAGAGAGTAATAAGTTTAATATTTGGTTTAGAATAGAAAAGCTGGCATGTGAAGCTCAAGTAAAATTAGGTACTATTTCAAATGATGTTATTGAGAAACTTTCTAATACTATCGAATTTAATATTAATGATATTGAACAAATTAGCAGAATTGAGTCTGTTGTAAAACATGATGTTGTAGCTTTTCTTACGTATATTTCTAAAAAAGTTGGAGTGGATATCCGTTATTTTCACTATGGAATGACAAGTTCTGATGTTTTAGATACGTGTCTTGCTGTACGAATAAAAGAATCTTGTGATATTCTACTTAAAAATATGAAGAACTTGCTTAGGATTTTAAAAAAGAAGGCCGATGATTACAAAGATGTTATATGTATTGGACGCAGCCATGGAATTCACGCAGAGCCGATTACGCTTGGATTAAAATTTGCAAGATTTTATGCAGAATTTAAACGAGGTTATCAAAGATTGATTAACGCTCAAAAAGAGATTTCAGTTTGCAAGATATCAGGTGCCGTAGGTAATTTTGCGAATGTGCATCCGTTTGTTGAGGAATATGTAGCAGAAAAAATGGGACTTATACCTGAGACTATATCTTCTCAAGTAATTCCTCGTGATAGACATGCCATATTTTTCTCAATTTTAGGAGTTATTGCAAGTTCAATAGAAAATGTTGCTGTTGAAATTCGCAATCTACAAAGAACCGAGATTTGTGAAGTTTCAGAATATTTTTCTACCGAACAAAAAGGAAGCTCTTCTATGCCACATAAGTGTAATCCTATTTTAAGTGAAAATCTTACTGGACTTTCGCGATTATTACGTAGTTATATATTTCCTGCATTAGAAAATGTTATATTATGGCACGAACGAGACATATCACATTCTTCTGTAGAAAGATGTATTATTCCTGATGCTTGTATAATAATGGATTTTGCTTTAGTACGATTAATGAATTTAATAGATGAGTTAGTGATTAATAGAGAGAATATTGAGAAGAATTTAAATTCCACAAAAGGTTTAATTTTTTCACAACGTATATTGTTAGAATTGGTAAATAGTGGTTTAACTAGAGAAGAAGCGTATGAAATTGTTCAGAAAAGTGCAATGAAAGTAAAACAAGACAACGGAGATTTTTTATTAGAACTGAAACGAAATAGATCTTTGCTTGAAATTATTAATTCTAAAAAACTTGAATCTTTGTTTAATTTTACATATTATACAAAACATGTGAATTATATCTATGACAGAGTTTTTAATATACTAGAGTTAGAGGCTGAGTAGCTCAGTTGGTAGAGCAGGAGGATCATAATCTCTTGGTCGTGGGTTCGATTCCCTCCTCAGCCATTAAGAGCGGTATTTATGTCTTATAACGTACTATGATAGATTAAATGTAAATTCTCTGGAGGAAAATTTTGATCACTATCTTAAATATTTAAGTTGGTCAACTTCAGAGTTATGGATTTTATATTTATTAATATGTGTAAACGTATGGTACTGTGTTTTATTTTATTATAGAAGTCAAAAATTAATTTTTCATTTTAATTTTTCTTCTTTAAATAACACATGTTTTCTAACTATTGGATCATATTTTCTAAATTCTAATTTTTTAGTAAGTCTTTTAGGATTACGTTTCTTTATGTAAAAATAACCAGTTGGTTTTCTTTCACCAGTGCTCGTTGTCTTGGTTGCACTGCTAACTAATTTGACGAGTAAAGAGGTACTTTTTTTTGCCATATAATATTCCTTTTATATATATATTTTATATTACCTTTTATTATTACTATTTTATTTATAAATTGTATATAATATAATACTCTTATTGTGTGATCTTAATCATCATTAAAATTCGTTTATAAATGAAGATTAATTTTTATTGAAGTTGAAGCTTTCATGTAGAAAATTATTTCTTGTTTCAAGTTAAATATCATTTTATATGATAAAATTTATTGTAAAATTCTTGACAATAGGTAATGTGTTGAGTAGCATGAAATCATTTTTAAAATGAATGGCAACGGCGGAAAGTGACAAGTGGTGGTAGAAGATTGCTGTTAATAGAGAGTTCTGTTTGTTCTGATGAGGTAAGGGTTGCTTTATCGGTAGATAGTAAGGTTGTAGAATTTGAGCAAGAGTTCAAAGAAAGGAGACAGCTAAGGGGTAATATATATGTTGCTTATGTAAAACGTATAGAGCCTTCTTTACAAGCTGTATTTATTGAATATGGGGGGAATAAGCACGGTTTTTTATCATTTTTAGAAATATCTCCAGATTATTTTGATATTTCAGAAAAGGAGAAAGAGGCTTTTTTTGAAAGTTGTCTTGTATCTAATAATACAGAAGAAGATAATAATGATTTAGATGTTTCTTCAGATGATTCTATAGTTAGTAAGGGTATTAATGGATCTAATGAAATATCTTTATATAAAAGATATAAATTACAAGATGTTATTTCTATTAATCAAAAGATGTTAGTCCAACTCACTAAAGAGGAACGAGGTAGTAAAGGTGCTTCATTTACAACGTACATTACTTTAGTGGGTAGATATTGTGTTTTCATGCCAAATTCCGTAACTAAAGGTGGTATATCTCGTAAAATTGAAGATGTTAATATTAGAAAACAACTAAAAGATATATTGAATTCGATAGAGTTGCCAAAAAGATCAGGTTTAATAATAAGAACTATTGGTTCCGGAAAGAGTAAAAGAGAAATAGAGCAAGATTACAATTATTTGTTTTTTTTGTGGCAAAATATTCAAAAAAGTGCTTCCGCCGTAAATATTCCATCTTTGATTTATAATGAAGCAGACTTGGTTATGAAGTCTATCCGTGATTTTTGCAATAATAATAATATAGAAGTTGTAATCTCTGGAAAAGAAGTATTTGAGTCTATAAAACAATACGTTAAAAACGTATTAAAAGGTAGTAAGTTACGGTATAGATTATATAAGGGTTTTATTCCAATATTTACTTATTATGGAATTGAAGATCAAATTTCTGAGTTGTATAATAATAGGGTTAAATTGCCATCCGGAGGATCCTTAGTGATAACTCTAACTGAAGCGTTTGTTTCAATAGATGTAAATTCAGGAAAAATGAAAGGAGAGGATAGTATAGAAGAAACAGCTTACAAGACAAATATGGAAGCAGTACCAGAAATATCAAGACAAGTAAGTTTGAGAGGATTGTCAGGATTAATAGTAGTTGATTTCATTGATATGGTAAGCTATCACTATTGTAGATCTGTTGAATCTGCTATTAGACAAGCATTTAAATTTGATAAAGCTAAGGTTCAGTTCAGTTATATAAACGATTTTGGTTTGATGGTATTTTCGAGACAGAGAATTAAACCCAGTATACAAGAGATTAATACTACAGAATGTTTGTATTGTAAGGGAGTTGGGAAAGTAAAATCTTATGAAGTAATTGTTGCATCGATATTTAGAAATTTACAGCATGCTGCAGTTAAAAATAGGAATAAATTTTTTGATTTGATAGTACACAGTTCGATTGTAGCACATATTTTTAATAATAAACGTGATACAATCTCTACAATTGAAAAAGAATTTAATATAAAATTAAATGTTAGTATTGATAATAGTTTAAGTTTAGATACTTTTATTTTGAAACATGGTAATGATATTAGTTTAAATAATTATTATAATAAACCACTGCAAAATTCTGGTTGGGTTGTAAAGAGTAATAGTGGTGAAGCTAGCAGTTCATGTAATTTACAAAGCAATTTTTGGTTAACTAAGTGGTTTTCACGTCTTTTAGGTTCTTAAAATAGCTAGTTAGAAATTTCGAGTAGGACTTGTAATCAGCAGGTTTCATACTTATATGTATTTTACATCGGGTAAATTGGGGTATTTATATGGGAAGAGCAATAGGTATAGATCTTGGTACAACAAATTCTTGTGTTGCGATAATGCATGGCAAGGATACGAAAGTTATAGAAAATAAGGAGGGAGCAAGGACTACTCCATCTGTAGTTACTTTTACTTCATCGGGGGAAATGTTAGTTGGTGCTCCAGCAAAAAGGCAGGCAACTACTAATGCGAGTAATACTTTTTTCGCTACTAAGAGATTAATAGGTCGTCAGTACAGCGATCCTGAAATAAAAAATTTGAATGTGCCATATAGGGTGTTTCCAGCAAAAAATGGTGATGTTTGGGTTAAAGCAACTAACGGTAAAGAGTATTCTCCTAGTCAAATTGGTGCGTTCATACTACGAAATATGAAAGAGGCTGCTGAAGCTTATCTTGGGGAGGAAGTAAAGGATGCAGTAATAACAGTTCCAGCATATTTTAATGATTCTCAGCGTCAAGCCACAAAAGATGCTGGTAAAATTGCCGGATTAAATGTACTAAGAATAATTAATGAACCAACTGCAGCAGCTCTTGCTTATGGTCTCGATAAAAAGCATGGACACACTATAGTTGTATACGATCTTGGTGGTGGTACGTTTGATGTTTCAATACTTGAAATAAGTGATGGAGTTTTTGAAGTAAAAGCTACTAACGGAGATACCCATCTTGGGGGTGAGGATTTTGATAATGCAGTAGTAAATTATTTACTTGGTGAATTTAAAAGAAGTAGTGGTATTAATTTAAAGAATGATCCGATGGCTATGCAGAGGATTAAAGAGGCTGCTGAAAAAGCTAAGATTGAATTGTCGAGTGCAATGGAAACAGAAATAAATCTTCCGTTTATCACGGCTGATGCAGGTGGTCCAAAGCACTTGAATATGAAATTGACAAGAGCCAAATTCGAGAGTTTGGTAGATGATTTGATTGAGAGAACCATGGCTCCTTGCAGAAAGGCTCTTGAAGATGCTTGTTTATCTGCTAGTCAAATTGGTGAGGTTGTTCTCGTTGGTGGTATGACTCGTATGCCAAAAGTAATAGAAAAGGTTAAGCAATTTTTTGGTAAAGATTCACATAGGGGTGTAAATCCAGATGAAGTTGTGGCAGTTGGAGCTGCGATACAAGCCGGAATTGTTCAAGGTGATGTAAGAGATGTGTTGTTACTTGACGTAACTCCACTTTCTCTTGGTATTGAAACGTTAGGTGGAGTGTTCACACCGCTTATTGAGCGCAATACTACTATTCCCACTAAAAAATCTCAAGTGTTTTCTACAGCAGAAGATAATCAAACGGCTGTTAACATTAAAGTGCATCAAGGTGAAAGAAAATTAGCAGTTGATAATAAGTTGCTTGGTCAGTTTAGTTTAGAAGGAATACCACCTGCTCCTCGTGGGGTACCTCAGATCGAGGTAACGTTTGATATAGATGCAAACGGAATAGTGCATGTTTCTGCGAAAGATAAAGCTACCGGAAGAGAACAGAAAATACGTATTCAGTCTTCAGGTGGTTTATCTAATGATGAAATAAATCGAATGGTAAGGGAGGCTGAAGAGAAAGCGCAGGAGGATGAAAAACGTAAGAAGTTTATTGAAATAAAGAATCAAGCAGATAGTTTGATTCATTCCACAGAGAGTTCATTGAATAAATATGGTGATAAAATCTCGCCAAAAGATAGATCTGCTATTGAGAGCGCAATGAACAATTTGAAAGAAGCTAGTAAGTCTAATAATGTTGATGATGTTAGTTTAATACAGCAAAGAATCGTTGATCTTTCTCAATTGTCTATGAAACTTGGAGAGGTTATGTATAGGGAATCTCAACAAGGTGGTAATACAAAAAATAATGATACTTCATCAGAGAATTCTGGTGATAAGGGAGAGAAGATAGTAGATTCTGATTATCGAGATGTAGTAGATAATAAAGAAGAAAATAAATAGAAGTATTATTAGGTTTTAGAGGGTTTTTAAAAGTTTTATGGAAAAAGGGGGGATAGGTTTATTTCTCGAGAGAGTTTTTATTTGTGTTAAATTAAAATTGTTAAGGCTAGCTCTTGGTGTGTATGGATATTGTTAGTTTGATAAATAAGAAAATACGTGCTGTGATCAATGTGATTAATATTGATATTATTGACGAGTCTTCTGAACATGAAAGTCATTATTTCTCTCCTCGTTCTTCGGTGTTTTCACATATCAGATTAGTATTGATATCTGATGATTTTATTGGAATGAATACTTTAAAAAGACATAGGTTGATTTATGGATTATTAAAAAATGAGATAAAACAAGTGCATGCGATTTCTTTTCGGTTATATACAAGCAATGAATATAATTTAAGAAAGGTGAGTAGTAGTGATAAGTAGAGTAAAAGTTTTTTAGAGATTAAACGGTATAATGAGAGAGGAATCTTTATTAATTAAGGCTGGAAGAAGAAGGTACGTTGATTATAATGGTTCTATGAATCCGCCTATTTATCATTCTTCTACTATATTATTTCCTACATATAGGGACTATCTAAATGCTGTAAGTGGGAAAAACGTGTACGATGTAGTTAATGACGGAATTAGGGATTATAGTTATAGCAGTGTAGGTACTCCTACTGCTCATTATTTTTCAGAAGCTCTGGCTGAAATTGAGGGTAGTGGACGTGCATTAATATATCCTTCTGGATTATTTGCGCTCACTTTCGCTATATTAACTTTTACTAAAATAGGTTCTCATGTTTTAATTCAAGATAATAGTTATTATAGACTTAGAAGATTTGCGGAAAATGAATTGATAAAAAGAGGAATAGAGATAACTTTTTATGATCCAACGCGAAATATATCTAATTTAGTTCGTGATAATACTTCGCTTATTATGATTGAAACTCCTGGCTCTATAACGTTTGAGATTTCAGATATAGAACATATAATAAAAGTTGCTAAGAAATACGGAATTATAACTATTTGTGATAATTCATGGGCTACTCCTTTATTATTTAAACCTTTGGAACATGGAGTGGATATTGCATTATATGCAGTTACAAAATATTTAGCTGGTCATTCGGATTTACTAATGGGAGCTATTATTACTAAAGAAGAAGAATATTTTAAGTTACTTTATAAAAATTATATGAATTATGGAATTACTATTCAACCACAAGATTGTTATCTTGCGCATAGAGGACTTAGAACATTACATACACGTATGAAAAAACATCAAAGCACAGCGATAGCAGTGGCAAAATGGTTAGAGAAACATCCGAAAATTAGAAAAGTTTTGTATCCGGCTCTTCCTTCACATCCTCAGTATGAGTTGTGGAAAAGTTATTTTAAGGGAGCAAGTAGTGTGTTTAGTATAGTATTAGATAGGGAGTATTCGTGTGAGGAATTAGGCTATACTGTTGATCATATGGAAATTTTTGGAATTGGTGCTTCTTGGGGAGGATGTGATAGTTTAATACTACCAATAGATCGTAAATTTATATCAAGATCTGTAATGAATTTAGATTACGGTGGAAGTTTTATACGAATATTTTGTGGACTTGAAAGCCTTGAAGATATAATTTCTGATTTAGATACCGCATTGACAAGATTGTTTTAATTTTAAAAATAAAAATATAAAATAAATGTGAAATTAGTAGACTTATTCAACATCGTTGATATTAATTTCAATGTAAAAATCAAGGGTATTACGTGTAATCCAAAAAAGATTAAGAAAAATTATGTTTTTGTTTGCCCCTCTAGGGAGTATAAAAAGTATTTGAATGAATCTGTCCAAGTAAATAATACTGGTTTTTATATTAAAAAAGAAAATATATGTGTTATAATATCGCAAACAATGAAAAGAGTTTTAATTTTTCATCGCAATCCTCAAGAAATATATAAAAAAATAGTTAGTAAATTTTATAAATTTAAATATCCAAAATATATTGCTGCCATAACTGGTACAAATGGTAAAACTTCAGTAGTAGAGTTTTGTCGTCAAATTTGGCAAAGCGTAGATTATAGCGCTATATCTGTTGGAACGCTCGGAATAAGTATTAATAACAACAATAGTAGAAAATATAATAGTAGTTTTCTTACTACTCCAAATGAAGAGGATCTTTATACAATATTACGTGATATAAATAATAATAATAATAAAGATATAGAACATTACTTAGCGTTAGAAGCTTCAAGTCATGGAATTGATCAATATAGAATTCATGGACTTGAAGTAACTTCCGCAGCTTTTACAAATTTTTCACAGGACCATTTAGATTATCATCAAAATATTAGTGAATATTTTGAAACTAAGAAAAGATTATTTTATGAGATTCTTTCAAGGGAAAGAACAGTAATTTTAAATGCAGATATAGGTAAATATTACGATGAATTATTTAAAATAGCTAAAGAACGTAGTAACAAAATTATAACTTATGGAAGAAAAATAGATTCCTGTATTGCCTTGATAAGACAAATACCAACACAAAATGGTCAATATTTAACAATTAAAATTTACGATAAACTATATGAGAACATATTTTTCCCCGTTTTGGGAAAATTTCAAGCACATAATTTATTATGTGCGATTGGTATAGTTATTTCATCTGGAGTGAAGTTTCAAAGGATATGTATAGATAAACTTGCTTCACCTCCAGGAAGAATGCAAAAGGTTTTACCTTTTGCATTTGTAGATTATGCGCATACTCCGTGTGCACTTAGGCAAGCTTTATTATCATTAAAGTGGCATTTTATTAAAAAAAAAATAATCTTAGTTTTTGGTTGTGGAGGAGATCGTGATAAAAAGAAACGTATAGAAATGGGTAAAATAGCAAAAAGATATGCAGATAAAGTAATAGTTACAGATGATAATCCACGCAATGAAGATCCGGCAAAAATTCGCTACGATATTTTATTACATTGTTCTAATGCAATAGAAATAGGAAATAGAAGAGAGGCTATAAAGAAAGGTGTAGATATTGCTAGTAATGAAAATATGATTTTGTTAGTTGCTGGGAGAGGACATGAAAAGTTTCAAATAATAAAAAATAAAACTTTTGCATTAAGTGATGTTGAAATGTTAAAAGAAGTTGAATAAGAGATATTTCAATTTGAAATTGTGGATTTACATAAAATCCTCGATTTTTATAAAATTTTATTACGAAGAGGAAGATGATCGTTTTATTTTAACACATAATTTTTATTAGAGCTTTATGTTAAAAAAGTATTTATGATTCACGAATATTTTAAAGTATGGTTTTAACTGAAAGTACCCTTTAGTTTTTTTTATGTTAATTTTTATATGATGAAATTTTTAGGTTTAAAATGTGGGTAGAGTCTTATTATAAGAGAGGTGTTTAACGGTTAATAATTAAATATTACTTTATGAGATAAATTTTTCATAAAAATGAAATAAAAATATATACGTGTAATAATTTAATAATTAATTTTGATATCCTCGTAAGAGGAGGAAATTGCGTTGTATCTTTTACAATCGTTTGTAAAGTGGGAAAAGAGGAAAAATAGAAAAGGGGAAGGAGAAGATTTATTAGGAAATCCTCTTCTCTTCTTATAAAATAAGAGGGTGTTCATATTATTTGAGTTTAAAAAACGTATATGATAAAGTTATTTCATTTAAGTCTTTTGTATCATCATTATACATTATCTCAGGATCTATGTAAAATGATATAGGCATTGCAGCTATTTGTTTTGGTAGTAGTACTTGCTTCTCGAAGCAAAAGCATGCAATTTTATTAAAATATTTTCCAGCTTTAAAGGGTGTAACATTATATATAGCCATGCCAAACGAAGGCTTATCAGATAGATTTTTTGCATAGTAGAAAGCTAAACTTTGTTCCCCTATATTTATGTCCATAAAGCCAATTTCCGGATTAAATTCCCACGGCAAATCAGGCATCACCTCAGCGTTGAATCTGACTCTAATTTTTTGATTAAATATGATGTTATCATTTACTATATCATTTATTTTTTTTATTGTACCTCCATATCCAGTGACTCTACAGAAAACCCTATATAACGGTACCGATGCATATGTAAGACATAGCATCGATACTACCAAAGATATTAAAAAAAAAAGCTACGGATCCCTTCTTTCTCCTGATTTCCATTTTTAATAGGAAAGGCATCTTAGTCTTTACTATTATTAAATAAATTAACCAGCCTAAGCAAGTTCAGGAATATATTGATAAAATCAAAATAAAGGTTAGTTGCACCAAGTATAGCCAATTTAGTTGTTGCAACTTCTGAACCATCATTGTACTTATAATAGACATCCTTAATTCTTTGAGAATCATATGCAGTTAACAATGTGAACAATACCACGGATATGAACGATATTGCAAAATATACGGGATTACTTCCAAGAAACAGATTTATCACTGACGCAATGATCAACCCCCAAATCCCCATCATTAAGAAGGAACCCATACTTGTCAGATCTCTTCTTGTGGTATTACCGTACAGGGCCATAGATCCAAACATGATAGACGTAATAAAAAATGCTCTTGCTATATTTTCGGCAGTATAAATTACAAAGATATGGGACAGAGAAAGACCCATCAGAGCCGAGAACAGAAAAAATACAGCAATTGTAGACTGAGCACTTAGATATTGAAGTCTATAAGACATATAGAATACTAAAGCAACAGGAGACAGCGCTACTATAAGCGAGAGAAACGGATTCGAATAAATTATTCGAAAAAGTCCAGAGAACACCGTTAGAAACGCAATAAGTCCAGTAACGCCTAAGGCTAAAGCCATATAATTATATACTTTGACTAAGTAATCCCTAAGTCCAGTACTATAATAAACGCCACGAGAGCGAATATCTTGTTCATTTCTCATATAAGACATAACAACACTCCTTTATGGAAAGGTATATCATAATATTATATCTTTATCAAGTACAAAATTGTTTTGTTATAAATTAATTTTTATATTGTAGCAAATTTATGTTTTGATTATGCTTTGGTATATATAGAATAACCCTATTGCCACTGCATTAGAGATGTTTAAGCTGTTAATTGTATTTGAGATTGGAATCTTTACAAGATAATCGCAACTTTTTTTAACTAATTGACGCATACCTTTCTCTTCAGAACCGAAGATGATTGCTATCTTTTTTTCAAAATTATTTATTTCATTTATGTATTTTTTAGTAGTGCTATTATCAAATCCGTAGCACCAATAGCCTAATTTTTTTAAGTATTTCATGGTTTTTACTATATTTGTGACACGTATTAGTGGTATCATATCTAGTGCTCCACTTGCTACTTTTGCGATGGATGCGTTTTCATTTGGTGAATGATTACACGGTAAAACTATTGCATCAACATTAAAACAAACTGATGTTCTAAGAATTGACCCTATATTGTTTATATCAGTGATTTGATCTAAAATTACTAGAGTAGAATTATTATTTGAATTTGCTATATTTTCAATATTCAGATTCTGAAAAATGGGAAGAACTTTTAAAGCAATTCCTTGATGATTGACATAAATTGGTAAAGTGTTATCAAGTACTTTGTTCCTTATTAATTCAGCTTCAACATTTTTTTTGTTTATGTATTGGTCAATTTCTTTTTTATTCCTTTTATAGAAGTTATGTGTCATTAGTAATTTTAAGCATCGCCTGTTTTTATTTTTTAATGCAGATATACATGTGTGTTTTCCATATAGCCAAAAGCTTTTTTTATTAGTTTTAAGAAATTTTTTCATCTGAAGATCGTAAATTTTAAAGTGAAGCTTAACAAAATGTTCCATATTATATGATAATATGACATATTTATTATATATTTCATAATAGTTCATAGTAGCTTTTAACAAAAATAGTTACATAATAACTAAGCTTAATTAGATAAAGTTTTTATATAGGTATAATAATATGGCGTTTTAGAATAAATGTAATTTTATAGATAAAAATCTATTATTGATTAGAGACATAATATTGTGAAGCTTATTTTGATTAGTTAGGGGTTTGTTATGCGATATTAGTAAAATAGTAAAGAAATGTTAAGTCAATAAAATCTGAAATATTTTATTTAAGAGTTAGATTGTAATCTACTGACTTACATATAAGGATTTCAGTTAGTGAGAGAGATATATTTTGATTTATTGAAGAATTTTTCTATTAATAGCTATTAGTAGTATTAATGATCTTTTTTTTTTTTTTTGAAAAATGTATGACTTAAATTAAGAGCTAATTTTGGTAAAATAATACCAGTGAATTTTATATATTTTATAAACGATAATTTGATTATATGGGGTATCATAGAATGAATGTGTTTAATTAAAATTGATAGGATTTATTTATTAATTTGATGATTATTATCATGTAGGAAGAAAAGGTGTTTAATTGGTAAATTAATTGGGGGTCATAGTAATGTATAATGATAAGGATAAAGTAGACAATAATAACTATAAGAAATGGTTTTGTTTTAAGTAGATTAGACAAATATATAATATTATATATTAAAATTTAACATGTAGTTTTATGTTATCAATAAAGTTATAAAACATGGTAATAGAGAAGGTGCGTTTTATATTTCTTAAGAGCAGAAATAGCTTTGAGAGCTTGAATTTGTAATTGAGAATTGTGTTTGTGTACTAAATTGTATATATATTATATTAATATTGCTAAATTTTATGATAAATTATCATAATTAATATATTCAAGATGTTAGGTGTTGTATCATTTAATGATATTATGGGTTTTATAAAAATGAGTTTGATTAAACATGATGTTTCCCCTGTAACAGTGTTATAATCGTCAATATAATAAGCTTTAATCCTTTTTAAAGGTATTTTAACATAAAATAAAGGTGTTGATTAAATATGTACAGGTATGATGTAGTAGTGGTAGGTGGGGGTCACGCGGGTTGTGAAGCAGCTTCAGCTGCTGCTCGCCTCGGCGCAAATACTTTACTTATAACTCATAAAATTTCAACTATAGGGGAAATGCCGTGCAATCCAGCAATTGGAGGAGTTGCGAAAGGTGTTGTAGTTAGAGAATTAGATGCTTTGGACGGCATAATGGGAAAGGCGATTGATCAAGCGAGTATACATTCAGTTATTTTGAACAGTAGTAGAGGTGCAGCAGTATGGGGACCACGCGCACAGGCAGATCGAAAATTGTATAAGATAGCGATGCAAGATATTATTCTAAATTATAAAAATTTAACGATAAAAGAAGAGTCGGTCAGTGATTTTCTTATTGAAAATAATGATGGTGAAAAACCATATATTAAGGCTGTGATAACTAGCTCTGGGGAGCATATATTAACTGGCAAAGTAGTTTTAACTGCTGGAACATTCTTATGTGGTGTTATTCATATAGGAGAGAGGAAAATTAATTCAGGGAAAATTGGAGATAAACCTGCAATAGGACTTACAAATATACTTAAGAAATACAATTTTAGATTGGGTAGACTTCGAACTGGAACTCCACCTAGACTAGATCGTAACACCATAAATTGGACAGTATTACAAGAACAAGTTGGCGACGATCCGCCTATACCATTTTCCTATCTCACAGAAAGAATTAATCAACCTCAAGTTTCATGTTTCATTACTCATACTAATGAGTATACACATAAAATAGTTCAAGAGAATCTTCATAGATCAGCTTCGTCGTATTTATATAATGTTGTTGCGCCAAGATATTGTCCATCTATCGAAACTAAAATTAAAAAATTTTCAAAAAAAAATACTCATCAGATTTTTTTAGAACCAGAAGGACTTAATAGTAATGTTATATATCCAAATGGGATTTCAAATTCGTTACCAATTGATATACAAAGTAAGATGATAAATAGTATTAAAGGACTTGAGAGTACAAAAATGTTAAAGCCTGGGTACATAGTTGAATATGATTATATTGATCCACAAGAACTATTTCATACTCTTGAAACTAAGAAAATTAAAGGTCTATACTTTGCAGGTCAAATTAATGGTACTACAGGATATGAAGAAGCAGCAGGACAAGGTATTGTTGCTGGGATTAATTCAGCGCTTTCTGCTTCTGGAAGAAAAGAAAATTTTGTTTTTCAACGTACAGATTCTTACATTGGTGTAATGATAGATGATTTAGTTACTAAAGGAGTAACAGAACCATATAGATTATTTACTTCACGTGCAGAATATAGGCTAGCAATTAGATCAGATAATGCAGATAGAAGGCTTACACAAAAAGGTTATAACATTTCTCTTGTATCACATGAAAGGTACTACGCTTTAGAATGTAAATTAAGATTGATTAAGCAACTTAAAAATAAATTGGAGAATTTAAAAATTTCTCCTGAGCAGCTTAGATTTCATGATATAAAAGTATCTTGTGATGGAATAAAAAAAACAGCATTGGATTTGCTTGGTTATCCTAATATTAATTGGAATAAATTACAAGAAATTTGGCCGGAGTTAAACGTAATGGCATATCAGAATATTGGAATGAATAATGCAATTAGAAATGATGTACGTGAAGCTATTGCGATTGAAGCAAAATATAAGCCTTATTTAACAAGACAAGAAACAGATATAAGATTCTTATGTGAAAAAATTAATACCCAAATTCCAATTAATTTTAATTATTCACAGATTAAATGTTTATCGAGCGAAGTAATTGAAAAATTGCAAACAGTAAAACCAGCAACAATAGAAATTGCAAGACAAATACAAGGAGTCACTCCAGCAGCAATAATCAGTATATTGATATATTTAAAAAACAGAAAAATTAAAATGTAATGCCCGTTTTGGCAAATAATTTATGTTAAAACTTCAGGAGTTTCGTGCTTTTATGCGCAAAATAAATGTTGATGCATTTATTTTGCATACTAGGGATGAGTATTTGAATGAGTATTCAGAAAATTTAGTAAAACTGCTATGTGGTTTTAGCGGAGAGAATGGTTTACTTATTATTACAAAAAATGATAAGTGTCCATTTTTCACAGATATACGTTATATTATACAAGCTTATGATCAGCTCGATCAAGATACTTTCCAAATATATGATGTACAAGAATATGATCCAAGTGAGTGGATAAAAGAAAATTTAACATTAACCGTCTCAGTAGGTTATTATTTGCAATATCTTACTCTTAAAGAGATAAGAAAATATAAGGATGTTTGTAAGTTAGTACCTTTTAAAAGAAAAGAAGTTGATTATAAGAAACAAAAGATAGTCTCACATATGTTTGGTGAAAGTAGCAGAAATAAATGTAATAAAATTATTAAGAATATTTCAGATGAAAAAGTAGATGCAGTATTTTTAACTGATCCGAATTCAATCTCATGGTTATTAAATTTAAGAAATGAAAATGCTAAATATACACCATGTGTATTAGGTCGTGCTATTCTATACAAGAATGGTAATGTTGATTTATTTGTTCATAATAAAAACTGTTCAAGTGTAGAGGCAAATATAGAAAGTCATATAAATATTTTTGATCTTAGTGAATTAGAAAAATTTTTGTGCAAGTTAGACTTGATAATGATAGATCCTACCATAACTCCAGCAAGTATGATCAAAGATAAAAAAATAATTGAAAGAGAAGATCCTTGTTTGCTTTATAAAGCAGTAAAAAACCAAATTGAAGTAACCGGATCTATAAATGCACATATCCGTGATGGAGCTGCAGTTACAAATTTTCTATGTTGGCTTGAAGCTAATATTAATAACAAAATTACAGAGCTTGATGCTGAGGAAAAACTTTTAGAATATAGAAAGAAGCAGTATTTGTTCAAACAACCAAGTTTTCCAACAATTTCTGCATTTAATGAAAATGGAGCGATTATTCATTATAATGCAAATAGTCAGACTAATAAAATAATTCAGAGGGATGGGCTATATTTAATTGATTCTGGTGGCCAATACCTTGATGGTACAACTGATGTTACGAGAACTATAGCAATCGGGAATCCAACAAACGAACAAATAAATTATTATACAGTAGTACTTAAGGCTCATATTGCTTTAGCAAACGCTGTTTTTCCCCTTGGTACTACTGGTGGAGAATTAGATATTTTAGCACGTATTCATTTGTGGAAACTTGGAATAGATTATATGCATAGTACAGGACACGGAGTGGGAAGTTACCTATCTGTACACGAAGGACCGCAAGCAATATCAAAAGGAAATAATGTAAAACTTATTCCAGGAATGATACTTTCTAATGAACCTGGGTATTACATTCCAAGAATGTATGGAATAAGGATTGAAAATCTGATGTGTATTAAAGAACAAAAAAATGGTTTTTTGAGTTTTAAGCAATTAACTTCTATCCCGTATGATAAAAAATTAATTGATGTACGAATACTTACTAGAGATGAAATTAGTTGGATAGATAGCTATCATCAATTTGTTTATAAAAATTTGAAGGATAGTATTAAAAATAAAAAATGGCTAAAGAAAATGTGTAGTTCTCTTTATATGTAGTGTAGCTTTGTAGAGAATAATAGCTAATTTTTTAATTTTATAAGTGTATTAATAAATAGAGCTGGTATATGGAGATATGAAAAGATAAATATGGGCATTTTATGTTGTTTTTAATTTAGGAACTATATACAATATAGGAGATGAGTATTTAAAGTAGGTATAAAATTATGGCATGTGAAATGCAAGGTGATGAATTTATGAAGCAATATATGGATACTTGCAAAGAACAAATAGAAAAGCTAGCGAAGGATCCTGAATTGCTTAATCAAACCTTGAAACCGTTTATGCAAATGTCCCAACAGCTTATGGCTGGTGGTATGCTAGATAAATCGGTTATGTCTAGCGTTGCGCCTAGTTTAGGTAATATAGATATTGATAAGATGATCACCCAGATGAAAGAGATGATTGATTATATTAAGAGTAATTATAAGGAGCTTATGAAGAAAGATGATTCGCAAATTCGGAATCTTGACGAATTTAGTAGAAAACTTAGAGGTTTAGTCAAAAAATTAATAGAAAAAATTGAAAGCAAAAAATAATTAATAGTAATTGATTTTAGGATGAGTAGAGTTTGGCATTTAGCATAAAAGTTAAGAGTTAGTTGGTGTGTAATATTAGTAGCGTAGTAGTATAGAACCCCAGGTTAGTCCTGCACCTATTGCAGTCAATAATCCAAGACTATCCGGTTTTATTCTTGATTTTTGTATCGCGTAATCTAGTGCTAGTGGAATTGACGCTGCTGAAGTATTTGCATGTTGATCTACAGTATTAGCTACTTTTTCTATTGGAAAGTCTAATTTTTTAACTATAGCTTCAGTAATGCGTATATTTGCTTGATGTGGGATCATCCAGTCGACATCAGTAATTTTTAAATTGTTGAATCTTAATGTTTCTTCTATTGAAGTTGCTAACTTATCAATTGCATATCTAAATAATTCTCTTCCGTTCATACATATTTTTCCAGAATTTCCAGTTGAAGATACTCCTCCATTTGTATACAATACATCTATATTTCCATCAGAATGTAGATTAGCTGATATTATACTTCTTTCAGAATAACTATTTGTTTTTTCATTACAATGATGTGTTACAGATTTTATAATAACAGAACCAGCTCCATCCCCAAATAGTACACAGGTTGATCTGTCTTTCCAATTAACAATTCTAGACATTATTTCAGCACCTATAACTAATGCATATTTGATTTTATTATTATTTTTTATCAATGAGTCAGCAATTGTAATTGCATATATAAAACCAGAACATGCTGCTTGTACATCAAAGGCAAATGCATTTTTGCATTTTAGTTTACCTTGTACAATAGTTGCGCAACTAGGAAAAGTTTTATCTGGTGTCGTTGTTGCTACTATAATTAGGCCGATCTCATCTACTGAAATTTGAGCTTTTTCTATAGCATCTTTTGCAGCATTTACAGCTAAATCTGATGTCGACTCTCCTTCTTCTGCTATGTGTCTCTGAGTTATTCCAGTTCTTTGTCTAATCCATTCGTCACTTGTTTTAACCATTAGTGCAATTTCCTGATTATTCAATATTTTTTTTGGTAAGCAAGATCCGGTGCTCAATATAAAACTTTTATTCAATGTTAGCCACCTCTCTAATTATTTTCTGATTTAAATTTTCATTGATAACATTTACTGCAAATTTTATAGCATGAGCAAAAGAAATAGCATCAGAATTTCCATGGCTCTTAATAACAGTACCATTCAATCCTAAAAACACCGCACCATTTCTGATTTTGGGGCTAAAATGCATTAGTGTTTTACTTAATTTTGGTTTTGACATTTTAACAAGGATTTTTATTATCCATGAGCTGAATATTTCTTGTTTTATTAGGTTAATGAAAGTAGTAGCAGTTGCTTCAGCGGTTTTAAGCATTACATTACCAACAAAACCATCGGTAACGATTACATCTACATTACCTTCTAAAAATTCACTTGCTTCCACATGTCCTTTAAAATTAATATCTGAAATATTTTTTAGTAATTTAAATGCACCACGTACTGAATTATTACCTTTAGCTTCTTCTGTGCCAATATTTAATAAAGCAATTTCTGGCTTATCAATTTTTAATACTATTTTTGCAAAAGTATTTCCCATTAATGCAAATTGAAATAATGAATCAGCGTTACAATCAACATTTGCACCAAGATCAAGTAGTACAAAGTTTTTTGTTTTAGTTGGACAAATAGATGCGATAGCAGGACGATAGATATTCGGTAATGTTCCTAAAATGAATCTAGAAATTGCCATTAATGCTCCGGTGTTGCCAGAAGATATTATTCCAGATGCCTTACCTCTTTTTACCGCTTCAATGGCACTCTTCATGCTTGAATTTTTGCGGTGTTTTAGAGCAAAAGATGGTTTATCATTTTCAAGAATGTTATCAGAGCAGTGAATAAGTTCAGAATTGTTGCTTACCTTTTTATATTGCGAGAGTAAAGGAGATATTTCTTTTTGATCTCCATAGATACGAAAAAAAACTTTAGTATTTGAATCTATAAGATTATCTAGAAAAAAACTGGCAGCTTTAATTACTGAAAGTGGTGCAAAATCACCTCCCATGGCATCAAGTGCTATAATTATATTATGGTTAATTGTAGATAACATTACATTAGTACTCTAATTATTTGAATGTTGTTTAATAAAAACCCTTTTTCCCTTATAAGTGCCACCAACTGCCATACTATGGGACAACATAAACTCTCCTGTTGTTGGGCACAATACAATATTTTTAGGATATATAAAGTTATGAGAACGATGCATGTTACGTTTTGATTTCGACTTTTTTCTTTTTGGAACTGCCAAAACTTCCTCCAATTACCTACTGAAAACTCTACATCACTAAATAACATATTCTTTATAAGAAGTAAATAGTTGATAGTAAATTAGCTTAAACGTGATTTAGATAAAATCTAAATTTAGTAAGTTTGATTTTGATAATAATTGCTATATAAATTTTTCATGTGCATTTATAAAATGTATAAAATATGAAACAAAATAGTGTGAAAATATGTGCATTGAAAAGTAATTAATTTTATATATTGAGTTTTATAAAATAATGTTAACTGCTACTTTACATATAAAATCTCTGTGAAAATATTAATTTATTATTTGTTTATATTGTACATAATATATAAGCAAACAATTTTTCATTAAATTTTAATAGTAACTTTTTATTAGTTATAAAATTTTAGAATAATTTCTTTCTCTATTTATATAATTTATTAAAATACAAAGGGTATAATACTTTTATTAAAGTGATATGTTTCCAACTGTAGTAGTTTTGAGTGGTGGACTTTCCCGTGAGAGAGAAATATCAATCATGAGTGGAGAAGCAGTAAAAAAAGCACTTTATAGACTTTCATATAATGTGATAAAAATAGATGTTGATAACAACGTTGTTGAGAAGCTTAAAAAAGTTAATCCAGATCTTATTTTTATTGCTTTACATGGACCCTATGGTGAGGACGGATGTATTCAAGGTTTATTGGAGATTTTAGGTATGAGATATACGCACTCAGGAGTTATGGCCTCAGCTATTGCTATGAATAAAGTGATGTCCAAACATATATTTCAATATCTCGATATTGATACTCCGAAATGGTACGTAACCAATAAGGAAGATATATTAAAAAATACAATTAATATTGGATATCCTTATATTTTAAAACCTATTAATGAAGGTTCAAGCATCGGGATACATGCAATTTTTTCTTATGAAGATTACTTAAAATTTAAAAAGGTGTTTGGTGCTATTTCAACACATAATCATGGAGAGAAGTATATTCCAATTTCTCAAACAATAAAAAGTTATTTAGAAGATTTAATGATTGTAGAGGAATATATACCTGGTATAGAATTACAGACAGCTGTGTTGCTAAATGAAGCAATTGGCACTATAGAAATAAAATCAAAAAATAAGTTTTATAATTATGAGGCTAAATATACAAGTGAACTTGCAGAGTATGTATTTCCAACTAGTATTCCTGATACTATATATAATGCAACTTTAGAGTGTGCATTTAAAGTTCACAAATTTTTGGGATGTAAAACTGTTTCTCGTTCAGATTTTCGTTATAATTGCAATAATAACTCTTTAAAAATGCTTGAAATTAATACGCATCCTGGTTTGACTGAATTATCAGTATTTCCAAGAATTGCGAAGTTAATAAAGGGAATTAACTTTGACGAGTTAATTAAAACTATTGTTGATGATGGTTTGCAATAAGTGTAAAGGCTTAAGAGCTCCTAAGGATGCAAGAAATGAATATTATTTTGTTAGAAGTCGAAAAAGTTTTTTGTGTAAATGTACTTTAATCATTATAATGATGTTCATTATTATATTGATAACATTCCATAATTCGTTCAATAAAATTGATTATTGTGTTACTCGGTGTAGGATATATATATCAGATTTATTGCTTGATAGTGGATTTTCAATTGATAAAATAGTCATAACTGGCAATAAATTTACAAATGAAAATGATATTTTGAGTCTAATAGATAGAACGCAACCTATTGTATATATATCTCTTTCAAAACTTGTTAATAGTATATATTCCATGAACGGGTGGATAAAAGATGTAAAAATCTATAGAATTTTACCAAACACTTTGTATATTAATATAGATGAATATAAAATATTTATTCTTTGATATAAAATTTTTAAGAGAAATTGTGCTATTGTTTTTGATATATAATTCGTATTAAACAGTTTTTCTCTAGGGAGAGAAGACCTACCCATTATTATAATGGGAGAAGATAAGTTTTTTATTAAAGGATATTAAAAATTAGTTTATGAGGTGGGGCTAATACGTTTTTATATAAGTTATGTGCAAAAGTTTTTTTATAGAAGGACTTTTAACTAAAATTTAAGTGATTTTATTTTGATTTTACGATTAATGTAAATGTTATTTACTGAAGCTTTTATTTAACGTAATATGAGATTATTTCCGATTTTTAGTTAAAATATAGTTTTACGTGTTGGTGAAATTTTTCATGGATTTTCATATTTTCCTAATAAATTTTTAAAATGGGTAACTTTAGGGAGTAATATAGATTGTTGCCTATGAATACTACTAATATAGTAATTTTAGATAATCTGAATATTAAATTTAGCAAATATAAGAAGTGGATTGCGTTTATTAGTACTATTCTAGTAATGTTTTCTATATTATTTATTGCTATATGGAAAGTAAATTTAGGTATAGATTTTACTGGTGGGATTTTGGTAGAAATAAAGTTTTTAGATAAAGAGAATTATATTATTCCTGAATTCAGAGTGAATGGGTTAATACAAGATTTTAAAAAAATAGGTGATAATTTAATTATACGCTTCAAAGAAAATGGAGATAAGGACGAAATTAAAAAGATAAAAAAGATATTAGAAGAAAAATTAGGTACTTCAATAAATTATCGAAAAATGGACTATATTGGTCCACAAATAGGACCAACTCAAGTATTCGAGGGAATAATATCTATATTGATTGCCGTTATTGGAATATTTTTTTATATTTGGCTAAGATTTAATTGGCGATGCGGATTTGGCGGAATAGTAGCATTATTTCATGATATAGTTTTAACTGTTGGTTTTATTAGTTTAACTGGAATTGAATTTAATATTTCGTCGGTTATGGCTCTTTTTACTATAATTGGATATTCAATTAATAATTCAATAGTTATATATGATAGAATTCGAGAATTTCAAAGAAATGGTAAGAATAGATGTATGAATGAAGTAATAGATATAAGCATTAATGCTACATTATTTCGTACTGTTTTAACTTCTGGTACTACCTTGCTTGCTACTCTTCCTTTAGTATTGATTTGTACTGGTACGGTTAAAAATTTTAGTTTAATCATTTTTTTTGGTATAGCAATTGGTACTTGTTCTGCAATATTTATTTCTGCCCCTATATTAACTTTTAGAATTTTAAAATAATTGAGTTTCTAGCATAGAAAATTTCTATGGAGAAGAATTTCTGATAATCAATAAATATTATACGTTATTAATAATTAATGTTTCTGTGGACGTGTTTAATAAAATTAGGGAAGAGTTTAATTTCTACTTTCTTATTTTAGAGTTCATAAATTTTAAAAATTTTAAATAAGTTTTATAGACTGTTTAATTTTACTTGATATCAAATGTATGTTGAGGAGAGAGAGGGTTAGGTGTATAAACATATTTCTATTTTTTGTTAAAATAGAAAATAGGTCTCAAAACAGACATATCCTTACTCTTCTTGTAAAGAATATATTTTAAAATAAATTAAATTATAATTTAAATTATATATTATGTTATTTTTAGTTATATTTTATATATATTAAAGGTTTCTAAATTAGAATGTTTTTAACATCGAGGTATTTAAAAATATATTTCTATTATCTCTTTTTATTTTAAATAATTTTTCTGATTTTGTTTAAAGTGAATTTAAAAATAATTAAAATTAATTGAGTAAATATATCGTCATGTTATGAAAGAATGTTTTTGTTTGGCAATTTTAATACGTTTATTTTAAATAATGATGAAGTTAGTTTTTCCTAATATTAAATTATATAAGAGATAATATGACTATTATAAAGATGCCTATTAAATGAAAGAGATATTATATTTTGAGCTTAGAGGGATTTTTAATTTAAACAAGAGGATTTCATGTATAAAGCTTTAATTGTATATTTTGTTTTTATAATTTGCAATTTTATGCAATTATATGCGAGTACTAGCATTAGTTTTGAAAAAAGTGAAATTGAGTTGTATGAAAAAGCTATTAAGATTTTTAATCAAAAAAAATACAAACAATCCATTATAATGTTTCAAAAAGTTGAGGATTTATATCCTTTTTCTTATTGGGCAATAAAAGCAAAATTATTATCTGGTATTTCTAATTATAATATAGGTAATTATGATAGCGTTATAAGTGATATGGATGATTACATAGAACTCTGTTCAGACAGTAATGAAGAAGATTTATCGTATGCATATTATTTAAGAATAATGTCTTATTATATGCAAATTGATAAATTACAGTTTGGACAACAAAAAGCATATAGGACTTTAGAATTAGCTGGTGAATATATTGATCTTTTTCCGCAGAGCGAATATATAAACGAAATAAAAGAAAGAGCAAGAATAGTTACAGAACATGTACTAGCAAAAGAATATTTTATTGGTAAATTTTATTTGAAAGGTGGTAAATATTTAGCAGCAATTAAGCGTTTTCAAAATGTAATAAACAATAAAAATTCTAAATATTTTTCTAAATCTATTAGGTATTTGATAAAAGCCTATTTAGCTCTTGGTCTTGATTTTGAAGCTCAGCAGTATGAAACTCTATATTCTAAATAGTAGGAAATTTTAACTTTTAATATGAAGTTTGTTGGTGAAGTGGTATTTCATGATGCATTAAAAAATAGTAAGGGGTTTTCTAAGAATTCGTTATATTAATAATATTTAGTTTAAAAAATTTACATGAATTGATAAATATATGTATGGCTGGTCATTCACAATTTTCAAATATAAAGTATCGAAAAGACGCTCAAGATATAAAGCGTTCTCAAAAATTTACAAAATTTATTAGAGAAATAACAGTTGCTGTAAAGCAAGGTAAGTCTGCTTATCCTGAATTTAACCCACGTCTTCGTTCTGCTATATTTACTGCACGTAAATGGAATTTACCAAAAAGTAAAATAGAGACAGCAATAAAAAACGTGTTTGCTAATATTGGAGAAGAAGATTACGAAGAAGTACAATATGAAGGTAGGGGACCTTCTAATACTGCATTTATTATTCATGCTATAACAAATAATCGAAATAGAACTGCTTCTGAGATGCGTTATATATTCTTTCGAAACGGTGGAGATTTTGGAGAAATGGGGAGTGTTAATTATCTTTTTAATCATGTAGGAATGATTGCTTATAAAACAAAGGTTGTAAATCTTGAAGATTTGTTCAATTATGGAATTGAATTAGAAATATTAGATATTGAATGCAAAGAAGGATTGTATATTATAATTTGTGATGTAAAAGATTTTGGTAAAGTGCGTGATGCTTTTTATATAAGATTTGGTAATCCAGAATTTGCCCGTCTTTCATGGAGGGCTAAAGAATTGATTAAAATCAGTGATAGAAAATTGATTGATAAATTATCTTTGTTAATTACGAATCTTGAAGAGAATATTGATATTCAATACTATGAAAGTAACTTCGTTCTTGATATTTAAAACACAGCTTATATTTTTTTTGATTTCATTTTTTTAACAAACTTATGTGGTATTTGCGCCTCTTAAATAGCTAGTTTGGGAACATTTCTCACAAATTTCATCTTAAAATGACACCAATTTCTTTCTTATATTATTTTCTAGATACTTCCATTTTTGTTTAAAGCGATTAAAAAGTCATGATAAACTTTTTAAAAGAGGGTGGACTAACTTAGCTCCACCTCTCTTTTTCATTTAGAAGTTATTTAGAGGAGGCCTAATACTTTTCTTTGCTCTTGTTGAACAGGCGCAATAGAAGAAAGTCCGTCCAAACAAGTGTTGATTTTTTCAGTACTCTTCTCGCTTGAATTTAATTCTTCTAATGATTTCTTCTCTTTTAGAAAAGATTCATTTTTACTATTTTTTATTTCTGATTGGAGTACTTTGAAAAGCAAAGTGTTACCTTCTTCATTAAATTTATTATCGATAGTAATACGATAATCTTTATTATTCAAGTTAAGATGATCTATGCAATACTGATTTTCTATAAATTCATTGTAGTTATTTTTGTTATTTTCTTTTATGTCCTCAAATACATCTCTTGTTAAGAGTAACATTGTTTGACCATCATAATTAATAAGTTTAGGAGTTTTTAACTCAGACACTTCGTTATTCTTACTAATAGCGTATAGTGCTAAACCAGTTAGTATAACAACAGAAGTAGCCAACATGAACATTCCAAGCGATGTAGCTGTGAAAGCCACAAGTGGGGCTAGGATTGGATACGAAGAAGCCCAATGCGGTGACGAGAACGCTACCGCTGCAATTACAGCATAAGTGGCGGTAAGTGTAGCAAGTGCAGTGTTCATTTTGTGGAATTGACCACGATGATCCTTGAAAATTGGCATAACCACCTCTCTGAATAAATTGTTAATATAGCTAAACTATAGGTAAATTTTTTTTTAGTCAAGGATTTTTTAATTTAAAATAACTCACTTTTATAAATGAACTTTCTGTGCTTGCTGTTTATTATCTTCCGCTTGACCCAAAACCTTTTATATCTCGATTAGTTTCAGTTTTCTCTATGTAGGCTTTATCGTCCCAAATTATTTGGAATACAGGGTTGATAATAATTTGTGCAATTCTATCCCCTCTTTTTATTTCATATGATTGATCGCCTAAATTAATCAAGCAAATTTTTATTTCACCTCTATAATCGGAATCTATAGTACCAGGAGAATTTAATACGGTTATTCCATATTTGATAGATAGTCCAGAACGCGGGCGAATTTGTCCCTCAAAACCATTTGGTATTGCAATTATGATACCAGTTGGGATGATTAATCTTTCAAGAGGATTTAAAATAGCAAAATTATTTAAAGCTGCATAAAGATCCATACCAGCGCTTTCTGTAGTTGCATAATACGGAAGGGGTAAATCATTTCCATGTGGCAATTTTTTTATTTTTACTTTTATATTATTTTTTTTACACATCAACTAATACTAATATAGTTTTATATAAATAAATTATACTTATTAAGTAGATATAAACAACATTTTTGATTGGGATATGATTTTATAGTTTAGTGAAGATATACGACATGTATTCGGAATATTAAATATCTATTATTTGTAATAATAATATATGCTGAAAAATTAACTTATGATCTAAATTATTTTTTTTACAGAAAATTTCTAACTTTATTAAAGTTCTCAGAATTTTCTTAAGCTTTGAAAGCTGAAAAGTTTTTAAGTGAAGTTTAAAATTTTGTAGTTGCTTAAAAAGTAATGGAGTGTCTAATTGGCTGATTGCGATATGTTCGCTTATTCCACTTTGTATTAGCAGTAAGATTTTTTCAAGACATAAAAAATAATTTGACATAACTCGAATTAATGCTATTGGAGAAAAATTTTCTTGTGATATTAATATGTCGGAAATTTTTATAAAATTTACCATATCCTTATTTATTAAAGCAGAACAAAGGTTATCAGTTGTAACATAATTATCGCTAGGGGATATGTGGAAAACACAGTTCTATGTCAGAAGATTTAAGGTTTTTCCTTTTCCCTAGGTACAAAACCAATTTTTTAAGTTCTGAATACATGGATAATTTACTATGATTGAAATAAGATTGTAAATGATAAATTATTTCATTTGTACATTTTATTTTATTTTGCTCTAAATAATTAGATAAAATATGATAAAGATCATCATTACTGCTATCTTTATAGCAAGCTATTGTACCAAAACTTTTTAAATTTTCTATATAGCTTCTAATTGTAGACTTATATGGTAAATTGTTTGCTATCATTATCAAGTAATTATTATCATTCATAATATGATTTAATAAGTATTTAAATTCTTTAGATATACTTCCGCTTACGTTTATTAGTTTAATTAATTTTTTATTATAAAACATTGAAATGTTTTCTAATTCAGAGAATAATAAGTCTGGTGATTTATTTATTGTTACGAAATCTACTATTTGAATTGAATATTCATATAAAACAGATGTTATCTTTTGTATAAAGAAATCAATTTTACTATTATCATTTCCATAAATTAATACACCTTTCAATAAATTGGGTCTTTCTAGGAATTTTTGAATTTTAGATTGTGTAATTCTCATATATTTTACTTTGTATAAATAAATAAATATACCAATATATTATATGAATTGTATTTGATAATTTAGTAAAATTGTTATTAGGCATCCAATTTCATTATTTTATATATATATTTCCATATATCTTATCTAGGACAAGGGGATCTCCCCCCTATAGAGATTTTATTTATTATTTGTTATGAAATTTTTATTTTTTGGTTTATATCAACACATTAATTTAATTTCTAAGATAGGGATAAAGAGTTTTATTAGGAATTTAAATTGATAATTTATTTAATATCAGTTTAGTAAAAAAAGTTATAATTAAATATATTGCTGCTATGAGTATGATTGCAGGACCTGCTAATAAATCTAAACTTGCAGATAATATAAGACCTGATATTCCGGAAATTACAGAAAAAATTGTGGAAATTATAATCATTTGTGTTGGAGTTTTTGAAATAAGTCTTGCAGATGCAGAAGGTATTAATAAAAATGCAGCAATGAGTAATATTCCTATTAATTGGGAGGAAATTGCTATAAATATAGCAAGAGTAATTAAAAATTCTAACCTAACTAAATTCACGTTAATTTTTTCAACTATTGCTAAATCTTGGTTAATTGAGATTATTAACCAATGGCGCCACCTAAATATTAATATTAAAATAACTACCGCTGAAATTAAAAAAATTAATATTATATCATTATATTTTAGAGTTAATACATCACCAAATAATGAGTTAATAATATTGTTTCCTGACGGAAGAAAAGACATTAATATTAAACTTAATGATAAAATTACATTAGTAATAATATTTAATATTACATCGATGGAATATAATTTATTATAGTTAAGAGAAAGCAACATTGCGAAAATAATTGCTATAAATATTATAGTAATTGAGGGAGTAGTTTTAAAAATTAAAGCGAGTGCGATGCCCAATAAAGAAGAATGAGATAAACTATCACCAAGATATGATAATTTTTGCCATATCATGAACGAACCAAGTGCACCAGTTACAAGACCAATTATTACTATTGTAATCAGACTGTTGACAAAAAAGTACTGTGAAAAGATCTCAAGCATGCTATTTTATACTTATTATTTTATTATTTTAAAATAAAAGCGGCAAAATTCTTTTCGTATATAATTGTACATTGGTTTCTAGAAGTAGAATTTTATCAATAAAAGATTGAATATTCCATTAAAATCATGGAAAGCTTTTTTCTTTTTATAAGAATTTTGTTTTAATTAAATTCCATAAAATTTTTACTAATAACTGGAGGAATCTGTGTTTAATAATTAAATTATTAATTGGGTATTATGTACCCACCATTCTGGTTGTATTCCTTTAATATTTCTTGCAGCAATTTCTGCACTTTTCTCACTATTAAATATTCCAAAGCATGCTACACCGCTTCCTGACATACGAGATAATATAGAACCTTGTAATTTTAGTGCTGATATTATATTTTCGATTTCTGGTACTAGGTTCATCGCTATTTCTTGGAGATCGTTTTTTGCCTCTTTGAGAAAATTTAATAAATCTTTTTTATTATAATCGTTATTCCATTCAATTGGTTTTGAGAAATCTTTATTATATTTAGAAAATACTTCTGGTGTGCTCAAAAATTTTTTCTTGGGTTTAATAAGTACTATGTTGGTTGGTAAAGATAATTTCTGTACGGAACATAATTCTTCACCGATACCTTTTACTAAAACTGGTTTATTATCTATACTTGCAGGGACATCAACTCCAACATTTAAAGCTATTTCATTTAAAATTGATCTATCAATCTTCCATAATTTTCCTAATGTACGTATTACGGCTCCAGCATCAGAAGAACCGCTACCTAAACCAGCAGCTATTGGTATGTTTTTTATAACTTTTACAATGACTTTAGTTCGTGCAGGAGCATGTCTAAGTAATAGATTGATTGCTTTTATGACGGTGTTATATTTATTGCTTATTTTAAGTTCAGAATTCACAAATTCAACTATAGATGATTTATCATATCTGAAATCTTTTTCACCTACTTTTATTTCTAAGTAATTAGAAAGATTAGCAAAAACGAATAAACCTTCAATCAGATGATAACCTATTTTTTCTTTTCCTATAATATGCAAAAAAAGATTAATTTTTGCGGGAGCCCTTACACAAAAACTTTTCATATGTAAAATCTTCACTAATATTACTTTATGAAGTATATTTTGTAATGTTACTTTAGTCAACTTTTATAGAGTTTTACTTTTGATAAGATTAAAAGCAATTAATCCTAGTTTTTCTGTATGGGTAAGTGCATCCGCCGGTACCGGTAAAACAAAGATTCTAATAGATAGAGTATTAAAGTTATTACTAGAAAATAAAAAGAATATTCTTTGTTTAACATTTACCGATGCTGCGGCAAAAGAAATAGAAGATCGTATCTATAATACACTTAAAAAGTGGATGACATGTTCAGAAAATATATTGATAACTGATTTAAGGGAATTGGACTTTTCCTTGGGGTCGTCACCCAATATATCTTCTTCTGATACTCATGGTTTATCATTTCAATCTAGAAAAAATGAAATTAAAGCAAGAAAACTTTTTTTTAATTTAGAAAGTCTTGGTCTAACTGTTCAGACTATACATTCTTTTTGTCATAAATTAATTTCTAAATTTCCTATAGAGGCGGGCATTTCTCCAAATTACTCACTTAGCGAGTGTAAGGAATTACATTCCATTGTATTTGATAAAATGCTTCATAATAAAATCATACAAGATGATATTAATTTTATTGCAGCTAGAATTGATGAAAATAGACTACGTGATTTGCTTTATATTTTATATACGAAAAGATTGTTTTTAACAGATGACTTAGAATATATTAAAAATAGGCTGAATGTTTCAAATAAAATTTCTAATTTGGAAAATGAAATAGTTATTTATGTAAAAAAATTAGCTGAGATTTTAAGTAAAGGTGGTAAAAGGGATCAAGATTATAGTGCAATGCTTACTAATTTGTGTAATCTACTTAACATTCAAGTATGTGAAAGTGAAAGTCAAAATGATTCTGATGTTAGTTATTTGGATGAAATTGATGTTAATACGAAGAATATAATGGAATTTTTTTTAAAATCAAGATTAAATGAAAAAAAAAATATATCATCTATTATAACAAAAGGAACCTTAAAAAGATTTAAAGATTCAGTACGAATTATAGAAAATATCCAAAATAAGGCGCTCTCTTATATAAGAAACATAAATTCTTATCAGATATTTAGAAGAACTAGTAGTTTGCTAAAAATATTTAAAATATATATTAATTTATATAATGATGAAAAATCAAAGAAAGCATTGCTTGATTACGATGATATAATTCGTTTAGCAAAAAATCTTATAAATAACTCGGAATATAAAAATTGGATATCTGAATCAGATCAAGAAATAAATCATATCCTTATTGATGAGGCACAAGATAATAGTATTGATCAATGGGAAATAATAACGAGTCTTTGCGATAAATTTTTTACTGATAATAAGGATAAGAGAACTCTATTTGTTGTTGGTGATATAAAGCAATCTATTTATAGATTTCAAGGAGCAAACCCACATTTATTTAATCGAATGCAACGATATTTATATACAAAAATCGGTAGTAGAGATTGGATATTATGTCAGCTTGAAAAATCGTTTCGCTCTGCTCCACACATTTTGGCATTTGTAGACAAATTATTTAATAATTTTCGTAAAGAGATAACTTTTACTAACAACGAAATAAAGCATATTCCACATAGAAAAAATGATCAAGGATATCTTGAAATTTGGCCGCCAATACCAAGGTACAAAGAAAAAAAGCTACAAGCTTTACAAATTCATTTAGTAAAGGAAGAAAACTATATAACAACAGCAGAGCAATTGTTATCTCAAGCAATAGCACGTAAAATTTTTAATTGGTTGAGCGAAGGGCGAATTTTATCTTCTAAAAACCGCCATATAGAACCAAGAGACATCATGATTTTAGTAAGACAAAGAAATATGTTGGTCAATTGTATAGTAAATGAATTTAAAAAAGCTAATATATCGATTATAGGACAGAACTATCATAGGATTATGGACTATATAGTAGTACAGGATCTAGTGGCTTTAGCTGAATTTTTACTTTTACCAACAAACGATTTTGCCCTTGCAAATGTTTTAAAATCTCCACTGTTTAATTTTACTGATGATGACTTATTTAATATTGCATATAATCGTGAAAAACATTCTTTGTGGGAAAGACTTGAAAAGTATAACAATGCTGTTTTTAATGAACTAAATGATCTTATTAATTTATCTCATATAAATTCTTTCGTCTCACTATTTGCACAAGTGCTGCATACTGGTAAAAAAAAATTTGCTACAAGGTTAGGTCTTGAATGTTTTGAAATTTTAGATGAATTTATGAATCTTGTACTTCAATTTGAAAATTTATCTCTTCAAGCATTTATTCAGTGGATTAAAGAAAATAATCCTGAAATTAAAATAGACATGCAATCAAGAGGTGACAATGCTATACGGATAATGACAGTTCATAAATCGAAAGGCTTACAAGCTCCTATAGTATTTTTGGTTGATACAAATACAGTTCCAAAAAATACTGGTGGTAGTATTATTTTTGATACAATGATGGCACCATTTTGGTATGAAAAGAATGATAATGCTTATTGCAAAAAGATAAAGAAAGATGCAAAATTAGAGGATTATAATGAATATTTGCGCTTATTGTATGTAGCATTAACTCGAGCAGAAGATGAATTATATATTTTAAGTAAAGATCCAGTGCAAAAAGGTTCTTGGTATGACTTAATCATTAAGTATGGAGAACCATATAAAAAAAAGAAAGTGGATTTATATCCAATATTTAAAAAAGAAATTGAAGTGCTATGTACAAATATGAATTATTTATATGTTTATAAAAAACGTGATTGTTCTCTTAGTGATTCGATAATTTTATCTTCTCAAAATTCGGAATTCAATACTCCTCTCAATCAGTGTTTAGTATTTGGATCTAATGAGAAGAGAAACATAGATTTTAATGCTACAGAAGAAAGAATAACGAGTAATAGTAATTATTATGAGAGGGGACGGATAATTCATGATATATTGCGTTACATGCCTAAAATAGAAAGGAATAGAAGAAAAAGTTGGATAAAAGGATATCTTGATGATTTAAATACTAAAGAAGATAAAAGAGAAATTTATAATAAAATATCGGCTTTTAGTGAGAGATATGATTATCTCTTTAGCTTAAAAGGTAGGTCAGAAATTATATTAAGTGGAGTAATTAATGGAAAATCGATATTAGTACAGTTAGATAGATTATGTATAACGAAAAATAAGGTAATTATAATTGATTATAAATCACATCGTAGTGTTTCTACTTCAGTATTAAATGAAATAAAAAAGCAAATGTTGATTTATAAAGCTTTGGTAAAAAAAATCTATCCAGATAAGAAAGTGGAATGTATAGTTATTTGGATAGAAAATCTAACACTGCAATTTATTTTTTAGTATAAATTATTAAAAATTTATTAAATGAGGAGTAATACAATACGACTGTGGTTGTGGACCTATTTACACAAAATAAATAATCAAAGTCAAATCTTTTAATCCTATTAATTAAATTATTAAAATTTTTAATTTTAACACTGTAATATTTAGTGTTATTTTGCAGTTAAAGCATAAGAATTTAGAGGTTGTCAAAATTTTGTTTTAATTTTATTGAATCAAAAAGTGCCTTTGTAATAAAAGTAAATATTAAATTTTATTTCTATTGTCATATTAGATTTTATAACGATCAGTTAAGCTTATTTTACGTATGCTGCTGTTGTTTCGAATGCAGATTGAATATTCTGATCTATAAAATCAACCCATGTAGCAGAAAAGTTACCTTGTTTTTTAGTATTACAGATTGTTTGAGAACCGTCTTTCCAGTGAATTATTATTTCATTATTAAAATTTCGTAATGTCATCTTAACTTTATTACTTTTTTCTTTATCGTTTTTTTCTTTAAGTTTGACAGATTCCAATATATAATATAAGAACTCGCTTGGTTTGCCATTAATTTTTTCTTTTCGTTCATTCAATTTTTCCAATTCAGATTTTTTTTTCTCTAATTTTTCTCTTTTCTGCTTTAGTTCATTTTGTTTGGTTTCCAGTTCTAGTTTTTTAACTGTATTGTTCAGTTCTTTTACTCTATCTTCCAATTTTAATAAATTATCAGTATAATCCAATTTTTTAATTCCTAAATCAATATAATTTAATTGGGTTTGTTTATCTTTTAATATTAATTGATCGTTTACAATTTTTAATTGTTTTTGCCATTTTTTTTTCCTTTCTTCTGTATCTTCCGTACAAATTTCAAATTTATTTAATACATTAGAATATCTGTTACCATTATAGGGTGTAGTTGACTTAAATTTTCCTATAATCCAATTTGGTTCAAATTGTTCAATTTTACTTTGAATAGTTTCAATAGTGCCTTCTAGTTTAGAGAAGGTGTTTTTAATGTCAAGTGAATTTACTTTTTTTGTTAATTCTTTGGTATTACCTAATATTTCTAAAATTTCTGTATGTAATAAATCTAAATCCTTTCTGACATCTCCTTTAATTTCTTTAAAATTACTAAAAGTTTTTTGAATTTTTTCACATATAGGTTCTAAAAACTTTTCATCAATAGATGATTTAGCATCAATTAAAAAATTATTAAATAAAATATTTATTTTTCCTATAAGTTCGGTGAGTTGATTATCAAATAATTTTATCAATTTAGATAGTGGATTATTTTCTTCATTGTTTTCAAATTTATTTTCCATTACTGAAATAATGCCTCCCCCCTCTCTAAGAGGGAATAAAATATCTATATTATTAAATTTTTTAACTGTATTAAATACATTGTCTATTTCATTGCCTTTTAATTTATTTAGTGTTAAACATATTTCAATTATAATTATCAAAGCTACTTCTACAACAAAACTCCATTGTTTCAAACTTTGAGAATTGACGAGGCCAAACTTTGTCAATGCGATAATTATAGTTAAACCATTTGTTATGTAAGGTATAGCAAATAAAATAATTTTATTTCTATTTTCTTGTCTTTTATTTTCTAATATTTCTCCTTGTTTTCCAGAGATTGGAAAAATTATAGAAAATTTTTTTCTCTTTCTTTCTTCCATAAAATGGATATCTGGAACAATTTCTATTGTTGATGCATTTTCAGCGATTTCATTTATTTTATCACTTTTTCCACCTCTAATTTTTATATCTATTAAATTTCTACCATTTTTTAACGTTTCATATTTTATTTTTTGTCTATATGCTTGCTTTATGACAAGAGAAGTTAATAAGATAGTTCCAAGAATAACAGAAGTAAAAGCATAAACTTGCATTTTTTTTGAATGTGATATATTAGTAATGAAATTTACGTTGTTGCTAGTTGCTATAATTGTAGCAATACATGTTAAGGAAAATTGAAGCCACGTATTTATAGCTACTATAGGTAGGGTGTTATTTACAGAGTATTTTTTTATTGCATTCCATATTTTGGTTGGATAGCCTGTAACAGCTACATCATGATTTATTTTAAAATTAAAAAAATTCTCTTTATTTGTAGTACCTGAGTTCATGAACTTTATTTTTGATTGGTTTTAATTGTATTTATTAAATTTCACAAGGGCAAGTTCTTTAATAGAACTTTAATTATTTAATAATGATAAAATATTTAATTTTAGGATATTGTTGAATTTTATGATAAAAATTATCAACTACTATGTGAGGTGAAATTAATTGAGTTTATTACTATGTGATGCTAAAGTTTATTTATTTAATA
Organism: Wolbachia endosymbiont of Menacanthus eurysternus; assembly: GCA_029715105.1. Taxonomy (NCBI): domain Bacteria; kingdom Pseudomonadati; phylum Pseudomonadota; class Alphaproteobacteria; order Rickettsiales; family Anaplasmataceae; genus Wolbachia; species Wolbachia endosymbiont of Menacanthus eurysternus. The sequence continues at coordinate 415,098 of CP085695.1, read as the reverse complement.
TGAGACTTGGTAAAATAGAAGGAAAGATGGCTATAGACATTATATCTATTTGTGTATATTGTTTTTAGTTATAGTTTTTGTAGTGTTATTTATGTTTTGATTATTCAAGTATTGTATAAAAATTTACATTTTGTATATTTCAAAGAAAATTAAAAAGTACAGTAATAATTGTAAAATTAAAATTTTATTCTTTTGTTTTTGTGAGTTTCGTGTATAATCGGAAGCAATAGCGCGGGGTGGAGCAGTTCGGTAGCTCGTCAGGCTCATAACCTGAAGGTCATAGGTTCAAATCCTGTCCCCGCAACTTATTTTATCTGCAAAAGTTTACAAAAGACAGGTTTGGAGTTATCACGTGGCGACTTTATGTTGTTGATAGTGTAGGGCTTGTGGGTCTGATGTTTTGATGTTTAGTCATTTTGTTTTGTTCCGGTGCAACAAGTAATGCAATTTTATTTTAATTTTAAATTAATTTATAAAAGTAGAGTTTAAAAAATATAAGATTTTGCTCTTCCAACTTAGCAAGGATGATAATGTTTGTTGCTGTGTATTTTAAATATAAAAATTAGAAAATCTAGAGTTATGGAGAAAAATTTTTTTAAGATTATTTTTTATTTTCTACAAGAAAATTGATTGCATTGATAAATAATATGGTAATTAAATTAAGATTTTATTTTAGATTATACTGTGTAATAATATCAAGATCTCTAATTAAAAGAGTTGCTGATTAAAATTGATATAGTGCAAATTAAAAATAAGAAAACAGTAAAAGATTTTTTAAGAATATTTGGTGAAGTTACAGATGTGATAAAATCGTGGATTGGTAATATCAACCCCGATTTAAGTAATAATCGTGATATTGATAGTTTAATTTTAAAAATGAACGAATGTTTAAACCCAAAAGGTGGGGAAATTTTAGCACGTAAAAATACTGTATCTCTTGGTAATTTATATTTAAATTTATCCGAAAAAGGAAAAATAAAATTTTTACAGATTTTAGCAAAAAAATTTAATTTAAATAAAGCAAGAGTAAATGAAAAAATAAATGAATATAAAAAAAATCAAAATTCTGAATCAAATTATAAATTTGAACAAGACCTAATAAAAGCTCTTGAGTCACCACGTTTTAAAATATTGAAACAATTTATTTCTCTGCCGGAAGGCCTTAAATTTATTGTTGATATGCGATCTGATGTACTTAGGTTAAAAAATCAATATAAAGAATTTAATCGATTGGCAAACGAATTAAAGAATATACTTCTTTCTTGGGTTGATGTTGATTTACTTGATCTTCGACAGATTACTTGGGATTCACCAGCATCGTTATTAGAAAAACTCATAAAATATGAAGCTGTACATAAAATTTCTTCTTGGGGTGATTTGAAAAATAGACTTGATTCTGATCGTTTATGTTTTGCTTTTTTTCATTACAAAATATTAAATGAACCTTTAATTTTTGTAGAAGTTGCGTTAATGAATAGAATTGCAAGTAATATTCAACATCTATTAGATGAATCGATACCCTCGGGTGATCCTAGTAGTGCTAGTACTGCTATATTTTATTCGATATCTAATACCAAGGTAGGATTATCCGGAATTAGTTTAGGTAGCTTTTTAATCAAAAGAGTTGTAGAAAAATTATCGCAAGATTTTAAAAGTATAAAAATATATGCAACTCTTTCTCCAATACCGGGCTTCATAAGCTGGTTAAAAAAAAGTTTAATTCAAGAAAATATTAATTTATTAAACAAATTGAATATAAAACAATCTAGTGTAGAAATACTAGAAAGTATAGAACAATTAAGAGTTAATAGTGAATATAAAAAACAGTGTTTATTAAAGCTTTGTGCATATTATCTATTGAAAGTTAAAAATAGTAGTGGTGGTGCTTATGATACAGTAGCACATTTTCATCTAAGTAACGGTGCATCAATAAAACAATTGAACTGGATGGCAGATATTTCCGAAAAAGGTATTAGTCAGTCAGCGGGGATAATGGTAAATTATGTGTATGAATTGTCTAAAATAGATAATAATCATGAAGGTTATATGGTTGATAAAATAGTTTTTCATTCTAAACAGATGCTTTCTCTGCTGAGAACAAAATAGATGTGATTTTGTCTATGAGTATAATAATTGGTTAAAATTATAATGAATAATATAAGAAATTTTGCAATAATAGCACATATAGATCATGGAAAATCAACGCTTGCTGATCGTCTAATGGAAGAGTGTGGCGCACTTGAATCAAGAGAAATGGTTAATCAAGTGTTAGATTCAATGGAAATAGAGCGTGAGCGCGGGATTACGATTAAAGCACAAACAGTAAGGCTTAGCTATATTGCGAATGATGGAAATCAATATTTTTTAAATCTTATAGACACTCCAGGTCATGCTGATTTTTTATACGAAGTTAATAGGAGTCTTATTGCATGTGAGGGTTCACTTTTAGTAGTGGATAGCAGTAAGGGAGTTGAAGCTCAAACTATTGCAAATTTATACGAAGCTATTGGTAATAACCATGAGATAATAATTGTACTTAATAAAATTGATCTTCCTACAGCAGATCCCCAAAAAGTAAAGTTTCAGATTGAAGAAATGGTTGGTATTGATGTTGATGTAAGCGAATCAGTTTTAATATCAGCAAAAACTGGATTTGGAGTAAGGGATGTACTTGAAGCAATAGTAACAAAATTTCCGGCACCAAAAGGTGATATAAATGCTCCATTACAAGCAGTTTTGATTGATAGTTGGTATGATTCTTATTTAGGAGTAGTAATTTTAGTACGAGTTAAAAATGGAGTACTGAAAAGGGGAATGAAAATTATTATGATGTCAAATAATACTACATATCAAGTAAACAATATTGGTATTTTTACTCCTAAAAAAGTGATGAAATGTAAACTTTCAATAGGTGAAGTTGGCTTTATAACCGTTTCAACGAAAGTAATAGTAAATTGTAAAATAGGTGACACTATAACTGAGGAAAAGAGACCTTGTAGGCAACAATCATTTAGATTTAAGGAAATACACCATGTAGTGTTCTGTAGTATTTTTCCCAGTAAAACAGATGATTTTAAATTTTTAAAAGAAGCACTTAGAAAATTACATTTAAATGACTCAAGTTTTATTTTTGAAACTGAGGTGTCAAATTCGTTTGGTTATGGATTTCGTTGTGGTTTTTTAGGGATGCTTCATCTTGAAGTTATCCAGGAAAGGCTTAAAAAGGAATTTGGTTTAAATTTAATAACAATTGCACCAAGTGTTATGTACAAAGTTACTATGCAAGGCGGTAATATTTTAAATATTAATAATCCAAACGATATGCCAAACTTTACAAAAGTTAACATGGTAGCAGAACCATGGATTATTGCAACTATAATAACACCTAGTCAATATTTAGGAGAAATTTTATTTTTATGTAAAGAAAGAAGAGGAGAACAAATAGACTTATCCTATTTAAGTAGCATGACTAAAGTACTAATAAAATATGAATTACCACTGTCTGAAGTTATTTTCAATTTTTACGATAGATTGAAGTCAATTTCTAAGGGATATGCGAGTCTAAATTGGAAGATTTCAAATTACAAAGAAAGTCAGATAAGTAAGTTAAGTATTTTAATTAATGGAGAATATGTTAGTCCATTAACATGTATTGTTCACAAAAGTAAAGCAGAAAAAAGAGGACGTGAAATGTGTAAACGTTTAAAGGATTTGATACCTCGCCAACAATATAAAATTGCGATTCAAGCAGTAGTAAATAATAAAATTATTGCTAGGGAAACAATTAATCCCTATAGAAAGGATGTAACTGCAAAACTATATGGGGGGGATGTAACGCGAAAAATGAAACTTCTAGAAAAACAAAAAAGGGGCAAAAAAAAATTGTATTCTATTGGAAACATTAACATTTCACATAATATTTTTATTCAAGTTTTGAAGATTAATTGATTAATAATTTTTAATTTAGGTAATAAAAACTATTTAAAGGATTTATTTAATGGTAAAATCTGCCCAGATATATTGCAATTTTCGGAAGCTAGTTCTACAAATTTATCTGTTAATCTATCTGGTAGTACCAGTTTAGGTGCATCTCTTCCAGGAAAGGCTTGTTTATACATTTCGCTATCAATAGGCCCCTCTGGATATACAGCGTTTACACATAATTTTGTATGTTTTGTTTCAGATGCATATATCTTTACCATAATTTCTAATGCAGCTTTACTTGCAGCATAAGGTACCCAATATGGATAAGAAGAAGGAGAAAATGTTACTTCTGAAGTTATAAATATTACCCTTCCAGAATTAGATTTTTTTAACATTTGATCTAAATTTTTTATCAAATACCAATTTGCAATGAAATTTGTATTCATTACATTTTGCAGCTCTTCAAGCTCACAATCATGAATAGGATTTAATTTACCTAAAATTCCAGTACATGCAATTAATATATCAAGTGTTCCAGAATCTGATAACTTTAAGCTTTCTATAATATTTGTTAACATTTTTACATTTTTAAAGTCTAAAAGATTAAGTTGAACTAGTTTGACAGAATTTTGTTTAAACTTTTCAAATTTTAAAATTTCATTGTAAAGTGGTTTAAGATGATCAATAGATCTTGAAATTAATATGACATAAGCACCTTCTTTTATAAATCTCTTTGCAACAGCAGATCCAATTCTGCCTGAAGCTCCTGTAATTAATGCTATCCTACCCTTTAATTTACACATCTTTCTGACGAAATTTGTTCAAATATTTTAGCTGAAAATTAAACTTTGCTCCATATATAAAAGCTAAACTCATTATATAGAAAAATAGTAATGACACTACTATACTACCTAAACTTCCATATATTAAGTTTTTTTGACCAAAAGAAGTTTTTAAATATTGTTTAAAAACTGAGGCAGAAATCGTCCATAGAATAACAGTAATACAAGATCCAGGAAGAACATCTAATATATTTTGTTTTATATTAGGTAGTGTAAAATACAACCAAAAAACTTCTACAAAGAGTATAAATTCGATTAGAAGATGTTTAGCGTAATTCAATCTCCGATATGAAAAATCAGTCAGTAATTGTATTAATGTAGAAAATTCTATAGCTAGAGTCATGATAAGCGTAATTATTAAAAATTGTAATATACTTAATATTCTTCTCAAGATATAATGAGATGAAACTGAAACTTTGTAAACTTTATTTAAAATTGTTCTCATCCCCTCAATAGTTGATGAAGCTGTCCAAATTGCCCCCATAATTGCTAAAGTTAATAAGCTTCGTGGTGGATTAGATGTTATCTCTTTAATGCTTGGCATTAATGATGCTAAAATATCTTGTGGTATATAATCAATTATGAATGCAAAGTTGATGATGCTATATCGGTCCAAAAAATTTGCAAGTGTTGATGCTAAAGCTATTAAAACAATAAGAGATGGAAATATTGATAATATTATTAAAAATGACAGATATCCAGCATATTCTATTCCATCATTGTAAATTGTATCAATAAGAGCGCAGTAAAGACAATAAAGAACACTATAAAATTTATGTAGTAATTTATTCATATTAGTAATATAAATTAAATCAGAGATTTCATTTTAAATGAAATTATTTTATTTTAAACGAGGCTTTTTAGTGGAGTTTAAATTATCATATTCTATTATTAATATAATTTTGTTAAATTTACTTCAATTTGTTGTTTTAAATTTATGTTTTTATTCATATTTTAATTTTTATTTCGGATTTGTTATTATTTAAGTTCGTTTGTAGTAATCACTACAAGTATTTTTTATAAAACTTCTATATATTAAGTTAATTTTATTTATTAAATATAAAAAATTGTTTTATTTACCATACTAAAAGAGTTAAAGAAAGGATTTATTAGTTAACTTTATAAAAAGTTTGTTTTAAATTTAGTTATTTCAATTCTATTCTGAATAAATAGTAATAGGAAGAAGTATAATAAATTATAGTTTCCTTATTGGAAATATTCTAAATTAGAATCGAAAATAAACAAAATAGAACAATCAAAGTATTTTTAATAAAAATTATGATATAATCTTTAGGTGATAATTAGATTATAAATCTAAGTCAAAAAGTGTGGTTTTATCTTATAAAACTTATGTGGATTTCAATTTTTGGTATTACAAATATTATTGTTGTTATATTTAATATATAATTGATACTCTTATTTATTTAGATAAGGAGATAATGTATTTATATGTACATTATTTTATCAAGTTTTTAAACTTAAGCTGAGTTTAATTATAAAAGCGTCTTTTTTATCGGTGTCTATACTTGGAATTAACATTTCATTATTAACATTCAAAAGTTCTGGTGGAGAAATGATAGTTCTACTATCGCCGATTCTCATTCCAATTACTCCAAGCTCTATAGCAAGTGGCATCATTTTACTACCAACTTTAAGTTGTATTGTCTGATTTTTGATTACATATCTACCATTATGATCTATTATACTATACTTAATTGATATTTCATCGCCACATTTTACTTGTTTCCCAATTTTATTAACTAAATCGTCGAAGATAATCATATTATTTACTGAATCTGGGTATTTATCTTTTATTTCGATTAATTTAATATAATAAGAGTTATAAGTTATTTTATTATTATTAGTAATTTTTACAATAATTATGCGTTCTCCTCCTTCTTTCATACCAATTATTCCTAAGCTTAGTTCCTTCAAATCATCTTGACCTATTTTTAAAGTAATATTAGAAGTAACTTGATTTTGACTTAAGAATGATGTTAATAAATTACCGGATATTTTGTATATTTGTAGTGAAACTATTTGACCGCACATAGATTTTATACCACTACCTTCCGTAATTTCATAAAAGTTTATTGAATTTTCTTCTTTTTCTTGATGTATTGTTTTTTTTAAGTATTCTTTTAATCCATATTTTTCAATACAGTAATCAAATATTGATTCAAATATCGGTTTCATTAAGTGATATGTTATTGTTTGCATTAAGTTATTATTAGTGGTACTTCTTAATTCATAAAACTTATCTTTCTTTTCTGGTCTGCTTTTATTTATTTGAATAATTATGAATATAAAAGTAGAAGTTAGAATGATAATTATCATTATAGAAATAAATATTTGTAGAAAAATTTTTCTAATCATTAAATTAGTGAATTTGTTCTATTTTAATAAATTTTTAATTTTGCTAAAAATCTTTTATTTATTTTACAGTTTTCTTTTTATTATAAAAGCTTTGTGCACGTGTTATATAACGTTTAAATGATAAAATTGTCTTAAGGAGGATAATATCTAGAAAATAAAATGAGCATTAAATAATATTAGAGAACTGTAAATGATAATAATAAATTAAAAGTTTTATTTGGTTTTAAAATATATAAAATAATTCACTAAGACCAACGGTAAGATAATATTTTATTACAGGAATGAAACTTGTTTTTTATAAAATGCTCTAGCTAAATTATATTAATTTCCCAGATAAGTTCTTTTAATTTTAAATTATTTAATTTACTAATTTAGAGTATATTGTATAATGTTTTTTCAGAGCTTTCTAATTGCAAAAGAAAATTTCTTACAAAGGTGTTTTCTATATAATTAGAAAGGTATTGCAAATATATAAATATTATATATAAGATCAGATAAGTTAATTTATTTTAATTTTATTTAAATGAGTAGTGAATTAATAAAAAACACCAGAAAGAACATAGAAGAGAAAGTAAGAAAGATTGTATTAGGACATATTAGTAAAGATATAGAAAAACTTAGTAACTCTTCAAAACTTTCGGATCATGGCGCAGATAGTCTAGATGCCGTTGAAATAATTATGCTAGCAGAAGAAGAATTTGGTATAGAAATACCTGATGAGGATGCGCAGAAAATGGAAACTGTAGAGCAAATAGTTGAGTATATCTATAACAAAAAAAAAGTTAGTGATTAATAATAGAAGAGTTGTAGTTACTGGTATTGGTTTAATTACTCCGTTAGCAGCAGATGTAAAAAATACTTGGATTAGGCTAATAGATGGTAAGTCTGGTATAAGGAAAATAAATAGATTTGATGTATCAGATCTTGCAAGTAAAGTTGCAGGACAGGTTCCATTGCGGGGTAATGATATTAAACATTATTTTAATCCACTGGATTATTTTTCTGAAAAAGATTTAAAAAGAGCAGATCTTTTTATCCATTATGGTGTTGCGGCTGCTGTTCAAGCAGTGAATGATTCATTCATTTTAGAAAATAAAAACATTAATCGTGAACGGGTTGGTGTAATTATTGGTTCCGGTATAGGTGGCCTTTCTTTAATTCAAGAAAACGTGATTATTATGCAAAAGAAAGGCCCTAAACGTGTTAGTCCGTTTTTTGTTCCAGCAAGCTTAATAAATCTAATATCTGGTCATGTCTCTATTAAATATAAGTTTACAGGCCCAAATGATTCAAGCGCAACAGCTTGTGCAACAGGTGCACATGCAATTATAAATTCAGTAAAAACTATAAAACTTAATGAAGCAGATATAATGATTGCAGGTGGTGCGGAAAGTGCACTTTGTAGGGTTGGAATTGCAGGTTTTACGTCTATGAAAGCATTATCAATTAAATTTAATGATAATCCTGAAGAAGCTTCAAGGCCATGGGACGAAGAACGTGATGGATTTGTTATGGGCGAAGGAGCTGGCGTATTAGTATTGGAAGAATATAAACATGCAAAAAAAAGAGGAGCAAAAATATATGCAGAACTTGTTGGATATGGATTGACTGGGGATGCTTATCATATTACTGCTCCACATAAGAGTGGAAAGGGTGCGTTAAAATCAATACAACTTGCTTTGCAAAGTGCACAAATTAATCCAAATCAAATTGGATATATCAATGCTCATGGAACTTCAACATTACTTGGAGATAAAATTGAAGTAATAGCAATAAAACAATTATTCGGTGATTATGCTTATAAAATACCAATTTCTTCAACAAAATCCTCTATAGGACATTTACTTGGTGCTGCAGGTAGCGTTGAGGCAATATTTAGTATTCTTGCGTTAAATGAAGGAATTATTCCTCCAACTTTAAATTTATATAATCCTTCAGAGGGATGTGACTTAAATTTTGTGCCTTTTAAGGCTCAAGAACATAAGATTAAATGTGTACTTTCTAATTCGTTTGGTTTCGGCGGTACTAATGCGTCACTTATCTTTAAAAAGATGTAAAGCTTGAATTCCTTTGTTTATGTTCTATGACATCAATTCTTAAATAAGAAAATTTTTGCAAAAAAAATGTTTAAGAGGTGCCCCATTTTAGGGGAGAGGTTTCATTAAAATATGGGTTAAGATAAACTAAAAAATTGTGTTTACTTTTACAGTGTCTTGAGATCTAATGTCAATTTATCAGTTGAAGGTATAAAATTTGCAGTTAATCTAATATGTTCTTTATTCTTTTTTTTAAAGTATTGCCAATTTATGTTACAATACTTATTGGTTACTTATCTGGAAAATTCCTTAAAATTGATAGGGATACTATATCTCAAATATTATTTTATATAGCTAATCCAATAGTGATTTTATATGGAATATCTAATACAAATGTTACCATAAAAGTAGTTTCTTTACCAATTTTAATATGGTTTATAGGTAGCACTATTTCTTTATTGGTATATTATCTTTCTTCTTTTTTATTTAAAGACAATACAAAAAATATATTAGCATTTAGTTCAGGAAGTACAAGTATGGGTTATTTTGGTCTACCGATTGCTATGACTCTATTTAACGAAAGCTCGGTATCTGTTTATGTTATATGTTATATAGGAATGGTATTGTTTGAAAATAGTTTGGGATTCTATATAGCTGCAAATGGTATATATACAGCAAGAGAATGTATGTTAAGACTTTTCAAGCTTCCTTCTTCTTATGCAATGATTATAGGCTTCTCTTTAAGAATATGTAATATACAAATACCAATATTTTTGATGGATACTATGGTAAACGTTAGAAGTACTTTTATTACATTAGGAATGATGCTACTTGGAATTAGTATTGCGCAGATTACAAATTTTAAAATAGATTGGAAACTTGCCTTAGCTACTATTATAGCAAAGTATATATTTTGGCCAATATTTGTTTTGGGAATTGTTTTAATAGATAAATATATTACAAACATATATGATGAGAGTATATATAAGGCGCTGATATTATTAGCTATCATTCCAGTTTCTGGATCCAGTGTAATACTTGCTAATATTTTAAATTATCAACCAGATAGAGCTACTTTATTGCTTTTTATAAGTACTGCTGTAGGTTTATTTTATGTTCCACTAGTAATAACACTGTTTTTTCCAAACTTCTTTCCATTTAATTCAGTAAATATTTATGCCTACTAATTATTTCTAATGAAGGCATTTTGTTATTAATAACAACTTTCTTTTTAATTGTTATAAATTATCATTTAATTCAATTACCTTGCCACAATTTTGTTCTATTATATTTGCTATATTTAATATTCCAGCTTCATCATAATAGTTTCCAATTACTTGTAAACCAAGTGGTAAACCTTCATTAGAAAGCCCAACTGGAACTGAAACAGCTGGTAATCCAGCTAAGCTAGCTGGTATAGTAAAAATATCATTGATACACATGATTAATGGATCTGGCTTTTCATTTAATCCGAAAGCTTCTGTTGGAGCAGATGGAACGAGTATATAATCTATTTTTTCAAATGCCTTTATAAAATCATTTCTAATTAACGCTCTAATACGTTGTGCTTTCTCGTAGTATTCATTATAGTAATGCGAAGAAAGTGCATAACCACCAATTAATATTCTTCTTTTTACTTCTCTTCCAAAACCTTCTGCTCTTGTTAGCGAATACATCTCTTCAAGAGAGTCAGCACTAGCTCTAAATCCGTAACGTATACCGTCATAACGGGCAAGATTAGATGAAGCTTCAGCAGAACAAATTAAATAATAAACTGGTATTGCATATTTAGTATGTGGTAATGTAATATCAAATACTTCAGCTCCATTTTTCTCTAAATCAGAGGAAACTTTTTCCCAGTGGTAAAATATTTCCTCTGAAATTCCATTCATTCTATATTCTTTTGGAATGCCAATACGTTTGCCTTTGATATCACTGTGTATAAGGTCAGAAAATTTAGGAACTGGCCTTTTACTAGATGTTGAATCTTTACTATCATATCCACAAATTACTTCTAGTGTTAGTGCTGAATCAGAAACAGAGCGAGTAATAACACCAGCCTGGTCCATAGAGCTTGCAAATGCAATCATACCAAAACGTGAACACCTTCCATAAGTTGGCCTTGTACCAACTACTCCACAATATGCTGCTGGTTGTCGTACAGATCCGCCTGTATCGCTGCCTAAAGCTCCAGCACATAAAAATCCTGCAACAGACGCCGCGGATCCACCAGACGATCCGCCAGGTACGACTTTTTTTCCATCACTTTTTCTAATCCATACATTTTCAACAGGACCAAAATAGCTATTTGTATTTGCAGAACCCATAGCAAACTCATCCATATTAAGTTTACCTAATATAGCTGCTCCACTTTTTAGAAGTAACTCAGATACTGTTGATTCATAAGTAGGAATAAAATTCTCCAGCATTTTTGAACATGCAGTTGTTTTTATTCCCTTTGTGCAAAATAAATCTTTTATGCCAAATGGAATACCCATAAATGGCATATTACAATTCTTTTTTAAAAAATACTCATCTGCTGCTTTTGCAGCTTTTATTGCTATTTCTGGAGTTTTTGTTACAAATGCATTTAGCTTTTCATTTTCAACTGCATCAATATGTGCTTTTACAAGTTCAACAGCAGAAAAATCTTTACGTTTAAGTCCGCTGTGCATCTCTGTAATACTTAATTTCCTTAATTCATTCATTTAAAAATTTATATATTAAAATGAGCGTTAATTATAATTAATTATAACAACAAGGAGATAAAGATCTATATCTTTATTTTACTAGATTTTTTAATATTATTATATGTGTGTTTTTTAATTTGTACTTATAACTTGATTCTGTAGTATAGAATTTTTAATTTTAATTAAATATTTTGATATTGATAACATCATAAACTCAATTTAGCATTTCGTTGAGTGTAATATTTTATTATTACATAATAATACTGCTTTATAAGCATTAAAGTAAATCAATAAATTGATAATTTTATTTAATTTTTAGTCTTGTGAGGATCACAATAATAAAAGACATTTATTTGAAACATATTTAATTAAGAGCTATACCATAATTATTTTGTGGTCATTAGTATGGTTATTGGTTATTAAAAATGAATACATTGAAAAAACTTATAATTTTACTGTTAGCTTTTTTAAATTCGTTTTCTTCAAATTCATATCAATTTAAAACTATAGCAAATCAAGCAGTAGTTTTGGATTTACCTTCAGATTCTTTTATCTTTGAACATAATTCAAATGAAAGAATGGCTCCATCTTCAATGAGCAAGTTAATGACTCTATATGTTGCTTTTGATTATATAAAAAATGGTGTAATTAATATGGAAGATAAGTTTAGAGTAAGTAGAAAGGCTTGGGAAAGAAAAGGCTCTTCTATGTTTTTAAAAGAAGGTCAATTTGTTACTGTGAAAGAGCTGTTGGAGGGGATTATAATAGTTTCTGGTAATGATGCTTGTATTGCGTTAGCCGAAGGGATCGCAGGATCAGAGGAGAATTTTGTAATGGAAATGAATGAATTCGCATACAATTTAAATTTAGATAATAGTCATTTTGTTAATTCAAGCGGTTGGCCGGATAGAGATCATTTTATGAGTGCAAAAGATTTAGCAATATTAGCAAAGAGAATTTTTACTGATTTTCCAGAATATTATAACTTGTTTTCTGAACAATACCTGAAATATAATAATATTATACAAAAAAATAAAAATCTTTTACTTTTTTATGATATTGGAGTTGATGGTTTAAAGACTGGATATACAGATGCTGGTGGATATGGTATTGCAGTATCTGCGAAACGAAATGATAGAAGAATCTTTGTTGTTATAAATGGACTGAGTAACGAAATAGAACGAGTAGAAGAAGCAAAAAGATTAATACAATATTCATTAAACAATTTTAATACTAGAAAAATATTTACTAAGGACGATATAGTCGAAGAAATAAATGTTTTGTATGGAAAAGATAGGAAAGTTCCTATTAAGGTTGCAAACGATGTTGTTATAACATATAATCGTCATTTACATAATAAGATTAAGGTATATCTTAAGTATGAAGATATGATACCAGCTCCGATTGAGAAAGGACAAGAGGTAGGCAAGGTTTTTATAGAAATACCTGGTGTTGAGCGACAGACAATACCGCTCTATACAGTGAATGGTGTGCAAGAATTGAATTATGTAAGAAAAGTTTTTAGGATGTTATTAAAATAAACTATAAGAATTTTTAAATATATTTAATATCTAAAATTAGAATTATTGATGATAGCATTCTATATATAATGAAGTTATATTACATCCATAAGGGTTTTCATAAAGAATTAAGAATTGAATTATTCAAATGCTTATTTTACAAATTTATTGCAATAACTTAATAAAAAATTTTACTTTCAATTAAAGTAGGGCAAAAAGATGTTTTAAATTTTAAATTTACTGTTATTTCAACCCGTTATTATTACCGCCTACAACAACCAATCCTTAGAAGGTTGTTTCCCATATTAAAATAAACGGATATTTTCCTTTTATAACCTTATTTAAATAATTGCATATAAAAATAACAGATTTTATTTAGGTGTCTTTGTGTTTTTAACACTAATTTAAATTTATAATAAAACTATAAAATTATAATGAAGTAGATACTTAAAATATAAATATTATTTTAATTATGTAATTCTATATAAGTCAAGAATATAAGATATTAAAAATTCTTATTAAAAAACCTAGACAAGACATAAAAATATTATAGAATAATAAAATTATTGAATATTTTCATATTTTATGAAAGGCTTATATTATGCATATTGTTATCAATAAGCTAATTATAAAAGTTATAAGGATAAGTCTCTATAAGGGTTTCTGTATGCATTAAGAAATACAGACCTCGTTAAGTATATATTTTAAAATATCCAAGAAATATGTCATACCTACTTAAGGCTCATTTGTCAATAAGTAGCGGTTTTTTTATAACCTGAATATAATCCAAATTTTATTCAAGTAAAATGAATTATTTATTAATAGAGTATATTCTAACATTTTTTTCTATGCCATTTTTTATTACCGAAAATTACCTATTAATTACTGCGTTAATTCCAGCTTTTAGCGCTACAATTATTTTTTTTGTTAGAAAATACTCTAGACTGACTAGCATAATAACTATTATTTCTTCTATACTTTTATTTATATATGTTTGTTTCTGCACTTTATGTTGGACATATAGTGACTATTCTCAATTCATCCTTATAGATTTCGGAAATAATTTACATATTAGTTTAAAACTAGAATTTATTGGAGTCATATTTAGTTTATTAATATCGTTTTTATGGACATTAACTAGTATATATACAGTGTTTTACATGAAAAAAAATTATTCGAGTAATAATTATTCAAATTTTCTATGTTTTATTTTAGCAACAATTAGTTGTGTCATATTTATTGCCTTTTCTGGTGATTTATTTACTACGTTTATTTTCTATGAGCTTTTAACTATAACTACCTATCCTCTTGTTACATACAATGCAACAAACGAATCAATGATAGCTGGACGTTATTATTTTGGTACATTATTTTTTTCTTCTTTAACATTATTTTTTCCTCTCCTTGGATTTTTATATAGTGAATTTCATACTCTAGATTTTATAAGTAATGGAATATTTAAATATAATACTTCGCTCATTTTTACTTCGATATGTTTTATTATGTTAATTTATGGAGTAGGTAAGACTGCTTTAATGCCAATACATTTTTGGTTGCCAAAAGTAATGATCGCACCAACTCCAGTAAGTGCTTTATTGCATGCTGTTGCTGTCGTAAAATCTGGGGTTTTTATCATTATAAAAGCTATATTGTATATTTTCGGAACCAATAATTTACAGTGCCTTGTACAGCAAAGTTGGCTTCCTGGAGGATGGCTTCCATATCTTACGGGATTTACTGTCATTATTGCTTCACTTATTGCGCTTGGGCAAAAAGAATTAAAGAAATTGTTAGCTTATTCTACTATTTCTCAATTATCATATATTATACTATTTGCTTCAATTTTTAGTGATCTTAGTATAAAGGTTGCGGTTTTTCAATTGGTCTGTCACTCATTTGAAAAAATAACCTTGTTTTTTGTTGCGGGTAATATAATAACAAAAACAGGTGAAAAATATGTAAATAGAATTCATGGTATAGGACGTAGTATGCCAGTTACTATGTTTGCATTTACCATAGGTGCACTATCCATGATAGGAATCCCACCTGCTCCAACTTTCTGGGGAAAGTTTTTTATTTTTCAAGCTGTTTTTAATACTGGAAATATAATACTTTTCGTATTTATTGCTTTTATATTAATAATAAATACTATATTAAATGCTATGTGTTTTTTGCCAATAATTTATGTTGCTTTTTTTTCGAAACCTTCTAGGAATTTTCCTTTTAATAAGAGGATATCAATTTTCTTAGTTTTACCACTAGTTGTTACTACAATATGTACTTTTATATTATTTTTTTTGGCTATCAAATTATTTTAGTTGTTTGTATCTATTTTGTAATAATAATTACAAGCGAAATCTTAAATAACTTGAAAGTTAAATCTATAATTTTTAATTACTTTATTGGTACTATTTTTAGTTGTCAAAGAAATTTATATTGAACAAAAATTTTATAAACTCAATATCTGAATGTAAGTAAATTAATATAAAACTACTTTAACATATTCATAAATTTGCAATTTGGCTAATTTGATAATTACCGTTTAGTGGTATTAGGATCTAAGATATTTTATTTTAATATTTATAATATTTAATAATTTACTTTTTACAGTTTTTATGTTACAAAGTATAAGGAGGTCTCTCTTAGGTGAAGTAAGTAGCTGCTGTTTAATAAATAAAAAGATTTATAACAGAGGAAAGTCCGGGCTCCAAGGAAAGATAGTGACGGGTAACACCCGCCGAGGGTAACTTTAGTTATAGGGCTACAGAAAATTACCGCCTAAAAGTTTTTAGGTAAGGGTGAAAAGGTGTGGTAAAAGCATACCGTGGCAATGGTAACATTGGCAGTCGAGTAACCAACACTAGGAGCAAGATTGAATAAGAATAGATTTTATGTTTTCCTCATAGTTCTCTATTCGGGTAAATCGCAAGCAGTAAATATGTAATGTTTACTCTAGATAAATAGCTACATAAACAGAACCCGGCTTATACTTCACCTCACAGTGGTTCATAAGACAATCAGATTGTGATTTTATCTTAATTAAATATTTACAAAGTATTTTTATATATATAGGTTTTACACCATTAATGTTAAATTAGAAAATTAAAATATTTTGCTGTGTTTCTTTTCTCTTTAAGAGAGAATCATCTATTCCAACAAGATTTTGTATATGATTATATATATACAAATTTTACATATAAAGGCATTAACTATTTTAGTTTTCCTGTAATTTGAATCGTTATAGTAACGTTTAAAAGAGAGGGGGAGATGATTGGATTATTATTTCTTTTTATCCCTCCTTGGAAGAACTAATAATTATACTTATTAGTATATTTTCTTTCTTGTCTAAGTAGACACATAGTTTATTTTGTAATTCCTCACAATCAATTTTTATTATTTCTAACTATTAGTGCGAATATTTATACTTTTTACTGAAGAAAATAACTTAATATCTTGAACTGATTTAGTTAGTAATCATGTTTAATTTTTTAATTTTGATAATTATTTTGATATGCATTGAAGCATAGTCAAAATTAAGAACTTTTAATTTTATATGCTTTCTAAATTTTTAACAAAAATTATTCTAATAATATGCCTTGATTAAAATCATATTATGATTTGGGAAATTTTTACAGAAGTTATAATATTACGAATCAAAATAGGGATGTTTATTATATTTATTCGATCATGCTCTAAGTTAAAAGCACAAGGTAAAAGTAGCCATGTTGCAACTATATTAATATTATATAATAATGGTATTTTTAAAATTCTAAAATTTATTATAGAAAATAATCATAAAAATATATAAATCTCATATTTGACATTATTTTTATAAATGTTATTTATCATTTTATGAGTATTTTATTAAAATAAATCTTGAAATATATTTAAAATATATATGTTAAATTTTATTTTTATTTATCTTTTTGTTTTAAAGTATAAAAATATTATTTATAGGGATATTTCGTGAATATATCAATATTAGGTGCTGGTGCATGGGGTACAGCAATTGCAATTTCATTAAGCAATAAACAAAATATAGTTTTATGGACTCGTAATAAAACTACTTTTGAATCAATTAACAGAATAAGAGAAAGTGATAAATTACTTGGTTATAAAATTCCAGATAACGTGTTAGTGAAATTAGCCCTTGAAGAAGCAATTAATACTTCTGCAATAATCCTTGCAATTCCTACTCAATCTATAAGGGAGGTATGTTATAAATTACGTAGTTGTAATTTAAAAAAAGAAATTGTAATAATTTTAGCTTGTAAGGGAATAGAGAAATTTACTCTAAAATTACCTAGCGAAATAGTAAACGAAATTTTACCTAATAATCAAGTTGCTATTTTCTCAGGTCCAAGTTTTGCCATAGAAGTTGCAAAAAAGTTACCATATTCGATGCTTCTTGCATGCCAAGATAATATGTTAGGTTTAAGACTTATATCAGAGCTTCAGCAGAAAAATGTTAAATTATATTTAAGTATTGATATTATGATGGTGCAAATTTGTGCAGCATTAAAGAATGTTTTTGCTATAGCATGTGGAATCATTTTAAGTAAAAAACTTGGATGTAGTGCTCATGCAGCGTTAATAGCAAATGGCATGAATGAAATAAAAGCCTTATATTTAGCAAAAACTGGTAACTTCAATATAAATACAGATACACTCCTTGGACCAGCATGTTTGGGTGATCTTGTCATGACATGTACATCTTTGAATTCGAGAAATTTATCTTTTGGATTTAAAATAGGTGATAATAATTCTAATATTGAGCAAATTTTATCAAAAAGTAGATCAGTTACTGAAGGTTTTACTACTACTCAATCCATATTCGCTTTAGCAAAAGAATTAAATATAAAAATGCCTATATGTGAAGCAATGTATAAGTTATTATATAAGCGTGCATCCATAGATGATACTATTTCTTCTCTTATAAATTAAGGATTTATAGTTTTTAGAGTGATAATTTATTATGAAATTTTTATATAAATTAATATCCACATGGTGGGCATTTGGTTTAATAAAAAAAATACCAGGTACTGTAGGTAGTTTAGCTGCTTATCCAATTGTTCCTTTAATATTATATAATAAGGTTTTAGGTGCGATAATTATATTATTTTTACTTTTACTAGGACTTTGGTCTACAAATAATTATATAAAATATTATCAAACTTTGTCCGATCCAAAAGAAGTAGTAATTGACGAAGTCGTTGGCCAATTATTGACAATATTTTTAATATCAGATTTTTTAGGTCAAACAGTAGATTATCCTTTATTAGTATTATGTTTTTTTTCTTTTAGGTTTTTTGATGTAGTTAAAATTTGGCCTGTAAATTTGATCAATAAAAATATCGGTGGTTCTCTTGGTATTATGTTAGATGATATCGTGGCTGCTGTTTTAGCCTGCACATTTATAAGAACGTTTTATTATTTACTATCATCCTCTGTATTCATAAAGTAATAATTATTTATTAATTCAAGTTTGTACCAAATTTTGAATAAGAGGGATAACAATAATTAAATTAATAACGATATTATTCTCATTATATAAAAATTGATTAATACGAAAGTCAATAGGAGATATTTCAAAATAAAAATCTTGAATAAAAATCTATTAATGTCTCGAAAGGCTTACTAATTTAATTAGTATATTAAATTTTACTAGAATCTAGTCTTAATGATAGAGCATAAGTATACATTTTAAGAGTTGGATTTATATTATTGTTACTTTTTATAATTTTTTATAAAAAATTCAGGGATAGTTTAAAAAAAATTCCCTTTACTTATCATAAGTTGCTTTAGTTTTATTATTGCTTTTGCTGGATTGAGTCCTTTAGGACAAGTTTTTGTACAATTCATTATTGAATGACAACGATATAATTTAAATGCATCGTTTAATGCATCAAGTCTTTCATTTGTTTTTTTATCGCGACTATCAACAATCCATCTGTAAACTTGCAGAAGTATTGCTGGTCCTAAAAATTTATCACTATTCCACCAATAACTCGGACAACCAGCCGAACAACAAGCACATAATATACAATCAAAAAGTCCATTTAATTTCTTTCTATCATCACAAGATTGTAAATATTCTCGATTAGGCAAATTAGGTTTATCTGCCTGTAGCCAGGGATTAATTGATTTGTATTGTTCATAAAATTTACTTAGATCTGAAACTAAATCTTTTATCACATACATATGCGGTAATGGATATATTTTTATATTGTCGTTTATATCTGATATAGGTTTAATACAAGCAAGAGTATTGGTTCCATTAATATTCATAGCACAAGATCCACATACTCCTTCTCTACAAGAACGCCTAAAAGTTAGAGTTGAATCTATTTCATCTTTGATTTTTATTAATGCATCAAGTACCATGGGACCACAATTATCTATATCAATAAAAAATATATCTATTCTAGGATTTTTTTTATTATCAATAGACCAACGATAAATTTCAAATCTTTTAATATTTTTTGCTTTAATAGGAGCGGGATAAATCTTGCCTTTCTTATTAACTTTAGAATTTTTTGGTAAAAAAAACTGCACCATTATTACACTCTTATCTTTAATATTACAACGCAATTAAAAGTATTTCTGTATTGGAGATGATTTCCACTTATAATTAACATTTTATTATATTTTATTTATATTTATTGTATAGCATATTCACTAAGTGAAGCTAAAATTTTTATTTCTAAATTTTTCATTATGATCTCTTCTTTTTTGTTCTGATGGTTATAACCAAGTAAATGCAATAATCCGTGCACCAACATGTGCATAACATGAGTTAAGATAGGCAAGTTATACATATTTGACTCTTTTTGTATTGTATCTATCGACACTGCTATATCCCCTAAATCGCATTTGTTTGATAATTGTTCGCACTGAAATGATAATACATTAGTAGGTTTACTTATATTTCTAAATCTTAAATTAAGCCTATATAATAAATCATCATCTGCGAGAGCTATTGATATGTTTGGTTCATAATGTTCTATCTTTAATTCTTTTAGGGCATTATATATAATAGACAATACAAAGCTATTTGGATCCTTTATGATATTAAACCATCTCTTATCTAAAATATTCATTTCTAACATGGAATTCGTTCATTTTATTTTTCGGTTTTAAATAATTAAAATTTTGTTATTTTTTTCTCCTTAAATAGGCTGGTATATCATAAATATTATTGCTGCGCTTAACCATTTTATTCACTTGCTCAATTTGTTTTGTTTCTAATGTAGAAGTTTGCCAATTATAAGGCCACTTAAAATTCTTTTTTAAAGTATCACCTTTAACAGAAGTTTCTGATTTGTTACTACAAATAGTATTACTATCAATACCAGTTGCGAGAACAGAAACCCTGACTTTTCCTTCCATTGCTAAATCAAAGGTGGCACCGAATATTATATTCGCGTTTTCATCTACTTCTTCGCGTACTCTATTAGCTGCAGCATCGACTTCAAATAGAGTCATATCTCCTCCACCCGTAATATTAATTAATATTCCTTGAGCGCCTTTCATCGATACATTATCTAATAATGGATTAGATATTGCACTTTCTGCAGCACTGATTGCCCTGTCTTCTCCTTCTGCTTCTCCAGTACCAATCATTGCTTTACCCATTTCGCTCATTACTGTTTCTATATCAGCAAAATCAAGATTAATAAGTCCAGGCATAACCATTAAATCAGTTACTCCTCTAATGCCTATATACAGAACATTGTCAGCAAGTTTAAATGCATCAGAAAATGTGGTTTTTTCATTTGCAATTCTAAATAAGTTTTGATTTGGAATAACAATAAGGGTATCAACATACTTTTGTAATTCTTCAAGTCCAAGTTCTGCAATGCGCATGCGATGTATGCCTTCAAAAGTAAATGGTTTAGTTACAACTCCAACAGTCAATATTTTTTTTTCTTTTAGAGATTTATCTTTTACTGCAGCTCTTGCTTCTCTTGCTGCCTTTGCAATTACTGGAGCTGCGCCAGTACCAGTTCCACCACCCATTCCCGCCGTGATAAAAAGCATATGACTATTTTTTATATGTTCCATAATTTCATCAATTGATTCTTCTGCCGCACCTTTACCAACATCAGGTAAAGCGCCAGCTCCAAGTCCTCTAGTTAAATTGATACCTAATTGTATTTTTTTATCGCATAAAGATCTTTCTAAAGCCTGAGCATCAGTATTTGCTACAATAAAATCTACTCCTTGCAGATTGGATTGAATCATGTTGTTTACAGCATTTCCACCAGCACCACCTACTCCAATAACTGTAATTTTCGGATGTAATATAGGTAACTCTAATGGACTAGAATCAATCGACATTCAAATTTCAAATTAGTGAATTTACTTGATAATAAGTTACTGCTTTTTTAACAACATGCAAACAATTTTCATTTGTACAAACTTACTTTATAACTTATTACATTTAATAAAAATGTAAATATTTTTGTTTATAAAACAAGATAGAAACTCTGAGTTTATTTCTGTTACGTTTTATGGTGGTATATTCCGTTTGTTTTAGAATATATATGACATATATAATTGTATTTACTTTTATTTTTAAAAAAATTTAAATAAAATTTACACAAATACTTTCACAACAATTAATATATATGTTTAAAAATTTTCAATTTTTTTATATAAAATTTTATATATTTTGTATGGATTTTAAATAGTAAAATTACTATAATACGAATTTATAAAATAGTAATTATAATCGTGATTTATTAATTCTATTAATAAGGCTTTAAATTTTACCTAAAAATAAAATATTAGAAAATCATAATAATGAAAGAAATGTGGAGCTTTTTCTATATATAATTTTCTTGCTTATTGCACTCTTTTCCTTAATGGGGTGTTATGTGCATATTTTAATAATAAACACAAGTTACGTTCTCTTTATAATTATTAGAAAATTTTTCAGTATTTTATTTTAAAAAATTTTAATATAGTAATATAATATTTTATGCATATATAATTATAGTTTTAGATAAGAGTCTTACCTATCATTTTAGATGAGCGCGGTAAAATTTGTTTTGCTATTACCAACAATATTGTTAATATTAATTGTTAGCATTTATTTGTCAATAAAATTGAAATGGTTACAAATATTTAGATTTCCATATGCTATTTCGCTTATTAGAAACAAAAAAAAAGAAAATAAACTTTCTTCTATAACTGCACTATTTATAATTCTAGGTGGAAATTTAGGAGTAGGAAATATTTCTGGAACTGCTGTTGCTCTGAAAGCCGGAGAACCTGGTTCCATTTTATGGATGGCAATAATTGTTATTATTACTTCCATAATAAAATATGTTACTTGTTATCTAAGTATAAAAAATATAAAGAAAAAAAATAAAAAATTCATAGGTGGTCCAATAACTTATATGGCTGATGCATTTAACTCTAGAGGAGCAACAATTATATTTTTAATTATTATGGTAATAGTTTCGATAACTGTTGGTAATCTTGTTCAAATTAATTCACTATCAATACCACTTAATATGATAGATGTTCCTGTGATTATAGGTGGAATCGTAATGTCTATAATATTCTTTGTTGTTGCAGCACTTAGTTTAAAAAAAGTTAAAATCTTTATATCTACTATGATACCCATAATGACGATAAGTTACTTGATACTTTGTAGTATTATATTGCTTAAATATAGTGAAAATATTCTTCCCTCTTTAAAGTTAATAATAGGTAGTTTTATTACAACTGATGGTTTTAATTTTGGTTTATCTCTAGGATCCATTACTGAGATATTGACTATTGTCCAAGTAGGAACATTACGAGGCATATTCGCAACAGATATAGGACTTGGACTTGAAGGTATAGTATATTCTTCAATTTCCTTTAAGAGGAATAATAAATTTGTTATTGAACAAAGTTTAATTACAATTTTATCACCTTTTATAGTTGTATTTGTAGTGTTTATTACAACAATGGTACTACTTGTTACAGATTCATGGATTACTGACTTGGAAAGCACCAATATGTGTATTTTTGCTTTTAGAAAGGGTATAAACTGGCACTATATTGATTATGTAATCATGATTATGATGTTTTGCTTTGCTTTTACTACTATTTTTACTTGGTTTTTTTGTTCGAAACAAACAATACGTTATATATCTATGGATGATAGATATACTAAAATCTGGATTATAGTTTTTACTATGACCATTCCATTTGGTGCAATAGGTAAAATTCAGTTATTATGGGATATCGCTGATATTTCAATTGCTGTTTTATTATTTATTAATATATTCGCTATACTCAAGTTAACTTACCGAAACTCGGAAATTTTTACTATTAGTAGCAAATATTTAAAATTAGGTAATTAATAAATTGTTAAATCAATTGATTTGAATGCAAATTCAACAATATAATATCTGTAATTAAAAAAATTTTCATGAATTTTTACAAGCTTATTTTGTGTTTTATCAAAAATTTTACTATTAAGATGAAACTAAAAGTTTACAGTGCTATAAATTGTAAATTTATATTAAATAGTTTTGAGTGCACAAAATAAAATAAAAAGATTCAAAATACATCATAATTTTTTAAATAAAAGGAAACTCTTCTAAGGTTTTAAAATGATAAGCAATGAAATTGATCTAATAGTCAAATATTTTATAAATAAATTAGATTAAAAAGAGTTGTTCAAATATAAATCTGAAAAATTTTTGTTTTCTTTGATAAATCTATCAAACGCAGAAACGAAGGTCTTAAAAGTTGAATCTCTATAAATAAATAGAGAGAAACAAACATTTATTTAATCAAAATTAAATTGAAATAGTTATTCAATAAACAATGGGTTTCGTGTAATGGCAATCCTATAATGGAGGAATAAGAACCACGTATAAATAGTATAAACATTCCAGCAAGATCTTGTACATTATAACCTCCTACTTTATTTTTCCATTTTTCTGATGCTAAATAATACTTAATTTCCTGTTCACTAAGACGTTTAAATTTTACTATTGTAACTACAGTTCTGATATGTTGTTTTAATCGATTAGGAGTTATTAGATATATACTAGTATATACTCTATGTCTTCTTCCAGATAATAAACGAATATATTTTTCTGCTTGCTCAATATTTGTGGCCTTGAGTAATATTCTTCTACCACAGGCGACAACTGTATCAGCACTAAGAATAAAATAACTATGATAATAATTTTGTATTTTTTCGGCTTTATTTTTTGCCATACGGATTGAATAATCTTTTGGAAGTTCTCCTTCAAAGGGAATTTCATTTATATTTGCAGGTAAAATTAAACCTGGTTTGATATTTATTTGCTTTAATAAGGCTATACGTCTTTCTGATGATGAAGCAAGGATAAGATTATTTAGAGATTGTTGTTCTATCACTTATGTTTTTAAGCCTCCTGATTATTCTACCCCTTTTTACATTCCTATCGTAAATGCTCATTTCCACTAAGACTCTATCTCCGATAACAATACGTATCTTGCTTCTTCTAAGTTTTCCAGACACATGACAAATTATTTCATATTCATTATGTAATCTTACTCTAAATTCTGCTGCTGGCAATAAAGTTGTAACTACTCCTTCCATCTCAAAAATTGTTTTTGACTTTTCATTTTTTATCATATTATTTTAAATAAATTCCACTAATTATACTAATTTGAATAAATACGAAAACACCTCTCTGTGCTAATCCTTTCATTGTTTTTACTTTTCCTTCAATAAGAGTTATAGTTTAGTTATATAACATAGACACCAAATAGAACAACTATCAAGTACTTTTATTTTTATTACTTAATTCAACCGCATCTTTTGCTTTATCTAATAGTCCGTTAATAAAACCAATCTCACTAGATTTGTTAAGTAAATCGGATGCAATATTAGTATACTCGCTAATAACAACTGGAACTGGTGTATCATAATTATCTAATTCACATATTGCAACACGAAAAATTGATAAACTTAGAAGATTCAATCGCGAAATAGACCAATTTGGATGTAAATAACGCTCTATTATTTTGTCATAATTCTCGCTCTTTTTTATAACTTTACATAATAATTCTTCCAAGAAAAGATAATCAAATTCTTTGTATTCAAATATATCTGCTAATTCAGTAACATAACTTTTAAATAACTCATGATTCTTTAGTTCAAAAATGCTTCTATCGTAACTTATAAAAATATTTGAATAAGCAAATTGCACAGTGAGAAATCTTGCTATGCTTCTTTTTACGTACCATACCTTATTAGTAGAATTATTCATTTCTATCAAAGTTTTTGTATAAATTTATCATATGTAAAACAACTGAAGCTGCATGACCACCAACATTTCTTTTATTTTTATCAGCTCTTATTAAAGCTTTACTTTTGCTGTTAGTAGTAATAATGCCCATGCCAACAGGTACTATATAACGTGTAATAATTTTATTTAAACCTTCAATTACTCCCTTACAAACATATTGATAATGATCAGTTTCACCACGAATTATACAACCAAGAGTTAAATAACCATCATAATTGACAGATTTATTTTTAATTGCAAAGAGAATTGCAGCTGGTATTTCAAATGCACCAGGAACTTCAATTACGTCAAAATCTACACTAAATGGTTTCAATTTGTTAATTGCACCATCAAGTAAAAGATTTGCTATTTCGGAATAATAAATCGAATTAACTATTAATATTTTTGGCATTTATTTTCTCTTTTTATTATAAATAATTTTATCAATGATTGTTGAATTAATGTTATAATATTACTAAATATCCAATATATTATCAAACCAGCAGAAAAAGAAGAAAAAACAAAAATAGAAATATAAGGTAAAAATTTCATAATGTTTGCCTGAATATCATCATCTTTATTAATTTGATCTTTCTCGTTCATTTTTTGTTGGATTATCATAGTAATGCCTAAAATTATAGGTAAAACACCTATAGAAATAGGAAACTTGTAATTAAATAATCCAAATAAAGTGAAGATGTTCGTTGGATCAGGAGCTGAAAGATCTTTTATCCATAGATAAAAGGGGGCATATCTCATTTCTATAGTAACAAATAACACTTTATATAAAGCGAAAAATATAGGTATTTGTATTATCATAGGAAGAATACCGGCAACTGGATTTATATTATTTTTTTTGTATAACGCAATTATTTTTTCGTGTTGTTTTAAACTATCATCTTTATATAATTTTTTTATACGCATAACTTCAGGTTGTAAATTTTTTATTTTAAACATCGAAACATATGACCTGTTAGATAAAGGGAGCATTAAAAGTTTAATTACTAAAGTTAATAACAATATTGCTAAACCAAAATTTTTTAAAATAATATCAAAATACTCAAGAAGTAAAAATACTGGTTTAGTTATGAAATAGAGAATACCAAAATCTACAGCTTTGTCAAATAATGGTATATTTAAAGTACTTTTATAGTAATCTAGTAAATTTAACTTTTTTGCTCCAGTAAAAAGATAATTTATGCTAGAAATGCTAGTACCGGAAGGTATTCTCTTATAAGAAGAGATAAAGTCTACCTGAAACTTATCAATATTGCTAATATTAGTATGCTTAACACTTACATTGATTTTATCAGATCTTTCAGGTATAATAGCGGTAAGCCAGTATTTATCAGCAAAACCAAACCAACTTTTTTCGCTTGTATCTATTTTTATTGATTGTTTTTTAGCTACATCTTTATATTTCCATTCCTTTAATTCATTATTAAATACACCTATTACCCCTTCATGAGATATCCAATAAGACTCATTTATATTATCACGTTTGCGATTAATTTTTCCATAAGGAATTAAGGATATATCATCATTTGTATTGTTTTCAACAATTTGTTCGACTTTGAACATATAATTATTATCAAGACTGATTTTTATTTTAAATAGAATTCCACGTTCATTATTCCAAAATAAATTTATCATTTTATGATTAGTAAGCTCAATTTCATTTGTTTCCCATATTGTTTTAGAATTTGGAATTCTAATTTTTCCACTCGGATCCAACCATCCAAATTCTACAAAATACACATCTTCCGATTCTATAGGTGAAAGCAACACAACTTGCGGGGAAGAAGAATTTGGTTTTAAGTAATAATTAGTCAAAATAAGATCGTCAAATCTTGCACCTTTTAAAAAAACTGATCCCTTAACCATATTATTCATTAAATTAATTCTTTGCTTTCTAGTAGAATTAATAATTTCAGAGCGGTTTTGATGTACTATTGGAATAAAATCATTAAAAGACTTTATATGTTCAATATCTTCAATTGTATAATTCTTTTGATTTATGTCAAAATAGTTATCATAAATAATACGCCAAGATAATATGATTAACATGGAAATGAAAACTGCTAAAATCAAATTTTTTGCTTCTGACATAGGAATTCAAGCCAATTCATTTCATTAAAGTATTATAACAAATATTGTGTTAAAATAATACAATTTACTTATTGTTGCAAACTTTTACATTTTGTTTTATATATAAAAGTTACATAGAGACATTATTTTATTAATTGACGATAAATGTGGTAATGTTTTTATTGAAATTTTTGACTGAGTAGAATTAGAGAAATACCTCTAGCATACTTTATGTCCATAAAATTTGATTCTTAAGACCTTTTTGCAAATTCAATGTGAGATAAAAGTTTATTTTGAGTACAAATATTTTAGCTTCCAATATCTTCATATTATCATAAAATTTTTATAAATTTTGATTTATAACACATACAACTGGTGCATGATCAGACGGGTTTTTTGACTTACGGGGTCCACTATCTATATAGCATGTTTTTAACATATTAACAATTTGTGGTGATATCAATATGTGATCTATTCGCATTCCCCGATTCATTTTCAACGAATTGCCCTGATAATTCCACCAAGTAAATTGTTGTAAATCCGAATTAGATATTCTAAACGCATCTTTAAATCCAAGATCCAGAATTGCATTTAGTTTTTTGCGTTCTTTTATATGAAAACATATTTGACCATTTAACAAAATTGGATCAAAGACGTCAATTTCATTTGGTGCAACATTATAATCACCAGCTATAATAACAGTTTTATTTTTTTTTAATAAAAATGCCATTCTTTTATATAGATTATCAAAAAATTTAAGTTTATATTCAAATGCACTGGAATCTGGATTATGACCGTTTGGAATATATATACTTCCCACTATTATCTCTTGATTATTAAATTTTACTTTGCACTCTATGTAGCGAGAGTCTCGATATTCTTCTACAAAATTAATTTTTGATGTTTTAAATATTTGATATCTAGATAAAATACAAACACCATTTCTTGCAATTTGTCCGTAAACAGCACATTCATATTTCAACTTTTTTATTTCTGCATAAGGAAACTGTTCTTCTGTACATCTTATTTCTTGCAGTAGAATTATATCTATTTGGTTATTAATTATAAAACTACAAACTTGTTCAATTCTTTTACGTATAGAGTTAACATTCCAAGTAGCGATTTTTAACATAACAAAAACCATTACTAATTGTATTCTAGTTTAAGATATAGTAGAGAAATTTAAATTAATTCTCATCTATAAAATTTTATAATTTTATATATTTTTCTTTGAACTCCCTTAAAAGGATATGACAATGTCATTTATATAATTTCAAGTTTTTACATTAGAAAAAAATTTCAATATTGACCTTTTTGCATTATATAATATGTTAGCAGAATCATAAAAACTTTATTATACATATTTATTATTTGATAGCTGATCTCAATTAATAATATAATCATATTAATAAAAAGAAAACTTTAAAATCTTTTGATTTTATGCCAAACCCCGAATTTGTATTCGAACAATGTGAAACTAAAATTTGTAATTAAATTACAGGTATCTTTTAATTTTTAAGTTGAGTTTTTCCTAAATTTTATAAATACTTTTAAGTAAATTTAACTAAATGTGCATTAAATGGTCAATATGGGTTAATGGTTTTACTTATGAATACCAATTAGGTAAATACGCGCGCAATTCTTTAATAGTTAAAATTTTAAAATAAAATATTTCAAAAAAAATTGAAAGCACAAAATAAATTTGTACAAAGACAAAACAATTTTGTTTTAAACATTATTCTTTGAATAAGTTAAAATATATTATAATAATTTATTGTTTCTTAATGAATATGTTTATTAGTTTTAAAATAAAACATTCTTTAGAATCTATAAGTTCAAATAAGAATTTACTTTTTTAAAAATAAAGTGTAATTACACATTTATAGTTCCTAACTGTATGCTATAAAATTAATTTATACTTAATTTTTATTATTAATTAAAACGCTGATTATAAAGCAATCTATGTTACCATCAAAAACAGAAGTTACGTTATTTACTTCATATCCTGTTCTTAAATCTTTTACCATTTGATACGGATGCACAACATACGATCTAATTTGATTACCCCAACTCATATTACATTTTTTTCCGTACTCTTCAGCCATTTTTTTTTCTTTTTTTTCTAATTCAATTTGATATAAACGCCCCTTAAGCAATTCTAATGCTTCATGTCTATTTTGGTGCTGAGAGCGACTATTTTGACAACGAACCGTTATATTTGTTGGAATATGCGTGATACTCACTGCACTTTCAGTTTTATTTACATGCTGACCACCTGCACCTGAAGCGCGATAAGTACTGATTTTTAAATCTTTTTCATTTATAATAATGTTAATTGAATTTTTTACTACGGGTATCACAACCACACTTGCAAAAGTAGTATGGCGTTTATTATTTTCATCAAATGGTGATATTCTAACTAATCTATGGATGCCGTTTTCGCTTTTTGCCCATCCATATGCTTTCTTTCCAAAAATTTTTATGGTTACAGATTTTATCCCGACTGATTCTCCATTTAATTTTTCTACAATTTCAATTTTAAAGTTATGATAAATTTCTGCCCATCTCATATACATACGCATAAGTATCTCAGCCCAATCATTACTTTCCGTCCCTCCGGCTCCTGAATGAATCTCTAAAAAGCAATTATTATTATCAGCTTCATCAGTAAATAAGAATTCTTCTTCTTTACGTTTGACTAATTTCTCTAATTTTAATAATTCATTCTTTATTTCATAAAAAAATTTTTCATCATTCTCATCGATAGCTAATTTCATCAAATGAATAGCATCATTATAATCATTTTCTAATCTCAAAAAGAGTTCTATGTCACCTTTAAGTTTAGAACGCTCTTTTAGGATTTCTTGCGCTTTTTGCTTATCTTGCCATATGACGTCGCTCGCAGCTTGTGATTCCAATTCCGCAAGACGAAACTTTAATTTTTGTATGTTAAAAACTTTTTTAACAAGAGAGATATTTTTATTCAAATTTTGAAAACGTTCAAAAACCTCTAAATAAGCTCTCACTATGCCCTAGATTTTAATATATTTATTATCAATAGTAATAACAGTACACAAAATAGAAATTTAACCATATAGTAGTTAACTTAAAACGTTCTTATTGTACTCTAACGTTTAGAGAAAGTCAAATTATATGTATTTTAAAAAAGGTGAAGATATGAATATTGAAATAAATTCTCATTATGGCTTAAATAACAAAATTATTGACGATCTAATTGAATCTCTTGATAAGGAAGAGATAGAGAATGTTCGTAATATTGTAGAAACCATAGATAGCGTTCAATTGGCTTATTTTTTATCTACTTCAATTAGTGATCATAGAGAAAAATTAGTCAATATTCTAGATAAAAATCTGTTAAGTGATGCTTTAATACATGTAATACCAGGCTTACAGATGGAAATTATAGAAATGTTAGGAATAGAAGACACTGCAAAATTACTTACTTCGCTTAAAATAGAAGATACAGCAACAATAGTAAAAGACTTAGATAAAAAATCTATAGAGAGTATACTTCGCTATTTACCAAATACAACTCAGAAGTTAATAGAAGAATTATTATCATATCCAGAAGAAAGTGCAGGAAGACTAATACACAAAAACATGGTTATAGCTCCATATTATTGGACGATAAATCAATTAATAGAATTTTTGCGTAACTATAGAAAAATACCAAAGGTATTTCATCAGATTTTTGTTATTAACTCAAAATTAGAACCTATAGGTAGTATTAGTTTAAATGAAGTAATATTTAGTCCAGGAGAAACAATAATAAAAGAAATAATGAGTCAAGAAATAAAAATTATTAAGACTGGAGTTGATCAAGAAGAAGTTGCTAGAATATTCAAAGATTACTCTTTATTGTCAGCTCCAGTAGTAAATAAACGTGGTAAAATTATTGGTGTTATCCTAATTGAAGATGTAATAAAAGTTGTTCAACAAGAGACGGAAGAAGATGTTTTAAAAATAAGTGGTGTATCATCTAAGGCTGATATAAACGCTCCTATACATAAAACTATAATTCAAAGATTACCTTGGTTATTATTTAATCTTTTAGCTGCAACAATTTGTTCTATAGTAGTTGGTTTATTTGATAATGTAATAGAGAGCTTTATAGTGTTACCGATAGTCATGCCAATAATCACGTCAATGAGTGGAAATGCAGGATCTCAAACAGTAACACTCACAATTAGAGCAATTGCAACAAAATATTTGACCGATCAAAATGTAAACAGAATATTAATAAAAGAATTTTTAATAGGTCTTATAAATGGGATAATTCTATCCATTATTTCACTAATAGTATTAATTATAAGATTTCATAGTTTTAAAGTAGAAATTATTTTTGTAGTTTCTATGATCATGATGTCGATTATTGCAACATTTATTGGAACTTTTATTCCTATAGTATTGCATCGCTTAAAGTCTGATCCTGCAGTTTCTTCTTCAATCCTTACATCAGCAACAACAGATATTTTTTCTGCTTTTATATTTCTGGGCCTAGCCACGCTTTTTCTTCTAGGTAGCTAAGAAATTTTTCTAAAACAAACTAAATTGACAGCTCTAACTATATCTTCTATTTGCGGTAATGCCTCTTTTTCTAAATTTGCAGCATATGGTATAGGAACATCTTTACTTGTTACGCGCGCGACCGGAGCATCAAGATAATCAAACCCTTGCTCCATAACTGCAGCTGAAAGTTCCGCACCTATCCCAGCAAATGGCCACCCTCCTTCTACACTAACTAACCTATTAGTTTTTTTAATAGAATTAATAATAGTTTCAATATCAAGTGGTCTTAATGATTTTAA
Organism: Wolbachia endosymbiont of Menacanthus eurysternus; assembly: GCA_029715105.1. Lineage (NCBI taxonomy): Bacteria > Pseudomonadati > Pseudomonadota > Alphaproteobacteria > Rickettsiales > Anaplasmataceae > Wolbachia > Wolbachia endosymbiont of Menacanthus eurysternus. The sequence continues at coordinate 382,506 of CP085695.1, read as the reverse complement.
ATCAATAACCTCAGCTTCTATACCATTTTTAGAAAGTAATTCTGCTGCATTTAAAGCATCCATTAATTGCAATGAGAAAGCTGTTATAGTTACGTCATTTCCTTTACGTATAACGGTAGCTTTACCTATTTCAAGTAGATAGTCTTTATCCGATAATTCGGAATCGGAAACTTCGTGTTTATGTCCGTAAGAAATTTCATTTTCTAAAAATATCACTGGATTTGGGTCTCGAATTGCAGCTTTAAGAAGACCTCTACAATCAGAGGCAAAGTATGGAGCTATTACTTTTAATCCTGGTATGTGCGAATACCAAGATGCAAAGCACTGAGAATGCTGCGCAGCAACTCTAGATGCAGCACCGTTTGGTCCCCGAAATACTATAGGACATCCAAGTTGCCCACCAGACATGTAATTTGTTTTTGCTGCAGAGTTCACTATTTGATCAATAGCTTGCATAGAAAAATTAAAAGTCATAAATTCTACAATTGGTTTAAGTCCAGCAAATGCTGCTCCAATAGCAAGGCCGGTAAATCCATGCTCAGTAATAGGAGTATCAATTACTCTATTCTCTCCAAATTCTTTTAATAACCCTTTTGTTACCTTATAGGCACCATTGTATTCTGCAACTTCTTCGCCAATTATAAACACGTTGGGATCACTACGCATTTCTTCCCTAATTGCTATACATAAAGCTTCCCTCACGCTTAAAGTTACCACTATAAAATTTTTAAAAATAATAAAGGTTAGATTATAACAAAATTATGCGTAATTAGTAAAGCAGATATTAGCATAAGTTGAAATTAAAATTTATCCTCGTAGTATATATAATATTTCTCTTGTACCCTTTATTATACTATTACAAAATTTAAATTGTTACCATGTGTAATATTATCAATTAATATCTCAAATTATATTGTAGATACAGATTGTAGAAATGATCTAATAATAGAAGGATGTATAAAATTCCAATTCACTTTTTAAAGTAAAATACTTTCTATTAAAACTTTATTAATACTATAAGCTATGCTTGAATATACCTTAAATTATATATTGTAAATTATTTTGGAATATTTATCATACGACTAAATATCAGCTAGACTACGGTTACCTCAACACTGAAAATTAAAAGTAGAATATACCCTCTCCTAAAGAGAGATAAACCCATACTATGTTTAACTTCTCCTACTTTAGGATTTAAAATTTACTATTATATACTATTTTTATTTTGCAATTTTATAATTATCGATTATGTACATCTGCCTCTGATCTTACAACATAAATTATCATTGGTACAATCACCTCATTATGAAGTTCTATATTTACTCGATATTTACCCAAACTTCTTATTTTTATTCCATTAAAAGATATTTTACGGTGATCAATTTTACAAGCATAAGTTTTTAGTAAAAACTTCGCAATTTCTCTTGTTGTTATAGAGCCAAAAATCTTACCTTCTTCAGAGGCTTGTTTTATAAGTATTATAAACTTATTAATAAGAGAAGCTGCTATTTCCTTTGCTAAATTCAACTTTTTTATATTCTCCTCTTCTAAGGAAAAACGTTGTTTTTCTAATTTTGCCATATTTTCTTTAGTAGCTTTAATAGCTTTTTTCTGTGGAAAAAGAAAATTTCGTGCATAACCAGGTTTTACTTTTACGATTCCACCCAACTTACCAAGAGTTCTTATGTTTTCTTTTAAAATTACTAACATAAATTATTTAAGTTTTTTTGGTGCAGTAAGGGATAAGTGATAGAAAACGAGCTTTTATAATTTCTGAACGCAATTTTCTATGTTTTTTCGCACATACACCAGTCAATCTTCTAGGTAATATTCTACCATAATCAGAAATATATTTAGATAATAAATCTATATTTTTAAAGTTTATTTTTCCATCTTCTAACTCAGCAAGAGGACAAACTCTAGAACGCTTTAAATAAGCTCTGTTATTTGCAGATACATGAAAATTATTTAAATTACCTCGTTTTCTCGTCATTATGCACTTTGTTCACCAATATTCCTATTCATCATGCAAGATTCACCTTCAAAAAATTCTCGGACTCGAATAGACAGATAGCGAATTATATTTTCATTAAGCTTTACTTTACGAATAAACTCGTTCATGATACTGGGAGTAGAACTTATACACATTACACAATAATGACCACTTTTCATCTTATTTATTGGATATGCAAAATCTAACAGACCCCAATATTCATACTTTATGAACCCTGAAGCTGTAATATTGCCTAAAATTTTTTCTAATTCTCTATTTAATTGGTTATCAAAATACACAGTTATTTTTGTTTCATCATGTTTTAAAATTTTAGAAAAAAGTTTTATCAAATGTTTTGAAATATTTTCCATCAAATGATTTGTCATATTGTAAATAAATGTTCTTTTAGAAACTTGTTTACTATCTTTTAAGAATTCGTTTACAAAACTTTGTATTTCTTCTAAACTTCCTAAGTTAATATGCTTTAACTCATCATCAATCCTTGACTTTACTTCTTTTAAATTTAAAAGATCTTTTTTTAATTCAATCCATAAGATCCTCGTAACTACTTCCAAAAAATTAGAATAGATAATTACATTTTCTTGAATTTCTTTAACAAGAACTTTTAACTCTTGCTCCGCAATCTTATCTTTTCTTTCTTTTGTAAAATCTTCAATTTGCTGAAATATGATATCAATCTTTATGTTTTTTAATAAAGCACACAATTCATGTAATATTTCCTCTACTTCTTGTTGCAAGAGGCTTTGTTGCGCTATAAAAACAAACTCATAAAGATTCACTTAAATATTCTCTAATATCAACTAGCTCCAGTATACTTAAATCTTTTATATAAGCAAGCTATTTGTATTAATTTTTATATCTTTAATCCAATTTAAATTAGATATTTTATAAAGAATCTGAGGAGTAATTAAATATGTATCAGGTAATAGTATATTTACTATTTTCCTATTCTCAAGAGAGAGTTCTAGTATGATTTTAGTTGTACCATTACTTTTCAGTATTGAGTGTAGTTCCATAATCGCTATTTGTGAATTTATACGTCCAATTAATAATACTAATTCTTTAATTATAGAAGCAATTTTTTCTGTAAATTCAGATATATTTTTTCCTATTAATCTTGTTATGTTATCTGAAACTTCAAGATCAATTATTACAAATGTCCCTTGCGAAAATAAATTTCTCTTTTTTTCTATAATTTTATTATTGTAAAGTGTTATTTCAAAGATATTATGAGGAGTAGAGAGCGTAAGTATGACAAATCTTCCATGCCCTGAAGTCCTCATACGGACACTTACTATCACACCAGCAATTTTTGTCGTTCCATTTTCTTTAATAAATCCAATGTTCAACTTTTTTAAGATTACCCTAAATTTTTCAAGCGGATGATTTGTCAAATAAAATCCTAAAGAAAATAACTCATGTTCTAATTTTTCTTCTTCATTAAAGTCCTTTTTACTCTCAATTTTAGGCTTGAGATCATAAAAATTATCGAATAAAACAGTTTGATTAGATTCTCTGTAATATCTATTTTTATTTGCAAAATAAATCAACGCATCTACTGATTCATATAACTCTTTCCTATTTTGATATATACTATCAAATATTCCTGACTTAATTAAGCTTTCTAACGCTTTTTTATTTATCAAACCAGAGCTTTGAATAAATTCCCATATATCATTATAGACATTAAGGCGCGTGTTTATTATCTCTTCTGCAACAGAGAAACCAACATTACGTAAAGCAGCAATTCCATAACGGATATGTCCGTTTTCTATTAAAAATTGAGCTTTAGATTTATTTATGTCAGGTGGAAGAATAGAGATTCCATTAGATTTTGCAGCATGATAAAATAAATTTAATTTATCTTTATCATCAATACTTAAGTTCATTAAAGCTGTAAAAAATTCTAGTGGATAATTAGCCTTGAGATAAGCTGTTTGATAAGATAGCACTGCATAAGCTGCTGCATGAGATTTATTAAATCCATAACCAGCAAATTTTGCAACAAGATTAAAAATATGTTTTGCCATATCATAATCAATTCTGTTTTTCATTGCTCCTTGTATGAAAAGTTCACGTTGTTTATCCATTTCTTTTTTAATTTTTTTACCCATAGCACGTCTTAATAAATCTGCTTCAGCTAAACCATATCCAGAAAGAACGCGCGCTATTTCTATTACTTGTTCTTGGTAAATTATTACTCCAAATGTTTCTTTTAATACTTTTTCAAGTAATGGATGAATATAATCTATCTTTTCAAGACCATGTTTTCTTGAAATATAAGTTGAAATATTATCCATGGGTCCTGGACGATAAAGAGAAATTAAAGCGATAATGTCCTCAATACAATCTGGTTTTAATTTTACTAATACCTCTCTCATTCCAGAACTTTCAAGTTGAAATACTCCAATTGAATCACCCATTGAAAGCATTTCATAAGTTTTTTGGTCACTTAATGAAATAGAAGAAATATCAATTTTTTTTTCATTGCGATTAATCAAACTACAAATATGATCTATTAGAGTAAGTGTGCCAAGTCCCAAGAAGTCAAACTTTATTAATCCTACTTTTTCAACATATTTCATATTATATTGAGTAATTGGTAAAGCTGAACTTGAATCGTAATAAATTGGAACAAAATTTTCCAGCTTTTGATCACATATCACAATTCCAGCTGCGTGAGTTGAAATATGACGATATATTCCTTCAAGTCTAAGAGAAATATCTAAAAGTTTTGCAATTATTTCATCGCTGTCTCTTTCTTTTTGCAAATTTTGATCAAATTTTATCGCTTGTGATAAAGTTACAGGGTTCACAGGATTAAACGGAACCATTTTAGATATTTTATCAACACGAGAATAAGGAATCTGTAATACTCTTCCAACATTACGTAACACTGCTCTTGCCTGTAATTTTCCGAAAGTGATTATTTGAGCAACATAACCATATTTTTTTCTAACATAGTCAATAACTAAATCCCTTTTTTTTTGACAAAAGTCTATATCAAAGTCAGGCATTGATATACGATCAGGATTTAAAAACCTTTCAAAAATTAAACCAAATTTTATCGGATTAAGATCTGTAATTTGCAATGCCCAAGCAACAATTGACCCGGCGCCAGAGCCTCTCCCTGGACCGACTGGAATACCATTTGTTTTACTCCAACGAATAAAATCAGAAACTATTAAAAAGTAACCAGCATAGTTCATCGATATTATTATATTTAATTCATGATTTAATCGATCGTAATATCTTTTTATATTTATACTTTTTTCTTTTGTAATACGAAGTTTTAATCCTGCAACTGCTTGTTCTGTAAGTTCTTCATTTTCAGTTTTATTTTTTTGGCAAGGAAACTTAGGTAAAATAGGTTTCCTACTTTTCATTATATAAGAGCATCTTTTTGCTATTACTAAAGTATTATGAATTGCTTCAGGAATATTACTAAATATTTCTTCCATTTCTATTGCAGATTTGAAATAGTGCTCAATAGTTACCTTCTTTCTGCTCTTTTTAAGAACATAGTTTCCATCTGGCATACACGTTAATACATTATAAGCTTCATAATCGGATTTATGAAGAAAAAATACATCGTTAGTAGCAACTAACGGTATATTGTATTGATAAGCGAAATTTATCAAGCTTTCTTCAAGTTCTAGCTCTTTATTAAGGCCATGACGTTGCAGTTCAATATATAAATGATTATTGAATGCTAAAAGCAATTTTTTTATTATTTCTTTATCTTGCATCGATAAGAGTTGAGCTAATATACCATCATAACCTCCAGTTAAGGCTATTAGACCTGAATTTAAATTCACTAATTCGTTAAAGTTAACGTAAGGAATATCGCTATTGTTTTCACGTTTTTTAAATGATTCACTAACTAAAATAACTAGATTATCATATCCTTGCTTATTTTTAGCAAGCAGTAATATAGATAGATACTGCTCCAAGTGTCGAACCATAATATTACATCCTATTATTGGTTGTATTCCCTTGCTCATTATACATTCTGTAAATTCAAATGAACCAAATAAGTTACCTGAATCAGTTATAGCAACTGCTGGCATTTTATTTTGTAGGCAAATATCGCTTAACTCTTCAATTTTAACTGAACTTTCAAGTAATGAATAAATACTATGAACACGTAAATGTACAAACATAAAAATTTAAGATTTTTATATATAAAGATATGTAAAATTTTATTTCTACTTTAATTATTTATCTATAGTTTAATATATAAATTATTCAAAATATAAATGTATTTCTCAAATATATTAATAAAATTAATGAATAAATTAACTGTAAAATGGATGTCAAATTTAATTTTGGAACTTTGTTTAAGTAAAATAAGCGAGAATAAAGTCCAGTATTGTAATTTTAAGTAAAAAACTTATATTACTACTTTTTTTTACGCATATAGTTTTCATCGTGTTTTGCAAGTACTGTATTTGCTAAAAATATACCGTTTTTAAGTATCTGGCCTTGTACAACAACTCCACTTTTTTCCGAAAACATTGGTGGTAATATTCCATAATATTTCACTTTAATACTTTTATTAAAATCTGTTATTTGAAAAATTATTTCGTTATCATTATGTATTACACTATTCTCGATAACCATTCCACCAATACGAATAACAGATTTTTGTTTATTTTGATTATTTAGCAAAATCATCGCTTCACTTACTGTATAAAAAAACGAAATATTCTCTTTAAGAGTTGTTAAAACAAAAAAAATTGCACAATTAAAAAAAAAGAAAATTCCTAAAATCAAAAATAACCTTTTATATTTTTTTTTCATTGTTATTTTTAAGATCTTTCAAAATTTTTTCACTCTTAATATAATAAAAAATAGTAAAAAATAGTTTTCCAATAATTAATAAAAAACAAATAAAGTAAGTAAAAACTACATATATATTCACAATATACCATTAATAAATAACTCTATAGAACCAGAACAAACCAAAACTTTGCCTTTTTGGCGTAACATTAGTTTACCATATTTATCTATGCCAATGAAAATACCTTTATATGATTTTTTATCAGATAATCTGATACTAACTTGTTGATTTATTTTAAATGCTTTTTTCATCCACATTTCTCTTATAATATAAAATCCCTCGCATATCCACTGCTTTCTTAATTTATTAAAGTTTAATATTAACTCTTTTAATAAATTTAAATTAGATATAGATTTACCATAATTACTAATGCATGTTGACCCTAAAAGGGGTGTACAATTGATATTAATCCCGATTCCTATAACTAGCCAATTTGAATTGGATTTTTTTTCAATTAAAATTCCACTTATTTTTTTACCATCTACCAAAATATCATTTGGCCATTTATAACTAATATAACTTGTTTTTATGAACAAAGATAATGTATCGCCAACAGCAATAGCTACAACAAAAACTAATTCTGTTAACTTATGCAAAATTTGTTCATCAGTATTCCACCAACAAGCAATTCCAGAACTAAATACTGAAATTATATTAAAACGATTATTTAATAAGTCTATAATAAAACTTGCATAAAAATTTCCTTTTGGAGAAATCCATTTTTTTTTTATACGACCTCTACCGTTTGTTTGTTCATCAGAAATAATAACCGTTTCATTTGAAATTATTCCTTCGTTGATTAAATCAAGTGCTTTTTTATTAGTACTAGAAACTTTTCTATAGTAATGAATATGAAATCCATCAAATTTTTTAAAAATCATTTTATAATCCCTTAGTTACTAAATGAATTAGTGAATATAAATCCTCTATATATATGAAAAAAGTAATATTAATTAAAGAAATCATTGAAGTAATAATAAATAAAAAATTATCAGGATGAACAATTTTATTGTTACTACTGATTTCATCAAGGTACATAGCTTTTATAATATTTAGATAATAAAAGCATGATATAACACTTGCTATTATGAGGATTATGGATATAGTAATAAAGCCTGAATTTATTAAACTTCTAAATATAAGCAATTTAGTAAAAAAGCCAGCATATGGAGGTATTCCAGCCATAGAAAGCAATAATGTAGAAAGATGAAATGCTAAAACTGGGTATTTTTTTCCTATACCAGATAAATTTATGATTTTACAGTCATCGTCATCTATTTGTATAAAATAAGAAAATAATCCTACATTTGTTAGGATATAAACTATTAAATATATTAAAGAACTATTTGCTCCAATTTTAGTAAAAACAGAAAATGAAACAAATATAAAACCAATATGACTTATTGAACTATAGGCAAATAACCTTTTTAAATTTTTTTGTTGTAAAGCTCCAAAAGCTGAAACAAGTATAGATAATGTTGAAATATATAAAAAAATAGGTTGAATATGGTTTTTAATACTTGCTAATTCAGTATTTATTAACCTAATTAAAAATGTTATGAACGTAGTTTTTGGAGCAATAGCAAAAAATACAGTTACTATAGTAGGAGCACCTTGATAAACATCTGGAGCCCACATATGAAAAGGAACAATGGCAAGCTTGAAATATAAACCAACAAGAATAAATGCAAATCCAAAAATTATTCCATAAGTTATTTGATAATTCTGTACAAAAAAATTCAACTGAGCAAAATTTATTTGTCCTGTATATCCATACAGCAAAGATATTCCATATAACATAATGCATGAAGATAATGCACTAAGCGTAAAATATTTTACTCCAGCTTCACATGAATAAATTGAATTTTTATTAAAGCTTGCAAGAATATATAAAGGTATATTCATTAGTTCAAAAGCTAAATAAAAAGAAATCAAATTATTTACTGAAACTAATGTCATCATACCAAATAATGCAAAAAGAATTAATATTGAAAACTCATATTTATATTTATATTTTGATAAATTTAATAGTAAAAATATTAAAATGCCTACAAGGAGGATTAATCCCTGTGCGAATCTAATGTATAAGTTAAACTTCAATAATGAACTGAATAAAAAAGTTTCATTATTTTCTGTTAAAAAAATCAAAAATATTAAGGTGCTTATTAGGCAACATAACGCCAGTAAATTAATAATACGACGATTAAGCACAATTCCAAGTAATAGCAATGTTAATGAAAAAATAACAAAAAATGTCTCTGGCAGTATTTGCATGTAATTCATATAACTTTATAGTTGTTACTCAATAAATCCATTATACATGGCCTTAAATAATTTATTGCAAGAGTTGGATAAAATCCAAGTAATACAATAAGTATCATAAATAAAATTAAAACATAAAATTCTATATTACTCAGACAACTATCAACTACTAATTTAGAATAATTACATCCCCATATTATTTGTTTACATAAATTCAACATGTAAACAGCATTCAAAATGAAACCAGAGGCAATAAATCCTGTAGTAAAAAATCCTCTTTTAAATACTCCTACCATAGCCAAAAACTCACTTATAAATCCAGAAGTTCCAGGTAATCCGATTGAGGCCAATGAAAACAAAACAAACATAAAACTAAATTTTGGCATAATGTTCACTATTCCAAAACATTCTATAATTTCTAAAGTTCTAGTTCTAGCGTAGAGAATACCAGTACAAAAAAATAAAGCAGCAGAAATGAGACCATGACTAATCATTTGGAATGTAGCACCAATCATACCCTCTTCACAAAATGAAAAGAGTCCAGCAGTCACAATTCCCATATGTGATATTGAGGAATAAGCTATTGATTTTTTTATATCATTTTGAGCAAATGCTACTAATGAAGTATATATTACAGCAATCGCACTTAGTATAACAACGAAATTTGAAAAATAAAAGTTCACTTTAGGTAACATTGGAATAGAAAATCTTAAAAAACCATATCCTCCCATTTTAATAAGCAATCCAGCTAAAATTACCGATCCAGTAGTCGGAGACTGCACATGAGCATCAGGAAGCCATGTATGAAATGGGAACATCGGAATTTTTATTGCAAAAGAAATAAAAAATGCAACCCACAGCAATAATTGCGCAAAAAAATCAAGATTTGGTATTAATATGATTAGTTTTCGTATATCAAATGTTCCAAACATGTTATACATATATATCAATCCAAGTAAAAAAAATAATGAACCTGTAAGTGTATAAAGAAACAACTTAAATGCTGCATATACCCTTTGTTTTCCTCCCCAAATACCGATAATAAAAAATGTAGGTACTAGAGTTGCTTCAAAAAAAATGTAAAAGCTAATAGCATTCAGTGAAATAAAAAAACCTATTATGAAATTTTCGAGTAATAAAAATAATATCATATAAGCTTTAAAAGCTATATAGCTTACTGTATTATTATACAGTACACAAATAAGAAATAGAAAAGTTGTAAGTAAAAGAAAAAGTAACGATATACCATCTATACCTATGCCAATATTTTTAATTGGATAGCTAACTAGCTGGAAATCTGCTTTACTATAATCAAATTTAGTACATACAATAATATTAAACAAAAACGGCAGTATAGTAAAAAACAAAGAGATAAATTTCACTAAATGTATTGACTTATGACTGACCTTAATTTGAGTTAATATTAATGCTCCTATTAATGGAAATAAAAATATACTAATTAGTAACACTTTAATTGTTTAACTCCAATGATATATAAAGTACCAATTATTAAGGTAATAAACATAATAAACGCATAATCAAATACATAACCTGTTTGTAGTTTTGTAGAAAATTTTGAACATTTATTAACTAAATAAACTATACCATTTGGTCCAAATGAATCAATTACCTCAACATCAAATCTCCACAAAAATTTAGATATAAACCTCATCGGTACAACTATGATAAAATCATATATTTCGTCAATATATAATTTATTTTGCAAAAATTTAAATAGAAATTTGCTTTTAATTTGTTGAAATCTTTTATAAAAATAAATTGAGTATGCTAGTATTATTCCACTTAAACTCATTACATTTGGTAATATCTTTATAAGAAGATGCGTTTTATACTGTTCATCAGTAATTACTAAACTTGATTTCCAAAATGTGTTACTAGTTATATATAAAATATTATTCCCCCATATTCCAGAATACATAGACCCAAAAACAAGTATTAATAGAGGTATAATCATAATCTTTGGTACTTCATATATATCAATTTCATTTTGTTTTTGATCATAATTTTGATTATGAAATATAAGTAATAGAAATCTCCAAGAATAAAATGCAGTAAAAAACGCAATAATTAAGCTTATTATAAAAATAAAACCACTAGTATTATAAGCATATTCAATTATTAAGTCTTTTGAATAAAAACCAGCAAATGGAAATATCCCAGAAAGCGCAAGAGATCCAATCCAAATAAAAGTATAGGTACACGGGAGTTTTTTCCAGCAGTTTTTCATTTTCTTAATATTTTGCGAATGCATTGTATGAATTACATTACCTGCACTAAGAAATAACAAAGCCTTATAAAAGGCATGTGTCATTAAGTGAAAAATAGCGATATTGTAAGCAGAAAAGCCACATGCCATAAACATATGACCAAGTTGACTACAAGTCGAATAAGCAATTATTTTTTTTATATCGTTTTGAATAGTTGCAACAACAGCCGCAAAAAATGCAGTAAATGTTCCAATAATTATCATTAATTCTTTCGTTAAACTTGATAATTCAAATAACGGAGAACACCTTGCTATTAAAAATATACCTGCCACTACCATAGTAGCTGCATGAATAAGTGCGGAAGCTGGAGTCGGTCCTTCCATAGCATCTGGAAGCCAAACGTGCAAACCAAACTGAGCAGATTTTCCCATACAACCAATAAAAAGTAATATACACATTATATGAATCATTCTTAACTTATGATACACTGTTTCAGTACACTGTTTAAAATGATTAATTTCATCAAAAATCTCGATAAATTTTAAAGTATGAAATACATGGTAAACTAAAAAAATTCCAATTAATAATGCTAAATCTGCTACCCTGTTTACAATAAATGCTTTAAACGCTGCATTATTTGCAGAGTGTTTTTGAAACCAAAATCCTATAAGTAAGTAAGAGCATAATCCAACCCCTTCCCAGCCAAAAAAAAGTTGTATAAAATTATCGCTCACAACTAATATAATCATACAAAACGTAAACAATGATAAATAAGAAAAAAATCTAGATTTTCCTTTATCATATTTCATATAACCAATAGAATAGATATGAACTACTAAAGAAATAGTAGTAATTACAATTAGCATTAAAGATGAAAGAGTATCAATTTTAATTGCCCAATCGACTTTTAAAACGCTTAAAGAAAACAAAGAAAATAAAATTAAGTGATAATTTTGAGAAAGAGCAAAAAAAACGTACCATGATAAAACAGTAGATATCCCAATTCCTACAATGGCTATTAATTGATTAAGAATATTTTTTCTAGGAAAGAAAGCAGAAGATAATGAACTAAAAAGCGGTAAAAACACTATTAATTTTAATATATCAGCCATATTTTACTTTTTCATTAGGCTAACTTGTTCAATATCTATATTGCTTCGACTCCTATAATACACTACCAATATTGCGAGTCCTGTTGCTGACTCAGCTGCTGCAACAGTCAATACAAACATAACAAAGACTTGTCCAATTATGTTATCGTTAAAAGCAGAAAAAGCAACTAAATTTATATTAACTGCCAACAACAATATTTCTATTGATAATAGAATATTAATTATACTTTTACGATTAATAAAAATGCCACTCACTCCTATAGTAAATAAAATAGCAGCAACTATTAAAAAATGATTTAATCCTATTTCCATTCCAATCCCTTTCTAAATTCGGGTTTAACTAATTTTACGGACGAAGATTGTGTCAATTGTTTTAATACGCTTTGTCTTTTAATTTTATTTTTTTTCTTATCATGTAAGGTGAGAATAATTACACCAATACTCGTAACAAGCAATAAAATGCCAGAAAGATAAAAAGCGTATGCATAATCAGTGTATAAAAAATTACCGATAGATTTCACATTATCAATACGGCTTATAGCAGCATTATTATTATTTATACCAGATTCTGAATTATAGATTGCAAAACTAATAATGAATAAGAATACGACACACAATACGAAACCAATAGTTAAATACTTTACAAAACCCTGATGTAATTTTATATAATCTGTATCAAGCATCATGACCACAAATATAAATAATACTATAACTGCTCCAACATGCACTATTAGTATTATCATAGCAATAAATTCAGCTTTAAGAAGGATAAAAAGAGCTGCAGAATTTATAAAAGTTAAAATTAAAAACAACACTGCATACATAGTGTTGTTAACACTAATCACGCAAATAGCAGATAAAATGTTAAAAATTGCAAAAAGATAAAAGAAAAAGATCACAATAATTAATATTTTATTACAGTAAACTACTACTTTAAGGTAACCATTGTTATAAAGTCAATAAGCTTAGTTCGTATTTTTATGAAAAATCATTTGATAGAGACTCAACAATACCCAATCCTTTAGGGATTTTTATTATTTTCCTCTATATATTTTTATTAATTGGATATTTTGATTATAAAACTTATAATTAGTATTTCTACAGTGTTTTTAATATCAATAGAAAACTAGGTTCAATTATATTGAGATATAAAAACAAATAATCAAATTATTAATTTTACGAATTAAAATACAAGTTAAAATAAATGGACAGTGTCCCGTTTCATGTAAGTAAAATAATACAGATGATGATAAATATGTCATATTACTTTATCAAAAAATCACAATTTAAATATTTAAAATATCTTTTAAGTAGAAAAGTTTATAAAAAAATTGAATAAAATTATTACAAATAAAATGTTGTACTATCTATTTTTAAACAATTATATTTACTATCTTATTTTGTATAAGATATACAGAACGAATTTTGTTTCTGTTAATCCTATTAGAAACTGAATTTATTGCCATTTTTTTTAGTTCTTCTTTATCTAAATTATTAGCTGCTACTCTAATCGTTTTGCGAAATTTTCCATTGATCTGAATTGCTATAGTTAGCATGTCATCAATTAGCAAAGATTTGATAGCTTGTGGCCAAGGTTTTAAACATAGAGTTGTGCTACTATTACCCCCTATTTCTCGCCATAAATTTCCAGCTAGATGGGGAATAAATGGCTCGATTACTCTAATTAGTATACATATACCCTCATCAATAAGAGATCTTCCGTTTTTTACATCTATTTCAGCTATTAAATTTGTCATTTTACGAAATTTTGCTATTACACAATTCAATTTACAGTTTTCTAAGTCATTTGTAAGTTCATATAAAAGCTTATGAATTTTTTTTCTATATTCGAGAAGTTGACCAGTAATATTTTCATTATTAAATTTTATATTAATAGGTTTCAATTGTATTACCATTCGCCACAATTTATTTATATAGCGAAAACAGCTTTCTATACCGTCATCAGACCATTCCATATCTTTTTCAGGTGGAGTATCAGATAATACAAATAAACGAGCGGTATCAGCACCGTATTTTTCTATAATAATATTCGGATCAATTATATTTTTCTTTGACTTACTCATTTTTTCAACTTTTCCAATTTGGACTTTGATACCCTTTATCATTAATTCTTTTGCTTCTTCTGGAAAGAGCCATTTTCCATTTTTATCCTTGTAAGTTACATGACAAACCACTCCTTGAGTAATTAGAGTAGAAAATGGCTCTTCAATATCAAGGTAGCCGCATTTTTTTAAAGCACGACAAAAAAACCTCGAATAAAGTAAATGTAAAACTGCATGTTCTATTCCACCTATATAATAATTTACAGGCATGAAATGATTACATGCATTTTTATTGATAGATTTATTTTCGCTACAAAACGCAGCAAAATACCAAGAGGATTCGAAAAAAGTATCAAATGTATCAGTCTCACGCTCTCCTGGCCTTCCACATTTCGGACAATCAACGAATTTCCAGGTTGGATGCTTGTCTAGAGGATTGCCACTTTTTTTGAAGTCCACATCTATTGGAAGAATTATTGGAAGATCTTTTTCTGGCACTGGTACAGTACCGCAAGCTTTACAATATATAATTGGTATAGGACATCCCCAGTAACGTTGCCTTGAAATTCCCCAGTCATGTAAACGATAACTTATAGTTTTTTTACCTATTCTTTTTTCTTCGAGTTTTTTAATAATCACTTCTTTTGCTATATTAATAGTTAATCCGTTTAAGAATTCAGAATTAATCATTACTTCACTATTAGTAGTAGTGCTTTCTTTTTCTTTTATTATCACGGGATACAAAGTTTCAATATTAACTGAATTTACTGAAGAAATAACGGGAATAATCGGTAGATTGTACTTTTGCGCAAATTCAAAATCACACTTATTATGTGCTGGACATCCAAAAATTGCACCCCCCCCATGTTCCATTAATACAAAATTAACAATATAAAGTGGCAATTCTTTATCAAGAAATGGGTGTTTAGCATTTAATCCAGTGTAAATTCCATATTTTTCATTATCATTTATTATTCTTCTTTTTATTCTTATATCATCTCCGCCATAATACGGCGAAATCAATTTATTTTTTTCTTGAACATAAATATCCCAATATTT